>JAISYS010000036.1 GCA_031269735.1 Candidatus Endomicrobiellum cubanum | reverse complement strand
ACACTAATTATGTAAAAAATATATACAAGTAAAGAGGACAACTTCATTTTTAGAAAAAACAAAAAGTAGATGCTTTTATATAAAACTAACTCTTTGGGTTACCCCTTTCCTTCCTTTTTATGAGTGATTTCCCCTTTTTTTCCTTAAACCGGTCAAGTCAGGGGACTATTAAAATTCATTAATATGTATACATATCCATAAAAATTTGACTATAAAGGTTTCTTTTCTGGTATTCCAACTTTTCTAGGAAATTGTGACGGCGTATCTTTATATTTTTTAAATATTAAAATGCAATAATCAAGGTCTTGATTAGGCAAATTGTAGGATATAGTTTTTTCTAATTTTGATCCAAGATGTTTAAGAGCATTATCTAAAGAGGGTAAACCTTCTTTTAGGTTTAAAATTGAATCTTTTGTTTTGTGAACTATAAAATAACCACCAATTTTTAATAATGGGATTGAAATTTCTAAGTTAGGAGAAAACTTGCTTACAGCTCTAGATAAAACGAAGTCGTACTTATTTCTGTATTTTAGATTTTGTCCTATTTCTTCTGCTCGAGTATTTAGTATTTCTATATTAGAATTCAGCTTGTTGTTTACGCTTTCAAGGAATTTACATTTTTTTGTTATGGATTCAACTAATGTAATTTGAATGTTAGGCAACACAATTTTTACAGGTATTCCTGGCATGCCTGAGCCAGTTCCCAAGTCTGCTACCTTTGCACTTTTAAAATTTTCTAATTCACTCATTGCTTTTGCGCTATATAGGCAATCGCAAAAGTGTCTGTATAATATGTCTTGTTCTGTTTTAAAAGATATAAGATTAAATTTTTGATTCCATTCTATAAGTTCGTTAAAGTATATCTCAAATCCATTTATCATTTCTTCTGATAAAAAAGAGATTATGTTTATTTTAGCGTACTCCTGGAATTGTTTAAATATTAAAATATCTTGCATATAGTAAATTATTTTTTAAAATCATATTTAATTTTTAGAGAAATTTGTGTTAAAGCAAGAGAACACATCACAATATTTGTTACGTAAATAGCAGGTTCTTTTAAAAAAATGCCGTAAATTACCCACAGAATGTTACTTATTGTACATATAATAAATGTTTGAATAGAGACATCTCTAGCAGATTTGTTTTTCCAAGTTTTGTAAATCTGTGGAACAAAGATTATCATGGAAAAGAAACCTGCTGTAAATCCTAATATATCTAAAAGAAGCATTTTTCTTGCTCTTGTTTATTTAAAGCTTGATATGTTTTTCTTATTAAAACAGATTTTATTGCTTTTTGAGGACAGTAAGATATGCATCTCATACATATCTGACAATTTCGAGCTTTAAAAGTAGGATAAGTTCCGTTGAAATCAATGTTTTTTGCTGGGCAGATTTTAGCACAAAAACCGCATTTAATGCACTTCTTTTTTTGAATTTTAAACTTAACGATTTTTTGGAATAATTTGCCTTTCCATCTATCGGTTATAAAATTTGTAATAACAAAACATAACTTAAAAAAGGAGTTTGTTTTTACAGGTTTTATATCTGTGTCAGTTAAACTTTTTGCGAAAGTTTGCAGTTGTTTATAGGCTTTTTCTCTCTTTTCAATGTTTTTACTTTCTTTTTGGACTGCTATAAAATTATTAGGCATCAAAAAGCTGCTAGCCCCAATTAATTTATATCCTTTGTTTTTTAGAACGTGTCCAAAATTGCTTGCTGCATTTAAAGAAGAGTCTCCCATAGTGGTAAATATAAAAACTTTTGTAGCATTTTCTGTATTGGGCAAAGTATTTATAAAATTTTTAACAATAGGGAACGTGTTCCAAAATGCAATTGGAAAACCTATCCCTATTATATGAGACAAATTTATAGAAGCAGCCTCACTTTTTGCTATATCAGACACACTTACTTTGTAGTTTTTACTTTCAAGAATTTGTGCGATTTTTGATGCAGCAAGAAAAGTATTCCCTGTACCTGTAAAAAAGTATATATCAACTATTGTATTGTCCACTTATTTTTTGCTTTCTCTCCTTTTTTTGTTTTTCTAAATGTATTGTGATTATAGCTATGTCAGAAGGCTTAATTGCATGTACTCTTGATGCTTGTCCTATTGTTTGAGGACGTATTTGTATAAGTCTTTGTTTTGTTTCTGCAGATAAAGAATTTATTTTACTATAATCAAAATCAGAAGGAATTTTTTTATCTTCATTTTTTTTCACTTTGTTTGCCAACTTGTCTTGTATTTCAATGTATCCCTCATATTTTTTATGAATATACACTTCTTCTTTTGCCTTTTCCAATGACCATGGTGATAAATCTTGATCAGTTGGAAGGTTGTCAATGGTGTTGTTATATATATCATTTAAAGTATTTCTGTAGAGTTCAAATTTTTTATAGGCTTTATCAGAAATAAGTCCTAAAGAGCGTCCTATGTCCATAAGTCTTAAGTCTGCATTGTCGTTTCTAATGGAGAGTCTATACTCTGCTCTAGAAGTAAACATTCTGTAAGGTTCATCCATGCCCCTTGTTGTAATATCGTCTATTAATATTCCTATGTAAGATTCGTTTCTTTTTAGGATAAGCGGCTCTTTACCCAAAACTTTTAAGGCAGCGTTTACTCCAGCTACAAAACCCTGAGATGCAGCTTCCTCATATCCAGTCGTGCCATTAACTTGTCCTCCCAAAAAAAGATTTTGACAAGTTTTTGTTTCTAGAGATTTTGTTATTTGTAAGGGACTTGAATAATCGTACTCTATAGCATATCCATAACGTATGACTTTTGCATTTTCAAGGCCAGCTATAGAGTTGATCATTTGTTGTTGTAAATCAAATGGAAGTCCAGTGTATAAGCCATTTAAATATACTTCATTTGTATTGTATCCTTCTGGTTCTACGAAAATATGATGACTTGTCTTTTCTGGGTAACGCTCAATTTTTTCTTCTATAGCAGGGCAGTATCTTGGACTTTTGCTGTTTACTTGCCCTATATCAATTGAAGAAAGATCCAAGTTATCTCCTACAATTTTGTGTGTTTTTGGATTTGTATATGTAAGCCAGCAAGAAAGTTGTTTTAAATTTTTTCTCCAAGATTCTATTTCTGTAAAATGTGAAAAAGGTTTTGGTTTTTCATCTCCAGGCTGTTCTGTCATTTTTGAATAATCTATTGACAAAGTATTAATTCTTGGCGTTGTTGTTGTTTTAAACCTTCCAAGCTCTAATCCAGCATCGTCAATTAATGATTTTGAAAGATGTGAAGAAGGTCTTTCATTAAATCTTCCTCCTTCAAAATGCATTTTTCCAAGATGAATTGTGCCTTTTAAGAAGGTTCCAGTTGTTACTACAACAGCCTCTGCTTCTATCTCTTCTCCAGTAAGTATTTTAACTCCACAAACTTTTCCATTTTTAACTATTATAGAAATTGCTTCAGATTGTAATATTTCTAAATTTGTTTGATTCTGTAAAGACTTTGACATTAAAACAGAATAAAGTTCCTTATCACATTGCGCTCTTGGAGACCAAACAGCTGGTCCTCTTGAACTGTTTAGAATTTTGAATTGAAGGCCAGCATGGTCAGTTATCCAACCCATTTCACCTCCCATAGCGTCAATTTCTCTAACCATTTGTCCTTTAGCTATCCCTCCTATAGCAGGATTACAAGGCATTCTTGCTATGGAATCAACATTTAATGTAATAATGAGTGTTTTTAAGCCCATTCTTGCAGAAGCTAAGGCAGCTTCACAACCAGCATGTCCTGCACCTATGACTACAACCTGAAATCTTCTTTCCATAATATTCCTCTGGTTTATATTAAAAGGGTTTCTCTGAAAATCCTAATGCGTATAATTATTGTAAATTTTTTGTCAAAGCAAGGCAAAAACGTAAGGCTTGTTAGAGAGCTACTAATAATGGAAGAATTTTATCTTTTTATATAGAAAAAAGCAAATTGTTTAAGTTATAAATTTAATGATTTTTCAATAGTTTTTTATTGACAAATATATTCAAAAAACATAGAACCTGACTTTTACTGTTTTAAAAAAAGGGAAGAATAAACTCACAAAAATAGAAAAAAGTGGTTACCAAAGGGCTTGGTATGCTAAAATAAATGTCATGAAAAGATACATATGCAAAGAAAAAATAGATAAAATAAAGAACAAGAGTAAAAATAATTTGTAAAGATGGAAGAGTTCGCATAGGGGTAGAACACCTAGTAGTAGTGCATAATGAAGAAGAATTGAAGATGTTTTTAGAAAGGCTCAGGTACAAAAATCAGCTTGAATTTGGGTTTATGAAAGATGAAGAGGAAAAGCCAAGAGGGATAATACATAAGAAGTCATATTCAAAGTACGAACTCGCCTGAAATTTTACCTGTTTATTTTTGTATAATCTTTTCATTATCTATTCTATACGAGGAAATAAAAATGGCTGATAGTAAATATATTATTTTTATAGACGAAAGCGGAGACCATATTTTAGATTTTACAAATCAGCAATACTCCGTGTTTGTTTTGGCTTGCTGTATTATTAAGAAAGGGGAATATCTGCATAATCTTTTGCCTAAATTTACTGATATAAAATTAAAATATTTTCATAATGACGGAATCATATTTCACGAGAGGGAAATTCACAAGAAAATTAACGAATTTTCACTATTAAAAAATAGAGATATTTTAAATAATTTTATGACGGATTTTAATAATTTAATAATCGGCATAGATTACACCCTTGTTGCAACAGTTATAAATAAACCTGCTATAAAAATTAAAGCCGAAAGACTGCCTCACGCATATCATTTGCGAGCAAACTATGTATTGAAAGAATACAAGAATTTCTTAAAGAAAACAACGCTTCAAATGATATGACGACTTTGCTGTTTGAAAAGAGAGGAGAGCAGGAAGACAAAGAGTTGAAAGTAAATTTCTATGACCTGATGAGAGAAATGAACTGGAATAATTTAAATATAGAAATTACTCCAAAAGCAACAAATTCTTTGGGTTTGCAATTTGTTGACTTAATGGCAAGACCGATAGGCAGATACGCTATAAACCCTAATCAGCCAAACAGGGCTTTTGAGATATTGAAAAACAAGTTTAGAAAGCAGGATGGGAAATTTGAAGACTGCGGATTGAAAATTTACCCGTAGAAAGCGAAAAGCCTCCGGATTAACCAGAGGCTATAACGCCGAACGAGAAAGTCCCATTCCATTTTTATAATTTTAACTATAAACAAGTAGAAACGCGGGACACCCCACCCATTCTTACTTGCAAGTATATTCTAATCTAAATTTTTTAAGTTGTCAATGTATAAATTGTAAAATTTAGTGATTTTTTCAATAGTTTTTTATTGACAAATATATTCAAAAAACATAAAATTAATGGTCTTATTTTTAAAATTTTATAAAGTCAAATTGGTCTTGTCTAAAACCCTGATTCGTATAATTTATTGTAGATTTTTTTTCAAAGCAAGGTAAAAAATGTAATGGTTTTTAGAGAGCCTAAATGTTACTAAGGAATTCAAATGGAAATTTTTGTATATATTGTTGTTTTTGTTTTTTCAGTTATAATTCATGAGGTTTCACACGGATATGTAGCTCATTTGAGAGGTGATGATACCGCAAAAGATCTTGGACGCATAACACTTAACCCTTTTGTTCATTTAGAACTTTTTGGAAGTATAGTTCTCCCAGCTATGCTATTATTTATAAAAGCTCCAATACTTTTTGGATGGGCTAAACCTGTTCCTGTAAATTACTCTAATTTAAAGAATCCAAAGTTAGATGGAGCTATTGTATCTTTTGCAGGACCTGCATCCAATATATTGCTTGCTATGTGTTCCGGTATTGGAATACGCGTGATTAGTCAATTCCCAGATTTTGCTAATGGGTTTGGCGGATCAATAGAAAATTTTTTGTATGTAATGCTTAATATAAACCTTGTTCTTGCTGTTATAAACTTGATACCAATTCCTCCATTAGATGGTTCGAAAGTTGTTGCTTATTTTTTACCTAAAAAAATTTCTAAGAGTTATTTAAGTTTAAATCCCTTTGTATGTTTAATAATTTTATTTATAGTATTATCTTCAGGTTTAGCGTGGAGTATTTTATATCCTATAATTCATTTTTTTGTGACAAATTTAAGTGGTATTATTTTTTAATGTAAATGTAAAAGAGAGCTTTTATGAGTGCAAAAGAAAGAGTATTGTCCGGTATGCGTCCCACAGGAAGACTTCACTTAGGTCATTATTTTGGAGTTTTAAAAAACTGGGTCAAGATGCAAGAAAGTTTTGAATGTTTTTATATGTCTTCTGATTTGCATGCTTTAACTACAGACTATGAAGATACATCTAAAATAGATGAGAGTACATATGAAATGGTTGGTGACTGGATTACAGCAGGAATAAATCCAAATCAAGCAGTTATTTTTAAGCAATCTAAAGTTTTACAACACAGTGAGCTATTTTTAATTCTTTCTATGATAACGCCTTTGGGTTGGCTTGAAAGATGCCCAACATATAAAGAACAAATAAAAGAAATAAAAAATAAAGATCTTAATAATTATGGTTTTTTAGGATACCCAGTTTTAATGGCAGCAGATATTTTGCTTTATAAAGCAAGTTTAGTCCCTGTAGGAGAAGATCAGCTTGCACATTTAGAGCTTACTAGAGAAATAGCTAGAAGATTTAATAATTTTTATGGTAACGTTTTGATTGAACCAAAAGAATGCTTAACAAATACCTCTAGACTTGTAGGCTTAGATGGAAGAAAAATGTCAAAATCTTATGGTAACACAATTTTACTTGGAGAAGAAGATGATGTTTTGAAAGAAAAAGTTAGAGCCATGTTTACAGATCCATTAAAAATAAAAAAAGATGATATTGGGCATCCTGAAGGATGTGTTGTATTTTCTTTTCATAAGATGTTTAATAGAGATTACATAAAAAGACAAAATGAGTGTAAGGCAGGTTCGGTTGGCTGTGTGTTATGTAAAAAAGAGTTAATGGAAATACTTTCGGAGTTTATGAGACCTTTTACAGTAAAAAGAAAAGAAGTAATTGCAGATAAAGATTATTTACAAAAGATAATTGATGAGGGAAATCAAAAAGCAAGAGAAGTTGCTCAAAAAACTATGATTGAATTAAGAGCTGTTTTAAAATTCTAATGGGGTCTCTTAAATGGTTTACGATATACATCTAGACATGTTTGAAGGTCCATTAGATCTTCTTTTACACCTTATAAAGAAGAATGATCTTGAGGTTAGTCAGGTAAGAATAGCTGATATTACTGCCGAATATCTTTCATATATAGGTTTAATACAAAATTTGAATATTGAAATAGCTGGCGAATTTCTTGTAATGGCATCTACTCTTATGCAGATAAAAGCTAAATCTTTGTTGCCTTCAAGTAGTGATTTACAAGATGAAGAAGGTGATATGCTCGACCAGCTCAAGAACAGGTTATTAGAGTATCAAAAATATAAAGAAATTGGTAAGCTTTTGTCTTATAAAGTTTTAGAGAGTACTCAGGTTTATTATAGACCAGCTCAAGTAATAAGTAAACATGACTTTATTTTAGATGTTACAATTTTTGATTTAGTGAGATGGTTTCGCAAGACTTTAATTACCTTACCTGAAGACATAAAAGAAATTATGTATCAAGAGATCCCTATAGAAGTTAAAATTAGAGAAATTCTTGATATCTTAGAAGATAAAGAATATGTTTCTTTTACAGAAATACTAAAAAATCAAAATTCAAAACCTGCATTAATAGTGTGTTTTATGGCAGTTTTAGAACTAGTAAAAAATAAACAAATTATAGCTAGGCAGTCTGAACTTTTTACAGAAATACGAATTTATAAAGTTAATAATGAAGTTGAAGCTAATCTAAAAGATGTTGAAAATGTTTTGGCCTTAGTGGAAGGAATAACTTCGCAGAAAGGTGATATTGATATGGGCAGTTCTGATTATGCTAGTGTTCCTGTTACAGATGAGATTAGTAAAATCGATAATATACAAGGGGAAGAGGATGGAAATATCTGAGATCAAAAAAATTTTAGAGGTATTGCTTTTTGTTTCAGAAAAGCCTTTAAATTTTAAAGATTTTAAAGATATATTAAAAACTGATTGTCCGGATGCTTCTAGTATAAAAGATATTTTAAGCCAATTGCAGGACGAATATATAAAGTTAAACAAACCTTATAATATTAAGTTTGTTGCAGATGGTTGGACATTTGTAACAAAACCAGAATACTCTAGTTGGATTAAAAAACTATTAAAAGAAAAGGCTGTTTTAAAATTATCTCCTTCTGCTTTAGAGACACTCGCTATGATTGCATACAAACAACCTATAACAAGAGCTGAAATTGACGAAATAAGAGGTGTTGAATCTTCTGGGGTTATAGATACTCTTTTGGAAAGAAGACTTATAAAAATAGTTGGTAGGAAAGAAACCTTAGGAAAACCTTTGCTTTATGGAACAACACAAGATTTTTTAAAACATTTTGGATTGGCTCATTTGAGTGAATTGCCTCTTATTGAAAATATTTCTAAAGATGATTGTCAAACAAACAACGCATCAGATTCAGAATTATTATTTGATGTTGTTGAGCCAACAGCTGCTGAGATGGCAGATAAAAATATTTAGATTTTAGTATATAGTAAACCGATTCTATTCTAATGGTATGTTACAAGTTGACTAATATTATTTTTATATTTACAATAGTATTTGCATATTGACACATGAATGACATAATTTGAGTAAAAATTTAAGCAAAAGGAAATGACAGTGCTTGATAATCAATCTCAAAAAGTCTCAAATGTTAAATTTATTATTAATGGACAATATGTAAGTGTAAAAAAAATTGGAGTTGGTGGTTTTGGTATTGTATGGCAGATGTATGATTTTAGTTTAAAAAACTACACTGCTTGCAAAGAGCTTCTAAGTCAATTTTCTGAATTGAAATTTGTAGAAATGTTTTATAAAGAGGCGTTGATTGCCAAAAATATTGTACATGCAAATATTGTAAGAGTGCAAAATTTTTGGAAAGGCAATAACGGCTCTTTTTATATTTTAATGGACCATGTTAATGGCACAGATCTTGAAAATCTTATAAAAAGATGTAATGAATATCAAATAAAAATTCCATGGGAATTTTCTATTGTTATTTGTATGAGTATACTTAGAGCAATAGATTATATAAACCGCGTTGCTATGGATCCTATTACACATAGTCCGTATGGTATAGTTTATCGTGATATTTCTCCTGGGAATGTTCTCCTTTCTTTTGAGGGCAATATTAAGTTGAGTGATTTTGGTATTGCAAAAACTGCAGATGATTTAAATACTACTTTAAAAGAATCAATTTTAACCGGAAAGTATTCTTATATGTCTCCAGAGCAAATAAAAGGAGCTAAAGATATAGACCATAGCTCTGATATATTTTCTACAGCTGTTGTTTTATATGAAATGCTTACAGGTAAACAACTTTTTTCTGGTGATGTTTCTAATATAAAATTTTGTATTTTAAATCAGGGATTTAACAAAACTTTTTTAAATGGATTAGATTTGCCCGATGAAATTGGAGAAATTCTTTCCAAAGCTCTTCAGATAGATAGAAATTTGCGGTATGAAAGGGCTATTGAAATGTATAGAGACTTAAGACGAGTTTTAAAAGGTGTAGATGAAGAGGATATTATTTCAGATTTTTCATCTTTTATTTTAAAGATAATGGAGAAAGAATTTAATGAATCTGTTGCTGTTTCAAACATTGTTAAAACAATTAATATAGATACACTAAATAGCGATACATCTGTTGCTAAGATTAATACTATAGACTTTATTGCAGGTCAAACTAAAGAACAAATTATAATGCCAACTGTTAAACAAGTTGGTAGTGAAAATGACCAGACAAAACCACAGCCACAATTTGAATCGAAAGGAAAAACTATTTTTGAAGAAGTCGATGATTGGTTTAAGAAAAAAATAGGAAATTTAAAAAATATTTTAGTAAAAATCGCAATGGTTTTTTTTATATTAGTTTTTGTTTCTTTAGTTTGTGACATTTTTTTACAAGTTACACCGGTCGGCGAATATATTTATGCAAGAATTAATCCTGCAGATGTTATAATCACTACGATTCCTCAAGATTCAGTTGTTTCGTTAAAAACCAAAGAGGGAGATGTGATTATTGAAAACGAAGCTTTACGGAAACCTATTACTTTAAGAAACATTCATCCAGGTTCATATGTTGTTACCGCTGTCAAGCCAGGTTTTAATCCGATACAACGTATTATTACAATAGATAAAAATTCTAAGAAGGATCAAGCAAAAATAGAACTTATATTTGATGTTGATTTGAATGTTACATCTTATCCAAGCAATGCAATTATTTATGTGGATGGGAATAAAGTTGGAGTTTCTCCATATAAAGTACAACTTTCTGCAGGCCAAACACATACTTTAAGACTTTCACTACCTGGTTTTGATAATCTTGGTTCTGATGCAAAAGAATTTAAAGAAGGTCAGTGTAATATAGATTTTACTAAGTCTAGTCAAGAAGAAATTTTTGCAGGAGTAGATAAAAATTTTTGGAATGTATCAATACAAAATCAAGGTAATGACCAAGTGTTTAGTATAGCAGGTTATTTGTATAAAAAAATTAATTTTAATACAAATCCAACAAATATGACTTTGCAAGTATATGGCGAACCAAAACCTGCAGGTATTACGCCGATTGATTTAAGATTGAAAGAAGGTAACTATAAAATTAAAATTCTTGATCCTGATGGTAAATATTCTGAAGTAGTAGAAGAGATACAAGTATCTTCTGTTACCCAACAACAACAACTTATTGATATGCGTAAATTAGTTACATTTAGGGTAAAAGCTAAAGGTTCATCTAAGTTTTTTAAAGCAAAATTAAAAATAGAACGTAAGAATATTAATGAAAATAATATTGCTGTACAATCAGACAATATTATTTTACAAGGTAATCAAAAAAATGAAGATGCAATATCACAAAGTAGTTTTTCTAGTCACGAAATTAATATGTCCAGTAATATTGTATTAAATAGAGAAAGTGCTAACCAACAAGAGAATTTTAATACTCAATCATCTAATAAAAGTCCCGAAGTGCCCATAGATTTACATACAGGAGCAAAAGAAGATGAACCTTTAAATAATGAAAAGGAGACTATTACTTCAAATGATAATGGATATTCAGAAGCTATGAGTTCTTCTACTTTAAGTACGAGAAGTCAGGTAAATCTAGAAATGGCAGATGATAGCGGACTAGAATCATCAAACATACAAGATATAAGTGCTGATAAGCCGTTATCTATGTCTCTTCCTATTGGTGTATACAAGTTTACTTTTTGGGGAGAGGGTTTTGAGTCTCTTGTTAGAGATAATGTAGATATTGAGAAGACAAATTCTATAAATGTTGAATTGGCTCCTGCAAAAATTCCTTTAAATTTGGAAGTTTCATATATTAATGAAGATGGCAATAGATTACCTGTTTATGGTGCTGCTATTTGGATTGATGATATAATGTTAGGTAAAACTAGTAAGGAGGGAATCTGGAAATATAAATTTGCAAAAAAAAATATAAAAGGAAAGATTGTTGCTAAAGGATTTATGACACAGACCTTTAGCGTTTCTTTAACAATTAATAACAATATTAAGAAATTAACTTTAATTTCAAAGAAGAATTCTTTGCCTATTATTGAGAATATCGATGTTATAGATAATATAGAAGCAGTAGGTGTAGAGTCAGCAGTTGATAATAGAGTAAGTAAAACGACAACTACAAAAGATGGGCAAGAAGTAGTAATTTGTTCAAATTGTGGGTATGCTAATATAATTCCAAAGGGGAAGAAACTAAAATTTTGTTCAAATTGTGGTAAGCCTCTTACATATTAATAAATAATAGTTTTATTCTTATTTATACTGCAAGGAGAAATTTATGCCCTTGTTATTGCTGAAGAAAAAAGAAGAAATTTTGGGTGAATATGTTTTAAAAAGGAAAGATAAGGTTTTTATTGGAAGTAAAAAAACAAATGATATTGTTATTAATGATCCATTAGTTTCAGATAGTCATTGCACTTTACTGTTAAAAAATAACAAGTATTATATTAAAGATCACAACACAATATCAGGTGTTAAAATTAATGGCAAAACTGTTTTAGAGCAGGAGCTTTCTAACGGTGATAGTATTACTGTAGGTTCTTATATATTAGAATATTGGCAAAAAAATTCTACCCCAGAGAATAGGTACTATCTTCTAGGAATTTATGGTAAGTTTGAAGGTAAAAAATATTTTGTAAAAGATGTCGAAACGTTTATTGGTAGAGATATTTTTACTCCCAAAGGAATAGAAAATGATATAGTGTTGTTTAATGACAATACAGTTTCTAAAGGACATGCCATAATCTCATTTAAGGATGGTAAATTTTTTGTTGAAGATACTGGCAGTACTGGAGGAGTTGCTGTAAATGGTTTAAAAATAGGGCAATTTGAAAGTTTTTCTATACAAAGTGGAGATGAAATATCTATAGGAAGATCTATTTTCCGATTTGCCAATTCTACTAATGAAGATTATTCTTTTCCATCAAAACAACATATGTTTTTATTAAGATTTATAAAGCCATTATCTATTTCTCTTACTATTCTAGTCACTATTCTATCTTTATGTTTTGCTTTTGTTTCACATCAAAAACTATCTATCATGAATTCTTACGATGAAAAGTTGACATTAGAATTGAATACAACTTTTAAAAAAGATATCCTCTTAAAATATTTAGAAGATTATCGTAAAACTTCTACTCCGGTCGTTGGAGATATTTTAAATAATGGTAATAATGCTCTTGTAAGTCTTACTGGTTCTGGTTTCTTATATTGTTGGGACTTAAAAACCGGCAAAGAATTATGGAATCGTTTAGAAGTACTTAATTTAGATATCGCTTCTCCAATGATTGCAGACGTAAATAATGATGGTGTAAAAGATATAATTGTTTTGTCAGCGACTTCTATGCTATATATTTATGATGGACAAACTGGTAGTTTAATAAGAAAAGAAGTTATAGGGGGTGATATTGCAGGCCTTACTCCTTTAGTAGCTGATTTAACTGGTAATGGAAAGATGGATATAGTTGTATGTTCTCAAGATGGTGCTGTTAACTTTTTATATAATGTTGGCTATGAAAAAGAGTATGAAAAAGTTACAGAATATGTTGATGGACCTTTATATGCAACGCCTGTTCTATGTAATAGAAAAAAAGATACAGCATTAGTTGTTGTTGCAAATAGTAAAGGAAAAATTTATTTTATAAATGGAAAATCACGTGAAAAGAAAATGTTGGATTTGCTGGAAAAAACCGGCAAAGAACATTTTATTGTGGAGGCGCCAGCTGTTGGGGATATAACAAAAAATGGTCGTGCAGATATTGTGGTGCAAACAAATTATCCTCAGTATGTCACTGCAATTGATGTCAATAATTTGAATGTCTTATGGAGTTTTTTAGTTGAACCTACTCCACCTTTGGACTTGCAATATACTGCGTCACCTTTAATTGCTGATGGGAACGTTTTTGTTGTTTCAGCTAATGGAACTGTATACAACTTAAAGGGAAAAACAACTTATTCTTCAGGTGAGCTTTTATCAAAATTGGATATCCCTAATGCTAAAAGGATAATATCTAGTCCATCTAAGTATGACTTTGATAAAGATGGTCATGATGAATTTGTTATTGGGACAGAAGATGGACGAATAATAGTTATTAAAAATAATATTAGAAGACAGGAATTAGAAATTCTTGCTGAAATAAAAGCTAGCAATGTGCCTATAACGTCAGCTCCTTTAATTGCCGATGCTTTTGGTTCGGGCAAATTAAATATTATATTTGCCAATGCAACTAATGCTTTACAAGTTATAAACACGAACTCAAAAGTTATAAAAAATTTTTGTCCATGGCCTATGTATTTAGGGAATGCAGCCCATACGAGTCAAGGGACTCCTCAGTTTAAAATTAAATATTATTTGATATTTTATTCATCTACCTTAGTTTTTGTTTGTTTTGTATTTTTTAAAATCTTTATTTCAGTCAGAAGGAAGTTTAAGAGGCTTAAGGTCAGGTTTTTATGAAAATTTCTTACTATGCTAAAACAGATATAGGGCTTTTAAGGACAGAAAATCAAGATTCTTATGGCATAGGAGAAGATTGTTATTTAGTCTGTGATGGTATGGGAGGTGCTGTTGCTGGATCATTTGCTAGTCAAGTAGCTGTTGAGGTTATTCTTAAATTATGTAAAACTATTAATATTGAGCAAGTAAGAGATATTATTGGTAATGAACTTTCAAAAATTGGCAATGATATAGATATTTTTTCTCCTATTGTAGCAATTATGCTTGCGAATAGAATGTTATACAATTTGACTATTAAATATCCGAAACTTGCTGGCATGGGCACTACAGCTGTAATGTCTAAAGTTGATAGAGACTACAATGTATTAAACGTTTATCACGTAGGAGATAGTAGATTATATAGAATTAGAGAAGGTAACATAAAACTTCTTACAAAAGATCATTCTAAGATAAATGATTTATTGGATGCCGGTAAGTTAACACAAGAAGATGTAAAGTTTACAGAAAATCAAAACATTATTACAAGAGCAGTAGGTATAGCTTCTAGTGTAAAAGTAGATTATAGGCAGTATCATTATAAACCAAATGATTTTTATATCATGTGTAGTGATGGTTTAAATGGTGAAATTGATGATAATTCAATTAATGATATAGTTAATAAAAATGGTAAAAATTTAGCTTTTGCTGTAAATGAACTTATAACCTCTGCAAATCGAGCAGGTGGAAGAGATAATACTACAGTTATCATGTTTACAATAGAGGATGATGGTCAGCCTGTTAAGTTGTTGAAAGATATTAAAAAGGATATTTTATCATTTAGTGATAATGACTTACAAAAAGGTTTATACGAAGATAGAATTTTAAAAGAATCATCAAAAAAACTTAGTATAGAAATACCAGAAAATTTAAAAAAAAAGAAAAAAATTTATACATATTTATATATAGTTGTATTTGTAACATCATTACTCTTTTTGGGGTACTATTTTTTTTCTAGGAAAGAGGAAGAAAAAGCTCATAATAAAAAATTGGATGAAATTTCAGGTGTAATATTGAACATAAGACGTTTAAATAAAGGTAGATTAAAAACTATTAAAGAAGCTGATAATTATAATTACAAAAAACAACTGTTAGAAGAATCTAAAAATTTTTATGAAGGTCATTCTTTTCCATTTGTTAATGCTGCTGTTTTTATTGAAGAGAAGACAGGGTATAATAAATTTATTGCTATTTCTGGAAATTATCCCATAAAAGTTTATCTACCTCAAGGAGAATATAAAATGTCATTAAAATATCCGAGTTTTAGTTTAGTTGATAATAATTTCAATATTGTTAAGTATTTAAACTTATCAGTAGATTTAATTGGTGAACTAAGAGAAGAAATAATTTTAATGGTTCCAAATAATTTGGAGGATTAATTTTATGGTCCGAAAGAAACTACTAGTTGTTGACGATGATGCAACATTTTTAGATTCTATTGATATTTTTTTCTCAGGACAAGGGTTTAGTGTTATCAAATTGTTAAATCCAAAGAATATCTTTAATGTATTAAAAGACGAAATTCCAGATATAATTTTATTGGATGTGTGTTTTCCAGAAGATAATGGTTTTGATGTTTTAAATAAATTAAAATCTCACTATCAATTTTCAAATATTCCAGTTGTTATGATGACGGCAGATGTTACAGTTCACGTAGATAAAGCATTTGCTCAAGGAGCAGATGATTGTATTTTTAAACCTATAAATGTAGAAGATGTTATAAAGAGAGTGACAAGGCTGCTGCAATGAAAAAAATATTCTTAGTATTTATTTTTTTAAGTTTTACTAATGTTTTAATTTATGCAGATAAACTTTTTTTTAAAAACTATGATGCGCAGTCTAGTGCTATGGGTAATAGTATAGCTTCTTTTTCTAACAATTCATTTTCTTTTATAAATTCTCCTTCAACAAACTTTAATTTTTTATCCAAAAAAATAGATTTTTCTTTTATTTCTTTGCCGAGCGATACATATGCTGGAGCATCTGCTATGTGTATGCCATTTTCATTTGGGAATGTTACCTTAGCAGGCTCTTATAGTAAAGATTCTCCTAAAAGTGAGGATGATTATTTAGAAGATAATGCTGCTGCATTATATTTAAACTATACATTGCCAATTTTTAAGACATGTCCAGTGTATGAGAATATTGGCGGTGTTGGAATAACGATTAAAGGTTCTAGGTGGAATGTTGATGGAATTTCAAACTTTATTTATGCTTGCGATTTGGGTGCTCACTATAAACTTCATATGATAGATGATGGCTTTTTTATTGTAATGTGTGTTAGAAATTTAAGCAACAAAACCGATTTAAAAAACAAAAATTTGATAGAAGGGATTGAGAACTTTGATTTTGCTTTAAGGTACAATTTTAAGGGAGCTTCTAGTTTTGCGCTTGTAGCAGATGTGATTAAATTTTTTGATAATCAGATGCTTGGCTGTGCGTGTGGAGCTGAAATATCTCCAATATCTCCTACAACATTTAAATTTGGTTATACGGATTACAATGATGGTTATTTAAAAGGTGTTACAGCTGGTGTTTTTTTGGATTTTAATTCATTCAATATAGGCTATGCTTTTTCAGGGATAAATAATAAAGAAGCAAAACATACCATAAATATGGGATTTATGTTTGGTGTTATAGAAAATGAGAACAAAGCATATAAATATTACTTAGGCGTTAATTTTGTTAGAGCAAAAGAAGCATACGATAAAAAAGATTTTATCAATGCAAGGCAAATGTTTGAGAATATTCTTGCTGTGTATCCAAACCATGCTCCTTCTAAAAAATATTTACAAAAAATTATTTATGAACTTGATGTACAAAAAAAGATTATAGAACTTTCTATAAATAAGTTTTTGCGTAAAGCCCAAAAAGCTTATGAAGCTAATAATTTAATAAAGGCAAGAGTTTATTATAAAGAAGTTCTTGGTTTAGATACTGCTAATACCCAAGCGTTAGAGGGAATTTCAGAAATAAATAAAAGATTAAAAGAAATAGATAATAATGAGAACAAAGAAATAAACTCTAAAAAGATTGTATCATTGTGGAAAGAAGGAGTAAAATTTTATAATGAAAAAAATTTTGTTTTTGCAAAAGAAAAGTTTAAAGAGATTATATCGATTGATTCTAAGAATCCAGGAGCTATAAGATATTTAAATCTTATTGAGACTCAATTATCTAATATAATTTCAGTGCAAACTAGAATAGTTTTTGAGCAAGGAATGCAATACTATAATGAAAAAAATTACAAAGAAGCTGCAAAATATTTTAGTGCTGCATATGTTACAAATCCTAATATGGTTGAGGCAAAAAAATATTATATACTTTCTAAAAAAGCATTAAAACAAAGATATGATGATATAGAGTTATTTAATAAAAAGTCTCTTAATCTTATAGCAGAAGATGAACAAACCTTTTTGCAAGAACAAAAAAATGCGAAGGATTATTACAATAAAGCTTTGAATCTTATAAAAAAGAATAAGTTAGAAAGTGCTTTTGCATATCTAGATAAAGCATATAGATATGTTCAAGAAGAATATATTGCTCAAGAAAAAGATAGGTTGGGGTTAAGACTTTCAGAAAAATATTATAATCAAGGTTTGAAAGCTTATAATTTAAAACAAAACAAAAAAGCAGTATCCTTGTTGGAAAAAGCAAGCTTTTATGATAAAAATAATGAAAAAGTTATGAAATTGTTAGATAAAATAAATAAATAAATAAATAAAGGTTCTCTCTAAAAGGGGTAGTAATGTCTGAATTTAGAAAAGACCCAGTTTTAGGCAGTTGGGTTATTATAGATTCTTCAAGAAATATTAATAAAATTTTAGATCATGACAAGTACCCCACAGATATTTCTAAGTGTCCTTTTTGTCCTGGTAATGAGTTTATGACCAAAAAGGATATCTTAACTATTCCCAAAGAGGGAGATTTAAGAAATTGGCAGTTAAGAGTGGTTCCAAATAATAATCCCATATTAAATATTGAAACTGCTTTAAAAAAAGAAGCAGATGGTATATATGACAAAATACACGGGTTTGGAGTTCACGAAATTTTTATAGAGACTCCAGAACATTTTGTTAAACCTCAAGGTGCCTCTATTTATTATTACAATGTTTTGTACAGAGCTCTAGTTATGCGTATAAAAGATTTACGTAAAGATGAAAGGCTAGAGTATATTTTGTTTTTTAAAAATTATGGGAGATTTGCAAATGCTATTTTAGAGCATCCTCATTCTCAACTTATAGCAATGCCAGCAATTACGGGTATTATAAAATCTGAAATTAATGCATGTAGGGATTATTTTGCTAATAAAGAAAGATGTGTTTTTTGTGATATTATCGCTCAAGAAACTGCAAATTCAGTAAGAATTATTTTTGAAAACGATTTGTTTATTGCTTTCTGTCCGTATGCATCTAGATATCCCTTTGAAACATGGATTTTTCCAAAAAATCATAAGTCAGACTTTGATCTTATTGCGAAGGATGAAATAGAAAGCTTATCTAAAATAACAAAAGAGCTATTATCAAAAATAAGTAAAACTTTGGATAATTGTTCATATAATTATACTCTTCATATAAGTCCTTTAAAAGATGTTAATACTCCGTTTTATCATTGGTATATTAGCATAAAACCTGCGATCGTAAATAATATTGGTTTTGAATGGGAGAGTGGTTTACATGTGAACCCAGTAGCACCTGAATATGCTGCAAAATTTTTAAGAGAGTTTTATTAAGAGTGTTAAATGAATATTTTAATGGTTGCTTCTGAATGTTTTCCCTTTGTGAAAGTTGGAGGTTTGGCAGATGTTGTAGGGACCTTGCCTAAATATTTAAAAAAGTTAGGTCATAATATAAAAATAATTTTACCAAAATATAGGCATATAGATGGCAAAAAATATAATTTACAAACTCTTCCATTTAGATTAAATGTTCAAGTAGGAAAGAGTGCTGAAAGCTTTAGAGTAAAGTATTGTACAACAGAAGATAGAATAGAAGTTTATTTTATAGAGAATATGCATTTTTTTAATCGTGATGGAATATATAGTAGTAGTACAGGATTAGACTATGTTGACAATAAAGAACGATATATATTTTTTTGTAGAGCAGTTTTAGAATCTATTAAGGCTTTAATGTTTAGACCAGATGTTATACATTGCCACGATTGGCAAACAGGTTTGATTCCTGCATATCTTAAGACAAATTTAAAAAATGATGGTTTTTTTTGGAATACTTCTTGTGCATTCACAATACACAATATTGCCTATCAAGGACAATTTAGTGCAGAAACAGTAGTAGAGGCTGGTTTTTCTTGGTCTGACTTTACTCCGGAAAAGTTAGAATATTACAACAATATAAATTTTATGAAATGTGCTATTGCTATGGCTGATGCTGTTTCTACTGTAAGTCCTACTTATGCAAAGGAAATAAAAGAATTTAATGGTAGAGGTATGGAAGTTGTATTAAATTCTAGATATGATGAAGTTTACGGTATTTTAAACGGTATAGATTATAGCTATTGGGATCCCTTTACAGATAAGACTATAGCAGCAAATTACGATAAAAATAACTTAAATGGGAAAAAGCTTTGTAAAAGAGATTTACAAAAGCTTTGTGGGTTTAAAGTAAATGACAGTACATATATGTTTGGTTGTGTTTCAAGATTAGATAATCAGAAAGGTTTTGATATCATAGTTGATGCATTATACAGTTTAAAAAATTATGATATGCAATTTGTTATTTTAGGTTCAGGTGATGATACAATAAAAAATAGACTAAAAGAAGCTGCATTAAGTATGCCAAAGAAAGTTGCTGTGTTTTTTGATTATAATGAAAAACTTGCTCACAAAATTTATGCAGGTTGCGATAGCTACATGATGCCTTCTAAGTTTGAACCTTGTGGTCTTAGTCAAATGATAGCTTTAGCTTATGGAACTATTCCTATAGTTAATCGTACAGGAGGGCTTTCAGATACTATAGTTTATTATAATCATTTCACAAAAGAGGGAAACGGTTTTGTGTTTAATATAACTTATGGAGAGAACTTTGTTCAGACAGTTTTAAAATCGCAAAAAATATTTAATGACAAACAAAACTGGCATACTTTAATGTTAAATGCTTTAAATAGCAATTTTTCTTGGGATAGATCTGTTTTAAAATATGAAAAAATGTATAATGATTTAACTATAAATAAATTAAAAGAGACGATTTTTGTTAGAAGTTAATTACTAGGATTTTTAGAGGAACTCCTAGGTGGTAGCAAGTTGGTAAAAATGGTAAATAATATTATAAAGTTTTTAAGCGTAATGTTTTTTAGTTCGTTTTTTGTTTTGTTTTTAAATTATTATTATCAAGTGCAATCATATGTTTGTTCAGTCTATGATGATCTTAATATCGTTGTGTTTTTAAAAAATGATATTAAGGATATAAAGGCAATTTGTGAAGAAATAACAAAAGAGGATGAGTTGTACATTAAGGAATTAGTGGACTCTTCTCAGTCGTATTTAAAAGCTTTAGAAAAGAATCCTTTTTTAAAGGATATATCAACTTTTGAAGATATAGGGTCTATTGGCAGTTATGCTGTTGTTTTACCCAAGGAAATTTTTGATGAAAAATATTTGCTAAAAATACGCAATGGCATAGAGGCCATCAATGGTGTTGATGAAGTAGTTTTTGATACTTATTCTTTTAATCAATATAGGAAACTTAAAAGTTTGTTAATATCATGTCAAAAAACTTTCTTCTATCTTTTTGTTATATTTGGAAGTTTGATTGTTTTTAAATTTATTTTTGCTGTTTTTTTACAAGAATTCTTTATAAAAAAACTTATTCGAAAACTCTGTTTTTATTTTATGGCAGCTTCTGTAGGTTTTTTTGTAATTTGGATGTTTAGTATATTTGTTCAATGCGATTTGTCAATAAATAAGCCGTTGATTTCGCTTGTGATCCCTTTTGCTACTATAATAGGATTAGTATTTGATAATAAATTGTAATGACGTTAAATAATATGAAAAAAATATTCTTATTAATTTTTTTATTGTTTTGTTCAGATCTGTCATTTTCTGAAAATTCTGACTTAAGAATAAAATCAGAACAATTAACAAAAGTAAAAGCGACTATTCAATCCAAAGAGCAAGAAAAGAATAAACTTATTATTCAAAAAAAAACTTTTAAAAAAGAACTTGATGAATTAAATAGAGATATTGCACTTACAGAACAAAAACTTAATCAGTGTATAAAGGATATAGCAGTAGCGCAAAAAAACCTTGAAAAATCATCTAAGTTGTATAATATTGCTTTTTTAAAAAGTAAAAATTGTGATAAAAACATGCAAGATGAAGTAGATTTTTTTAATAAAATAACTTTTATATTGCCTTATGAAAAAAACCCTCTTGAATATAAAATAAGACGAAGAATTTTAGAAAATAAAAAGGCAAATTATGAAAAGACCAAAAGAGAACTAACTAATTTTTCTTTAGATCTAAAAAAATGGCAGAACACAAAAGACAAACTTTTAAACTTACAAAAACAAGAAAAATCGTTAGTAGTAAAACATAGAAGCCTGATAGAAGAAAAAAATAAGCTTTTAGATACAGTATCAGGTAAACTTGTAGTTGCAGAACAAGAAATAAAAGCCTTAAATGACAGTGCAAAAGCTATGCAGGATTTAATAAACAAGATTAGTTTTTCGAATAAACAAAAAGATGTTTATGTTGTTGATAAAAGTATGCTAGTAAAAAGAAAAAAATCTTTGCCTTGGCCTCTAAACGGTAAAATTATTGTAAATTTTGGTAAAAGCCGACATCCTCAACTTGATACTTATGTGATAAGCAATGGAATAAAAATTAAAACGACAAATTTTAATAAAGTAAAAAGTATTAGTTCTGGAAGAGTTGTTTTTGTTGGCAATTTTCGTTCTTATGGGAAAGTTGTTATAATAGACCATAAAAGTTCTCTTTTTTCTATTTATGGACTTTTAGAAAATATTTACGTTAAAGAAGATCAGAAAGTATCCAAAGGTGAGGTACTTGCTAGTGTTGGCAGTGGGAAAAATAATGTGCTCTATTTTGAAATAAGGAAAAATAATGTGTCTGAAAACCCTATTTTGTGGTTAAAATAAAGTTACGGATCTGTCTAAAGCCTTGTATATCCTTAATTATGTTATTTTTAGAACTGCTGCACTAAAAGCTTGTGTTTACTATATGTATAAGTTCTGTATTTTTTGCCTTGAATTATCAAAAAATTCACAGCGATTATACACATATAGTTTTTCAGAAAAGCCCTTAAAAATATTGTTTTGGGGTAAATAAGATAGATGAAAAAAATATTTCCTCTTTTAATATTGATGTTTTTTTGCCAAACTTCTATTTTTTCGCAAACTGATGAAACTTACGAAAAATTAAGTACTTTTGTAGACGTTATGGAAATAATAAATACAAATTATGTTTCTGAAACCAAACCCAAGAATTTAGTAATTAATGCAATAAAAGGTATGGCAGGCACTTTAGATCCATTTTCACAATATATGGAAGAAAAAGCATACAAAGAAGTACAAACGGAAGCAGATGGTTCCTATGGTGGTGTAGGACTAAGGATTATGACAAAAAACTCAAATTTAATTGTGGTGTCTCCTTTACCAGGGACACCTGCTTATAAAGCTGGAATTTTGCCTGAAGATAGAATTATAAAAATAAATGATAAATCTAGCGTCGGAATGTCAACTGACAGGGCTGTTAGTATAATGAGAGGTAAAGTAGGTAAAAAAGTTAAACTTACAATATGTAGAGGGAAAGATGCTAAAGAAGTAGAATTTACTCTTGTAAGAGAGAAGATAAAAATAGAAACTGTTAAATCTACTATTTTTGATAAAAACATTGCTTATATTAGGCTTACCGAATTTAACTCTCAAAGCGCAGCTGATATACGTAATGAACTTTTAAATTATAAAAGTCAAAATATAAAAGCTTTAATTTTAGATTTAAGAAATAATCCTGGTGGCCTATTAGAATCGGCATTAGAAATAGTTAGTATGTTTGTGAGTGAGCGAAGATTAGTTCTTACTACAAAAGGTAAAATAGAGGAAACAAAAACAGAGTATTTTACCAATGGAGGAGGACTTTTTTTTGATCTTCCGGTTGTTATACTTATAAATAGAGGTTCAGCTTCTGCTTCTGAAATTGTTTCTGGAGTTATGCAAGATTTTAAACGAGCATTAATAGTGGGCTCAAACACCTTTGGCAAAGGTAGTATGCAAACTATTTTTCCTTTGTCTGATGGAACAGCATTAAGACTTACTACAGCAAAATATTATTTGCCATCTGGTCGTCCGATTGAGCGTTCAAATGAAAAAACAGCAAAAAATGGTATTACCCCAGATATCGATGTCAATGTTACTAGAGAGGAAGAAATTAAACTTTATGCACATGGTGATATGTTATTTGAAAAAGATAAAGAGTTAAAAAATGAAGTAGAAGATAAAGCTTTAAATAAAGCTTTGGAGATAATTAAAACCAATAAAATTATGGAAGAGATAGAAACCTCTAAGGTATCATCTGGTTTAAAGAAGAGAAGATAATTTGTGTTTTTGGAGAGTGTATGGAACGGAAAGGAAAAAGAGAAAGTTTATGGATTAAGTTATATCTAGTTGTGTTGTTTTTTTGTGGAGTAGGTATATGGTTCTGTACACAACCTGTGAAAAGACAAAAAATTTCAACTGATGTATCTATAGAAACAAAAATTGTTGAGATTTTAGTTGAACATAATGTCACACAAGATGATATCTTAAAGCAATATGTAAGGGAAAGAAAAACAGTTAATGCTAAATGGGACGAATTTTATAAAGTAATAAAACTCAAACCTAATCAAAATATAGAATTTTTTCAAGAAGATTTTAGAAAAATTGCTAGGGATATGAAAATAGGCCTAAGTAGATTAAATAATATAGATGGTTCTGCCACTTATAGATTTTATTCTCCTGATAGAACATATTCTAATATAACTGTTGTTCCTGTAAAATCTTTAAAGAATGGATATAAGAAATGAATATTCTTGCCATAGAAACATCTTGTGATGAAACTTCTGCATCAGTTATTTCAAATGGTTTAGATGTAAAATCTTTAGTAATTTCATCACAAATCCCTATACATGCAAAGTTTTTTGGAGTTGTTCCAGAGCTTGCAAGTCGCGCGCATATAGAAAATATAAATCCTGTAATAGCTAAAACTTTAAGCGACGCTAAAATTAGTTTTAACGATTTTACAAAAAAAATTGACGCTATAGCTTTTACTGTAGGTCCTGGTCTTGCTGGAGCATTGCTTGTTGGTTCAGTTGTGGCAAAATCATTAGCAAGCGTATATAGAAAACCATTAATACCTGTAAATCATTTAGAAGGGCACATATATTCTACTTTTATTGAAAATAAATCTCTGAAACCACCATTTTTAGCTCTTATAATATCTGGTGGACATACAGAACTTATTATAGTGGAAGATTTCGGTAGATATAAAATATTAGGTGGTACAAGAGATGACGCGGTCGGAGAAGCTTTTGATAAAGCTGCAAAAATGTTAGGTCTTTCATATCCAGGTGGGCCAATAATTGATGAAAAATCTTCTAGAGGTAATCCTTCTGCAATTAAATTTACTCGTCCATATTTAAAAGGCAGTTGGGATTTTTCGTTTTCTGGGATAAAAACATCACTTTTAAACTATCTTAAAGCAAATCCTATAAAAAGTGGACAACACTTAAACGATATATGTGCATCTTTTAGGATGGCAATAGCTGAGACTTTAAATTTTAAAGCTTTTGAAGCTGCTAAAGAATTTAATTTAAAAAAGGTTGTTTTAGGAGGAGGTGCAAGTTCTAATTCTTTAATAAGATATATGTTTTTAGAAAATGGTAAAAAAAATAAAATAAAAGTTTTTATTCCTTCTCCTATATATTGTACAGATAATGCTGCTATGATTGGTAGCTGTGCATACTTAAAACAAAAAAAATGCGGATTAAGTTATAGTAGTTTTCAACTAAAGTCGAACCCATCTCTTCTTTTATCTAATTGGTAAGTCAAAATAATAAAAATGAGTAAATTAAACGTAGATAACATAAAATTTTGCAATAATATTTTTCTTGCTCCAATGGCAGGTATTACAGACTTACCATTACGCATTCTTGCAAAAGCAGGTGGTGCGGGATTAGTATATACTGAAATGGTTTCAGCTAAAGCTCTTGTTTATCGTGATGAAAAAACTAAAAGTCTTTTGAAAATAAACAATCAGGAAAGGCCAGTTGCTGCACAAATATTTGGCAGTGAAATTAACATTATGAGCGAAGCTGCTAAAATTGTGCAAGATATTGGTGCTGATATTGTCGACATTAATTTGAGTTGTCCTGTACGAAAAGTAGCAAAAGCTGGAGCTGGCGCAAAACTTCTTGCAAATGAACGTTTGGTAGCTAAGATTTTAGAATCTGTTGTACATAGTGTAGAAATTCCGGTTACAATTAAAATACGTATAGGACTTTTGCCAGGTCAAAACGTGGCAAAAGAAATTATACATATAGCTCAAGAAGTTGGTGTAAAAATGGTAGTAGTACATGCTAGGCCTGCATCTTTAGGGCATTCAGGAAGACCTGATTTAAATGCTTTTGAAGAATCGTGTGTTGATGCTAAAATTCCAATTATTGCAAATGGTGGTATTGTTGATGAGAAAACTGCTCAGAATTTTATGAAAATACCACGCTGTGCAGGTATAATGATAGGGCGTGGGGCTATTGGTAATTATTCCATATTCAAAAGATTAGAAAATTTTTTGTCTTCCGGGAAAATTTTACCCACTCCTAGCAAAGAAGAAAAAATTCAATGGTTAAAAAAGCATGTTAAATATTTAGTTGATAATTATGGCGAAAAAAGAGGACTAGTTGCTTTTAGAAAAGTTGCACATTATTATGTTAAAGATTTTCCTAATGCTTCAAAAATACGTTTTATGATTAATACGATGGTTAATTTAGACGATTTTAATTCAATATTAAAAGTTTTATGCAAAACCTCCCCTTAGATAATTGTAAAACTTATTTAAAATACTTAAAAATAAAGCTATAATTAACTAAATATTTAAATTGGTCTTTCTAAAAACTGTAGTGCGTATGGATTGCAGTGAATTTTTTGACAAAGCAAGCCAAAAAACGCAGAGTTTATCGAGTGATAAGCGTCAGTTTGTGATATAGGAGTGTTTAACGCCGCAGTGTCGGAAAAGATGCAGTAAGGAAAGGATAGGAATTAGGGTTCTTAGACAGACCCAAATTATAAGGTGGAAATTAATGTTAAAAGCTATTCTTGGTTTGATTTTTGGGTCTCAAAATGAAAGAGATATAAAAGCAATAAAACCCGTAGTGGAAAAAGTTAATGCTTTAGAAGTAACTATTAAGCAACTTTCAGATAAAGATTTAAAAAATAAAACGGTTGAGTTTAGAGAGTGTCTCGCAAAATGGGAAACCCTAGATGACATTTTGCCAGAAGCTTTTGCTTGTGTTAGAGAAGCCTCTGTTAGAACAATAGGTTTAAGACATTTTGATGTACAGATAATGGGCGGATATATTCTTCATAAGGGTAAAATATCTGAAATGAAGACAGGTGAGGGTAAAACTTTGGTCGCAACGCTTGCTGCGTATTTAAATGCTTTATCTGGTAAAGGTGTACATATTGTAACAGTTAATGACTATTTGGCAAAAAGAGATAAAGAGTGGATGGGTAAAATCTATGAAAAATTAGGGCTTACGGTTGGGAATGTTGGGCATGAAACTAAAAATGAAGAAAGAAGGCAAGCTTATAATTGTGATATAACTTACGTTACAAATAATGAGCTTGGCTTTGATTATTTAAGAGACAATATGGTCCCCTCAAAAGAGGAAAGAGTTTTGCGTCCTTTAAATTATGCAATTATAGATGAAGTAGATTCTATTTTAATTGATGAAGCAAGAACTCCGCTTATTATATCTGGCGCTGCAGAACAGTCCACAGATAAATATTATATTTCAGATAGAATAGTTCCTATGTTAAAGGGAAGAGCGATTACAGAGACTGAAGAAATAAAAGCAAAGTATGATAATGTAGATTTGTCAAAAGGTTATGACTATCTTCTTGACGAAAAAAATCATTCTGTAGTTTTAACAGAGCAAGGTATTTTAAAAGCAGAGAAAATATTAGGCGTTAAAAATATCTATGATGATTTACAGTCAGAATGGGTGCATCATATAACTCAAGCTATAAGAGCACATAATTTATATCATAAAGATGTTGAATATGTTGTAAAGAATGGTGAAGTAATAATAGTTGATGAATTTACAGGTAGACTGATGCCCGGAAGAAGATGGTCTGATGGTTTGCATCAAGCTGTAGAAGCAAAAGAGAACTTGAAGATTGCAGCTGAAAACCAAACTCTTGCGACTATAACTTTTCAGAATTTCTTTAGAATGTATAAAAAAATATCAGGTATGACAGGTACTGCTTCAACAGAGGCTGCAGAATTTTGGGAGATTTATAAGCTTGGAGTTGTAGAAGTGCCTACGAATAACACCATGATCAGGAAAGATCATCCAGATGTTATTTATAGAACAGAGAAAGAAAAGGATAAAGCCATAGTTAATGAAATAGAAGAGTTCTGGAGAAAAGGTCAACCTATTCTTGTTGGTACAAGGTCAATAGAAAAGTCTGAAAAAATAGCTTCAATACTTAGGCAAAGAGGTATTCCTCACCAGGTTTTAAATGCAAAGTATCATGAACTTGAGGCACAAATAATTTCTGCTGCAGGAGCTAAAGGAGCTGTTACTATAGCTACAAATATGGCTGGAAGAGGTACAGATATTGTTCTTGGTGCTCAGGATAAATTGCAAAACCAAGAAGTTAAAAATTTAGGTGGGCTACACATAATAGGAACAGAACGGCATGAATCTAGAAGAATAGATAATCAGTTAAGAGGACGTGCTGGAAGACAAGGAGATCCAGGCTCTACAAGATTTTTTCTTTCTATGGAAGATGAGCTTATGCGTCTTTTTGGCTCAGATAGAATGATTGTTATGATGCAGAGATTTGGACTAAAAGAGGACGAAAATATTCAACATCCATGGATAACAAAAGCTGTAGAGGGCGCTCAAAGGAAAGTTGAAGGCATGAATTTTGATATAAGAAAACAGCTGATAGATTTTGACAATGTTATGAATAAGCAAAGGGAAGCTGTCTATAATTTAAGAAATGAAATTCTTGAAGGCGAAGATATTACAGACACTCTAAAAGATATGATTAGTGAGTCAATAGAAGAAAAACTTGATATGTGGGCATCTGCAAAATATTCAGAAGAGTGGGATTCCCCAAGTATAGATGCATGGCTTTTTAGAAGTTTTGGTATTAAGTATGAAGTTGGCAGGAAAGATGAGTCAAACTTTTTGACAAGAGAAGCTCTTTCTAAAGATATTTATGATAGAGTTTTAGAAGCTTATAAGAAAAGAAAAGAAGAACTTACTCCAGAACTTATGGCTCAGATACAAAGAATGATTCTTTTACAGATGATAGACTCTTCTTGGAAAGACCATCTATACGAACTTGACCAATTAAAAAGAGGTATAGGCTTTAGAGCTTATGCTCAAAAAGATCCTAAGATAGAGTATCAAAAAGAATCTTTTGCTTTGTTTGAGTCCATGATGAAAAGAATTAGAGAAAACACTATAGAATATATATTTAAAGTGCAAGTAAACACAAAACCTAAAGTTGAAAATAAAGTTTTTTCTGATGTTAAAAAATCAAATTCTATTTTAGAAAATAAAAAAGTAAAAGTAGAACCCAATAAACTTAAGGATTTAAACAAAATTGGCAGAAATGATACTTGTCCTTGTGGTAGTGGTAAAAAATATAAAAAGTGTTGCGGTGTAAAATAGATGTATTGAAAACGGTGTGTTACACAAAATGAATATGTGTTTGATAAAAAATAAAGCAGCTTTAGGTAATTTTATAAAAAATTATAAAAATATTATATTTTGCTGTTTTACTGGTCTGATGGCGGTCGGTTCATTCCCTAAATTTAGTTATTCTTTTTTAATATGGATAGCGTTTATTCCATTCATTTTTGTAGTTACAGAGAATAGTTTTAAAAAATCATTTTTTTATGGTTTTATAGCAGGATTTACTTTTAATGCTTTAGGCCTTTATTGGTTAGTACCGATGTTAGAACTTAATATGGGCTCATATGTGCAAACAATTATAAGTTCTTGTTGTTTATGGGCTTATCTTTCTTTATATTGGGGAGCTTGGGCCCTATTCTTTTCCTTTATTTATATAAACACTAGGAAAATTAAAAATAGAATATTTGCAAATAGTATTACTATTATTGTTGGTTCATGTTTGTGGGTATTATTGGAATATATAAGAACATATTTTCTTACAGGGTTTCCTTGGATGTTAGTTGGATACTCACAGTTTAAATTTATTGAAATTATACAATTGTCTGAAATTTGTGGTGTTTATGGAATATCATTTTTAATATTATTTTGTAATTTGTGTTTTTATTTTTGGATTAAAGAAAATCAAAAGAAATACTTATATTTAGCATTATTTTTTATTCTAATTGTATTAGTGTTTGGAGTGATAAGGGCAGAAAAGTTTAATTTTTTTGGACAAGAAGAATTTTCTGTATCTATAGTTCAACCTAATATTGACCAAAATCGTAAATGGGATGATGCTTATAAAGAGCAGATTTCGGATATATTAAACAAATTTGCTATTAAAATTTCTGAAAATAAAACAGATTTGGTTATATGGCCAGAAACAGTTTTGCCTGGATATGTACCGATAGATAAATATATTTATGATAATGCTAAATATATGGTAAATATTGCAGGTGGATTTAATATAGTTGGTTCTAATTTTTTTGAAAAAGATTTACCTTATAATGCTACATTTGCTTTTGAAGATAACGGAGATTATGTTTTTGTCCATAAAAAAAATCATCTTGTGCCTTTTGGGGAATTTATCCCGTACAAATCCTTCCTTTCAAGATTTTTTGGAGTTTTAAATCAAATGGGTGATTTTGTTGGGGGTGAGGATACTCAAGTTTTTAATAATGGGAAAATATATTTAGGTTCTACAATATGTTCAGAAAATTTTTTCCCAGACATTTCTAGGCGCTTTGTTCTTTCTAGGGCCAAAGTTCTTGTAAACCAAGCTAATGATGCATGGTTTTTTGATACCGCAGCACTTGAGCAGCACTTTATAATGAATGTATTCAGGGCTGTAGAAAATAGAAAGTCGATGTTAATATCTGCTAATTCTGGTATTTCTGGAATAATTGATGCATCTGGTTTTATTGTGAGTCAAACAGTGCCTTCAAAAAGAGCTTTACTAAGAGGAACATTTTTACAAAATGACTTTTTAACTTTCTATACAAAACGCGGTGATATATTTGTATATGTTTGCATGAGCATAAGTTTAGCTACATTTTTTATAGTATTAATATTATATTTCTCAAAAATTTTTTATAAAAAAATAAAAAGAGGGCTTGTATGTTAGAAAAACAAAAGGAAAGGATAATTGCGTTAAGGAGGGTGCTTTGATTTAGATACTAAAATACAAAAAATCAAAGAACTTGAAATAAAAATATCTGATTTAAATTTTTGGAATGATCAAAATAATGCTAAAAAAATTATGTCAGAACTTAATAGCTTAAAAGATTTAAACCAGTCTTGGACATCTCTGAAAAATCAACTTCAAGATTTAATAGATTTAAAAGAAATTGCCATTTTAGAAAATGATGAACATACTTTATCTGAAATAGAAATAACTGCTAAAAAACTTGAAAAAGAGTTATCTGGTTTTGAAACTAAAACAAAATTAGGCCAAAGGCATGATAAAAATAATGCAATTGTGGCTATACATGCTGGAGCTGGTGGGACTGAGTCTTGCGATTGGGCTCAAATGCTTGTGAGACTGTATTCCAGGTGGGCTGAAGATAAAGGATTTGAGGTAGATATTGTTGATAGTTTAGATGGAGAGGAAGCAGGGATTAAAAGTATAACAATGATTATAAAAGGTGAGTATGCTTACGGTTTTTTGCAGTCGGAAGTTGGTGTTCATAGATTGGTTCGAATTTCTCCTTTTGATTCTAATAAAAGAAGGCATACATCTTTTAGTTCTGTAGATGTTATTCCTGAAATAGATGATAATATAAATATTGTTATTGAAGATAAAGATATTAGGATTGATACGTATAGAGCTTCAGGTGCTGGAGGACAACACATTAATAAGACAGACTCTGCAGTTAGAATTACACATATTCCAACAGGCATTATTGTTCAATCTCAAAATGATAGATCTCAAATAAAAAATAGAGCAACAGCTATGAAACTTTTGAAGGCTAAACTCTATGAACTTGAACAAGAAAAACAAAGAGCATCTTATGAAAAACATTATAATGAAAAAGGCGCTATAGAGTGGGGTAGTCAAATACGTTCTTATGTTTTTATGCCCTATCAACTTGTAAAAGACCATAGAACAGGTTATGAGACCTCTCAAGTTAATTTAGTAATGGATGGAGAAATAGATGGTTTTATAGATGCGTATTTGTCTTGGAAGTTGGAAAAAAAGAGCTAAATATTAAAAAAATAATTGGTTTTTCAGGTATTTTTATATTTTGACACGTATAGGTATTTTTAGTAGAATCGTTATTATAAAATATTAAAGGATGTTTTAAAATGAGAATTGTAAAAGAAGGGTATATTTTTATTATTTCAACATTTGCTGTGGGTCTAATTTTGTTTTTTTCTAATATTGGAATTATAGCAGATATTTTAGGCTTCTTATTTATTTTAGCTTCTTTATTTTGCTTATATTTTTTTAGAGATCCTGATGTAGAAATAACAAAAGGAGATAATCTAATTCTGTCCCCTTGTAATGGCACTGTTTTAGAAGTTAGCGAAAGTGAAACAGAAAAAGTTGTTAGAGTGTTTTTGTCTGTTTTAGATGTGCATTTACAGCGTTCTCCAATTGCTGGTAAAGTTGTAGGTGTGGAACATAAACCTGGAAAATTTTTAAAAGCAATGGAGCCTCAAGCTCATATAGTTAATGAGCAAAATATTATTACAATAGAGAATGAGAATGGCAAATATCTTGTTAAACAGATTGCTGGAGTTTTAGCTAGAAGGTGCGTTTCCTGGGTTAAACCAGGGGATATTTTAGAAGCTGGAGATAAGATAGGGGTGATAAAATTTAGTTCTCAGGTAGATATTCATATGCCAAAGAATGTAGACGTTAAAGTTAAATTTGGAGATAAAGTTGTTTCAGGTGTAAGTATTTTTGCAATTTTAAATAGATGAGGAGATGCCAAACCATGGACAGAAGCTTAAGAAAAGGAATCTATATCTTACCGAGCTTGTTTACTTGTGGAAATATCTCTTGTGGTTATCTATCTATAGTAGCTTCTCTGAAGGGTAATTTTACTCAAGCTGCATGGTTTTTAATATTTGCGATAGCTTTTGATATGACTGATGGTAGGATTGCACGACTCACCAAGGCATCTAGCGAGTTCGGTGTACAACTAGATTCTTTAAGCGATTTAATCTCTTTTGGTGTTGCTCCTTCTATTATGATGTATCAACTTGTTTTAAATTCCATGGGAAAAGTTGGGCTTGCTATTGCTGTTTTATTTGTTGTGTGCAGTGCTTTAAGGCTTGCAAAATTTAATGTTCAATCCAAAGAAGGTATTGTTCATAGTTCTTTTGTAGGTTTACCTACACCAGCTTCTGCAGGACTTCTAATATCTTTTGTGTTAAGTTACGAGCTTTTCATTGCTTCTCCAGGGCAAGACTTGACATTTAAAACAATTCCAATCCTTATGAAAAGTATGCCTATTTTCTTCAAAGTTATGCCTATTACTGTAGTAATATTATCTTTACTTATGGTATCAAATGTTACGTATTTATCATTTAAAAAAATGGATCTTTCAAAACCAAAAGCATTTAGATTATTGGTTTTAATAATAATACTTTTATTTCTTATAATAACATTCCCTCAAAATGTTATTTTTATATTGTTTAGTCTGTATGTTATTTCTGGTATACTTTTTACAGGAGCAAAATATTATAGAACTTTTAAACAAAAAAATAAATTTAAAAAAGGGGAGTAATTGATGGCGATTGAACAACTTTTAATTTTGATTAAACCAGATGGAGTAAAAAAATCTCTAACAGGGAATATTTTAACTAAGCTTTCTGAAGCAAGAATGCTTATTATAGGAGCAAAGGCTGTTAAAGTAAGTAAAGAATTAGCAGAAGCCCATTATCAACAGCTTAAAGATAAGCCTTTTTTCGGTGAACTTATAGACTATATACAGGGGAAAATATATGGAGAGCCATGGGATAGAGTTATAGCTTTTGTTTATCAAGGGGAGGATGCTATTGCAAGAATGAGAAAAATTGCAGGTGCAACAAATCCTGAAGAAGCAGATCCAGTTTCTATAAGAGGAGCTTATGGTAGGATAACGACAAAAGGTGTATATGAAAATGTAGTGCATTGTTCTTCGGATACACAAGAAGCTCAAAGAGAAATCAAACTTTGGTTTAAACCAAATGAGATACTAACGTCAATTTACCCTACTAAAAAAGTAATTGTTGAAAAAGAAGAAATAGAAGTTTGGTCATAAGCTTGTTACATATTTAAGAGAGTTTTAAGCCTGCTGCTTTATAAGATGGTTTCTCTAAAAACTCTAATATACATCCTTACTGCGTCTTTTTAGACAGAGACATAAGCCTTGCATTTTGCCTTAATTGCCAAAATTTACGGTATCTATGCGTGTTAGAGTTTTTAGATAGACCCAAGTGAATATAAATTGGAGCATATAAATAAAATGTCAACACCAATGGAATTATTTGTTAATGAAATGCGAGAGCTTTTTTTGCCTGATGAAGTTTATGTGATGGATGGTACTCAGGAAGAAGCGGAAAGATTAGCAAATCTTGCTGAGAAATCTACATTAGATGGAAGAACTGTTTTAAAAAAGTTAAATTGGCAAGAGTACCCAAACTCTTATTATCATAATTCAAACCCTAATGATGTAGCAAGAACAGAACATTTAACTTTTGTTTGTACTCCAACTCAAGAAGAAGCAGGGCCAAACAACAATTGGTTAAATCCAAATGAAGCTAAAGATAAAATGGATGGCTTTTTTAAAGGTGCAATGAAAGGAAGAACGATGTATATAATTCCTTTTGTTATGGGGAACCCAAAATCAAAATATGCAAAAAATTGTATTCAAGTAACTGATTCTATTTATGTTGCTTTAAGTATGCGTGTTATGTCTAGAGTTGGGAAACAAGCAATAGAAAAAATTGGCAATTCTTCAGATTTTTTTAGAGGTATGCATTCAATAGGAGATGTCAATCCTGACAGAAGGTTTATAATGCACTTTCCTCAGGAAAATCTTGTTATGAGTTTTGGCTCTGGTTATGGTGGTAATGCTTTGTTAGGAAAGAAATGTTACTCATTAAGGATAGGATCCTATTTAGGTAAGCAAGAAGGTTGGCTTGCTGAACATATGATTATTATTGGTGTACAAGCTCCAGATGGGAAAATAACTTACTTTTTGGGAGCGTTTCCCTCTGCGTGTGGGAAGACAAATCTTGCGCTTTTAGAGCCTGTTCTTAAAGGATATAAAGTTTGGACTTTGGGTGATGATATTGCTTGGATAAATATAGGTGATGATGGAAAACTTTATGCAATTAATCCTGAATCAGGTTTTTTTGGTGTTGCTCCTGGAACAGGAATGAAGACAAATCCTGTTATGATGAAGACGTTAAAGAATGATAAATTTCCCCCTACACTTTTTACAAATACAGCTATAGATAATAGTAATAATACTCCTTGGTGGGAAGGAGTTTCGGATAAAGTTCCTTCTGATTTGACAGATTGGCAAGGTGGAGTATATGATAAAAATTTGGGTAAACCCGCGGCGCATCCAAATTCTAGGTTTACTGTTTCTGTGTATAATTGTCCAACACTTTCTTGTGAATATGATAATCCTAGAGGTGTGCCAATTTCTGGCATAATTTTTGGTGGGCGTAGAAAGGATACCATACCCTTAGTATATGAGGCCAAAGATTGGAATAGTGGTGTTTTTATTGCTTCATCAATAGGGTCAGAGACAACTGCAGCTGCGACTGGAAAAGTAGGGGCAGTAAGAAGAGACCCTATGGCCATGCTCCCATTTTGTGGTTATAATATGGGAGATTATTTTCAGCATTGGCTTGATATTGGCAAAAAAGTAAAACACTTGCCAAAAATATTTATGGTAAACTGGTTTAGAAAAAATGAAGTTGGTAAGTTTATGTGGCCAGGCTTTAGAGAGAATTCAAGGGTTATAAAATGGATGATAGACAGGATTGAGGGGAAAGTAGATGCTACTGAGGTTGAAATAGGACTATTACCTAAAATAGATTCTTTAGATTTGGCAGGTTTAGATATAGATAAAGAAGTTGTTGAAAAGTTGTTGAAAATAAACAAAGATGATTGGAAGAAAGAAATAGAAATGGTAGAAGATTTTTATACAAAATTTGGAGACAAAATACCTAAAGAGTTAAAAGACTATTTGTTAGAACTAAAAAATAAGTTAACTCTGTAATTGTTATATTGGAGATTGTCTAATTTCCATTTAAAGTGTATAATTATTGTGAATTTTTTGACAAGGCTAGGCAAAATGTGTTTATTATGGCATTGTCGAAGAAAGATATATGTTAAAGAATGTTCCAAGAAATAATTAAAACCTGACTTGACTGTTTTAAGGAAAAAAAGGTGAAATTTATTCATAAAAAAGGAGGAATGGGGGAACCCTAATGCTCAAGTCAGGAGAAAAACTAGATATTGACAATCTTGTATCACAACTTCAAAAAATAGAC
>JAISYS010000031.1 GCA_031269735.1 Candidatus Endomicrobiellum cubanum | reverse complement strand
CCTCTTAATAAAATATTTATGATTTAACACCCTCTTACACTATTACCTCTTTAATCTCATTCTCATATATAATCTCATTTTTGCTAAATTTACTGCATTATTATATTTAAATAGAGAGACTCTAAATACCTGACTTGACCGGTAAAAGGGAAAAAGGAAGAATTTATTTTTGAATTTTGGTTGATGCCTTCTACCAAAATTTGATATTTTTTATTTGTTTTTTAAGATATCCGTATGGAAAATATCATTTTATGAGTCCAGCTAGGATTATCCCCAGGCAGTAATCCTTTTTCTTCTCCATAAAAAGCATATCCGAAATTTATAGATGAGTTACCAAGCCCAACTCCAAACGTTGGATATCCTGAACTAAGGCCTGTTCTTAAAGCCAATAATCTAGTAAGTTTATATTCTACACCCATGTGAACTTTCTTCAAAGGAGTTGTAGATAAAGGTTCTTGTTTGTTCGTGATATCTCTTAAGTCAAATACCAAAATAAGCTTATTATAGGAATCCCAATAATTTCCAAACCAATAATAAATTTTTTCTGGCTGATAAGCAAAGCCAACATTTAAACTAGGGTCTATTTGCGTAATGTAATCTTGTTGGAATTCATCATCTTTTTTTTCACCAAAACTAATATTAGCTTTTTTATATTTTAATTCAGGGCTATAAATATCAATTACATCTAGCCCAAAACGCCATCTTGAATTTAAACTATATAACATACCAAAATCTGTCATAAACCCCATTGCATTAAAAAAATTATGTCCAAAATCAAAACCTTGTATCTCGTTTATAGAAAGATCTCTATGAGAATTTACTAAGCTGTATATATATTTTAAATTTATGCCTAAAGATAACTCACCAGGCAAACCAATTTTTTCTAAAGAACTTATTCTAAAAGCAACTGGAAGCATGCCAATTCCATTTGCCTCAGCTTTATAAGTTATAGCGGGCAGAAGAGACGTCTTATCAATTTTTAGAGTAGCTTGAGCATAAGAAAAAATACCTAACCCAAAACTTAAAGAGTTTTGTTTAACATCTATTGGACTTTTTATAAAAAATATATTTGGCAAAGCAATAAGTACGTTAGGATGATAACTTAGCATTTTATCATAAATTTCGTTAACAAAATCTTCTTGTTGTTGCGAAGACAGATCATTAAAATTCAAAAAATCTTCCTTATGTCTATTATAAAAACTGTAAGCATTCGTTACATGTTCATCAATAGATACACCTAAAGAGAAAATCTGAATACGATTATTCTGGATCGCTGTTATACCAGCAGGATTATAAAAAAACATATTTTCATCATCGCATATTGCAGTAAACGCACCTCCCATCCCCATTGGTCGCACTCCTTGCAAAAAAGCTCTTTCTTGCGTATCTATTGCAATAGCTGCTTGATAAAAAATCCCAACAAGACAACATAAAAATGATAACGATTTTAATTCATACATAGCCCCGCCCTATTTAATATCTTACTATGCTTTTTCAAGCCAGGATAATAATTCGCCGTACCCTTTGTTCAAATTATCAATCATTTCTTGATTAATAAATTTATTCTCTCCAGAAGCTTGCGCTGCACAATTTATGGCATATTCAAAAAAAGTTAGGGCTTGACGTATATCAGGAATAGCTTCAGGTATTATAGATGGATCAGGAAAAGATTTTCTACTTATATCTTCAATATCATTTATTCCATCTAAATTAAAATATTCTTTTATAGCAGGACTGTCTCCTATTCTGGTAACAGCAGCAAGGGCAAGAATCATCGCATTATTTGTATTTTCTTGTTCAGTACTGCCATTTAACAATGCTTGCAAAGTTTTAGGATTGTCAACAACTAATTTAAGGCCTTCGTTGATTTGATGTATTCTATCTGTAGCAATATTTTTAAAACTGTCAGGATCTATATTGCCTGTATCGTCAATTTGCTTTTTAGCTTCCATTATGTCGGCAGCAAAAGAACCTATTCGTACTACTGCGGCTACATATTTTTGAATAGCAGTTTGATCTTCAGGGTTATTTTTTAATGCTTGTTCAAAATATTTTTGAGCCCTTTCATAATCGCCTGAGCTAAAAGCCCTATCACCATTAGCAATTAAAACCTCATGGTTTTTTGGAGAAATTTCTCTAGCAACCCGAGCAAAAATATTGTAATTATCTTTTGAACAACTTACTAAAAAAACTACAAAAAACAAACTCAGAAAATAAACTCTCTTTGGCATATTCTCATTTTACTATTTAAAGATGATACACACAATCGCACACAACATATCCGTACTGCGTCTTTTTTAACACAACTGTGTTAAAAAACTTGTGCTTATCACGCCCCGCCCCTGCTTTATAAAAATCTACAGCAATTATATGTTTTAAGAGGTCTATCCTATATTAGAAATCTATATCCCTACTTTTAATATTTTTAAATTAATCTATTATAACTGGCCAATAAAAACAGCATTCTGAGTTTTATCAATCATATTTTTTACTAATACTTTTCCTTCTCCAAGTTCTGCTTTTGCAAAGATTATTGTTTTAGAGGCACCTATCTTATCAGCAAATCTTAATTGTGCAGTTAAACTTTTATTATCTACTGGCCCAAAAACGGAAATATCATTATTACCTTTTAAGCCATTTCTTATCAATTTTATGGAAAAAGCAAAAGCTTCGCTAATAAGATCTTGATCTGCTATGGCTATAAAAACTTTTTCATTTTTATTTAAAGTACTAAAAAACCCACTGTGTTGAGCAGCCATTAATACTCTTTCTGAACCTAAAGCAAAACCAACTACAGGCGTATCTTGTCCACCAAGCTCTTTAACCAAATTGTCGTAACGCCCACCCGCAGCGAGAGCATCTTGTGCACCAAGCGCATTAGAGCGTATTTCAAAAACAGTTCTTGTATAATAGTCAAGTCCTCGTACTAATTTTGGATCCACTATATATGTACAATTTACACTTCTAATTAAATTTTGCACTAAATTGAAATGTTCTTTACAATCATCGCACAAAAAATCGTTCATTTTAGGAACATTTATAAACTTATCTGAATCAATCTTACAGTCTAAAAGTCTCAAAGGATTTGTTTGGAGTCTCCTTAGACAATCCTGGCATAAATCATCAATAGAGGTAAAGTATTTGACTAAAGTTTCTCTAAATAATGGCCTACATTTCTGACATCCTAAAGAATTTACATGTACGTTTACTTTTTCTATTCCCATAGAAGAAAGAACATCACAAACAAGCATAATAATCTCTGCATCTGCACTTGGCGATAAACTTCCATAAAACTCTGCGCCTATTTGATAAAATTGTCTGTACCTTCCAGCTTGAGGCCTTTCGTATCTAAACATTTCTCCAGAATAAAAAAACTTACCAGAAGGGAAAGAAATATCCAGCCTATGCTCAATATATGCTCTTACAAGCGAAGCTGTTCCCTCTGGTCGAAGAGCAAGTTTTCTACCTTTTCTATCTTCAAAAATATACATTTCTTTTTCTACAATATCAGTTGCCTCCCCTATTGACCTTGTAAATAAAGAAGCATCCTCAAAGATAGGTGTCCTAACTTCTTCAAAACCGTGCTTTATAAAAATTTGTCTGGCTTTTTGCTCTAATACATTCAAACCTAAAGCGTTAATCCCAAATATATCATGAGTTCCTCTCGGTGCTTTATAATTCATTTAATACTATTAATCTCCCTTATATTACTCTTTTTGTTTTTTTGCTAAGAACTTCGTCCATACTTATTACCCCTGCAGAAATAATAAATTGGAAAGCTTTTTCTATTCTATAATTTGTATAAATTATATCTTCCTCCTGGCATAATAACAAAAAACCAGTTGTTGGATTTGGAGTTGTTGGCATAAATACGCATAAATATTTCTTATCCCCGATATTTTGTTCACCAGTTAAAAAAGCTACGCTATAAACACCTTTTTTAGGATAACAAACAAATACCACTTGCTTAAAACTTTTTTTACTATCTGCACCAAAAAGAAAACTCATAAATTTTTTAGCTGAAGAATATACTGTGCCCAAAACAGGAAGTTTGTCTATAAAATTTTCTATATAGATTAGTATTCTTTTACCAAGAATTCTATTAGCTACAAACCCTAAAAGCAATATGCTCAAAATTGAAGCAAAAAAACTTAACGTCTTTGCTATAACAACTACCCAATATTTATCTACAATATAATATTTCACAATAGGAAAAGTAAAACCACTTACCCATTTAAAAACAATAGCTACTACAAGATATGTAAGCCAAATAGGAATTATTACAACTAGTCCCGTGATTAGATACGTTTTTAATTTACTAACTTTTTGTTTTTCATCTTCCATAAATAAAATTCTTCCCCTCTTTTAATAATTTATTTAGCTTAGTTTGGGAATCAGATTCTGCATACAACCTAACAACAGGTTCTGTACCTGAAAGTCTAAAACCTATCCAGTTATTATCATCTAAAATAAGCTTATCGCCATCTATATTTACATATTTTTTAATTTTTATGCCAGCAAAAGTGTTTGGAATCTTATTTTTCAATTTGTCTTTGAAAGCTTCCATAACTTCAGGTTCTAGATGAAAATTTAACCTTGAAGTTATAACTTCACCAGTAATCTTTTTTATATCTTTTAAAAGCTCTGTCACGGATTTCTTGCTCATTGCAAGAGCCTCTGCTACTAAAAGACAGGCTAAAATACCATCTTTTTCTGGGATATGACCCCTAATTGTAAGTCCGCCAGACTCCTCTCCCCCTATTATAAACTTATCAGGATTATTTACCATAATATCACCAATATACTTAAACCCAACAGGAGTTTCTTCTATGCTAGCTCCAATTTTTGCTCCGATTTTATCTATAAGATGAGTAGTCATAACACTTCTAGCTACGATACCTGTCCATCCTCTTGTTTTATTTAAATGATACAACAAAATTGATATAACCTGGTTTGGAGTGATAAAAGTTCCATTGTAATCTATAATAGCAAATCTATCCGCATCTCCATCTGTAGAAAACCCCAATTTGTACGATTCTTTTTTTACTAAATTAATTAAATCTTTCAAATTATTTTCTGAGGGTTCTGGAGCTCCATTATTAAACATCACATCTCTATTTTTGTTTATTGTAATATTTTTAATTCCAGCCATTTCAAGTAAAGTATCTAAATAACCATTGCCTGTACCGTGCAAAACATCAATAGCAACTTTTATTTTAGATTTCTTTAAAGCTTTAAAATTAACAAGTTCCTTGATTTTCTTAATATAACCATTACTCGGGTTATGAATTTCTATAATTTTATTCTTAATGCCTGTTTCAAAAGAGATATATTTTATATCTTTACTTTTTAAAGAAGCACAATATTTTTCTATCTTTTCTGTTGTTTCTGGTAAAGCTGGGCCACCCCATGAAGGAGAATATTTTAATCCATTATACTTATAAGGGTTATGGCTTGCCGTAAAATTTATACCGCCTGTAAGTTTAGAATTTACGATATCATAAGCTATTACAGGTGTCGGTGTATCTCTTTTACAAAATAATACTTTAATACCATTACCAGCGAGAATTTCTGCTGAACTTGTAGCAAAGTCTTCAGACATAAATCTTGTATCATAACCTATAATAACACTAGCTAGACGTTCCTTACGATTTTCGTTAATAATATTTGCAATTGACTGAGAAACAATAGCAATATTATCGTAAGTAAAGTCCTTAGCAATAATTCCTCTCCAGCCTGAAGTCCCAAATTTTATCATTATTATTACCTCTCTTTTAAATTTGCCACTCCTTGATTTTTTCAGAATATACTTCAAGCAGTCCTAATGTTGTTGTCTTATCTTTTGCTTCCGCCCAAATATGAAATAATGCTTCATCAGAGTCTGGAACAAAAAGTACCCAACCATTATTGACGTACACTTTTACACCATCAATAAGTTCATGCTTTTTATCTTTAACTTCCTCTAAAGCCCTACGCATTGTTTTGCCTTTTTTATCCCAAGAACATGGAACTGTTTTATGCAATACTTCAAAATATGGAATCTCTTTGCTTATACTACTAAGAGACAAATTTTCCTGAGACATCATCTCCATTATTTTACCTATAGCATACATTGCATCAAAAGCATTTTGAAATTCTGGAAATATAAAGCCGCCCATACTATCACATATCAAAACAACTTCAGAATCTTTTTCATAAGTCATTATATTTCTTGAACTGGTTGCAGTTCTTTTAACCTTAACACCAAACTGTTTAGCAAGATCATCTACTATTGACGTTGCATTTACAGGAACTGCAATAGCAATATTTTTACCCCTATTTATTTTCATAACAAGATAAGACACCGCAATCATTGCAGCATCATCACGTAAAATAGTGCCTTTTTCATCTACTAAAAATACTTTTTCAGAGCCAGAATCTATTAAAAACCCAGCGTTTGCCGTTAATGTAACAATAACATCTGAAAGCTGCCTTAAAGAACTTGTAAACTCTTCATAAGACTTAGTAATTTTTGAAGAACTAATAAATGCATTCAATGAAATAACATTTACATCTAAATCACCTAAAATAGATGGGAATATTATAGATGAAGAAGAATGAGCATAATCTATAACAATCTTATATTTAGATTTCTTTATAACTTCCTCATTTATAGCATCTAAATAACCTGTTTTATAGTAATCTAAAGCTCTTGCAGGGACTGTTATCTTTCCAATAGAATTCATATTTGCGCGTTTAAAATCTTCCCGAAAAAATAATTGTTCTATAGCTTTTTCCTGACTTATTGAAATATCAGCGCCTTTATTATTAAAAAATTTTATATCTATAGATCTTCCATCAGTAGGAGATTGACGTATATATATTCCACCTGCTTCACCTTCATTTCCAATTTCGTACCTTGCTACAGGTATAGGTAAGCCTCTTAAATCACCAACTTCTATACCTGCCGAAAGCAAACCGGAAATAATACCTCTTTCTATCATAAGAGCTGCAGGGTGTTCATCTCTTGAAACAATAATATATGAGCCTTCCCCTATATACGCCCCATATGCAGACCCTATCTTTGCTGCAAATTCTGGAGTAATTTCTATATTGCCTAACCCACTTATACCATGAGCATTAAATAAAGCTTTATTCCATTTTTCACCCCAAACTAAACTGCTTGAAAGTATTGCGCCCGCGCCTATAACTTTATGAGGCCAAATTCTTAAATTAGTTCTAACAACAGCATCATCACCTATTACACATTCATCTGACACTATAGTTCCGACTTGGACTACAGCTCTATCTCCTATTCTCGTAGAAGTCCCTATAACATTTTCTTTAATTCGCGACTCTTGCCCAACTGTAACTCCAGTCCACAACACAGAACCTAAAACCTCAGAGCCTTGTCCAATTTTTACATTATCACCTATAACAGAACGAGACAAAAATGTATCATCTGCAATACTGACATTATCTCCTAAAATTACTTGTCCCTCTACTTTAATATTTTTACCTAAGGATACATTTTTTCCAACTACTATTTCTTTTTGCGCCACTTTTATTTTTTTACCACTTATATCAATTTTTACTTTACCATCTAATATATCATAATGAACAAACCTATATTCATCGTGATTGCCTATATCTTTCCAATAACCATCTGCAATATAACCGTAAAGAGTCTTATTTTCTTTCAAAAGCATTGGAAACAAGTCTTTAGAAAAATCAAAAGATATGTCTTTTGGAACATAATCAAATACTTCTGGTTCTAAAATATAAATCCCAGTGTTTATTGTATCTGAAAAAACTTCCCCCCACGAAGGTTTCTCTAAAAACCTTTCAATCTTACCATCTTTAGCAGTTATGACTACTCCAAACTGTAAAGGATTGCTCACTCTTGTAAGAACCATCGTTGCAAGAGCTTTTTTACTTTTATGAAAATCTACAGCTTTTTTTAAATCAAAATCCGTTAAAACATCACCTGATATCACTAAAAAAGTATCTTTTATACTTTGACTAGCAAATCTAACACTCCCCGCTGTTCCAAGATCAGATTCTGGTCTTATATACTTTATGCTTATTCCAAAATTTTTCCCGTCCTCAAAATAATCTGTAATAATTTCTGTTTGATAATACAGCATCATGGTCAATTCTGAAAATCCATGCTTTTTTAAAAGATTAATTATATGATGAAGCACGGGTTTATTTGCTACTGGAGCCATGGGTTTGGGCAAACTACACGTGATAGGTCTTAATCTTGTGCCAAAGCCACCTGCCATAATAACAGCTTGCATTTTAAGCCCTCCTGAAAAAACACAAGACTATTGTATCTGTCTAAAAACCCCCGTTGACAAGCGGATTTTACTAAATTTGACACCTAAAAGCAAAAAGCTATATAATACTTTAGATATGAGACAAAGTAAGACTCTAACACCTTCTTATTCAAAATTTTTTATAATTGTAATTTTAGTTGCATTATTTATATTAGTTTTAAGCAAAATAACTACAAATTTTATAGATAATCTTCCATCAATACAACAGCTTGATAATTATACCCCAAACTTATCTACAAAAGTGTACGATAAAGACAACAATTTAATAGCAGAATTATTTACAGAAAGAAGAGTCCTAGTACCAATAAGTGATATACCTTTAAATTTACAAAATGCTTTTATAGCTATAGAAGATAATGACTTTTTTAAGCACTGGGGAATTTCTGTAAAAAGTACTTTTAGAGCATTTTGTAAAATCTTATTAAAAGGCAAAATTGCAGAGGGTGGCTCTACTATTACTCAACAACTTGCAAAAACTATATTTTTAACTAGAGATAAAACTTTAATAAGAAAAATAAAAGAAGCACTTTTAACAATACAACTTGAAAAAAATTATTCTAAAAAAGAAATACTACAATTTTATATCAACCAAATATATTTTGGTAGTGGATCACATGGAGTAGAAGCTGCTGCAGAAAGATATTTTAATAAAAATATAAAAGAACTAAACCTTGCAGAATGCGCTATGCTTGCAGCTATTCCAAAATCCCCAAACTACTATAATCCATTTAAAAATGCACAAGTCTCTTTAACAAGAAGAAATCTTGTGCTTGCTAGAATGTATGAGTTAGGATATATTAGTAAAAACGACAAAGAAAAAGCTTCAAAAGAACCTCTTCCAACTAAAGAAATCATAAATACAAAAGAAGAAAAAGGCCATTATTTTATGGAGTTTTTAAGAATAATGCTAGAACCAAAGTACGGAACAGATATTTTACTTAATTCAGGAATTTCTATATACACAACTCTTGATATGCAAGCGCAAATTTCTGCAGAAAAAGCTGTTGAACAATCTTTAGTCAAATTTGACGAAGAAAGAATTAAAATTTTTGAAAAAGAAAATAAAGAACCAATAAAAATACAGGGTGCTTTAATAGCACTTGATCCTAAAAATGGTGCAATAAGAGCTATGGTCGGCGGACGCAATTTTAAAGAATCTCAATTTAATAGAGCAACTCAAGCAAAAAGACAAGCTGGTTCTGCATTTAAACCTTTTGTATATCTTTCAGCAATAGAAGCAGGCTTTACACCAGCAACAATGCTTGAAGACGCCCCTCTAGTTTTTATTTATAAAAATAATTCTTGGGATTTAGTTTCAAGAGACATAACTGCTCTTGAAACAGTTGCCGAAACAGTAAGTGAAGACGATTTAATAGATACAAATAAGGTTTGGGCCCCTACGAACTATGGTAAAAAATACAGAGGTAAAGTTACATTAAGAACAGCACTTGCCTTATCTATCAACACTTGCGCAGTAGAACTTATAATGAAAGTAACCCCTATAAAAGTTATACAGTCAGCAAGAAATTTAGATATAACAACACCATTATCAAACTCTCTTTCGCTGGCTTTAGGTTCAAGCGATGTAACATTACAAGAAATGGTAAGCGCTTTTGCAGTTTTTTCTTCAGGTGGAATAAAAGCTACACCATATGTTATAGTAAAAATTATAGATAAAGACGGAAAAATTCTAGAAGAAAATATTCCTCAACAGAAAGAGGTTCTTTCTTCACAAACGTGTTTTGTTTTAACTAATATGCTTAAAGCGGTAATAGAAAAAGGTAGTGGTTGGCAAGCAAAAATGTTAGAAAGGCCCTGCGCAGGCAAAACTGGCACAACAAATGGCCCTAGCGACGCGTGGTTTATAGGGTATACTCCTCAACTTGTGGCAGGTGTGTGGGTAGGCTATGATGACCGTTCAATAACCCTAGGAGATAGAGTTACAGGAGGGGTACTAGCATGCCCTATATGGACAGAATTTATGAAAGGCGCATTACAGGACAAACCTATTCTGGACTTCATTGAACCAGCAGGAATTGATTGGGCTTTGATTGATCCTTCGACCGGGCTTTTGGCTTTAAGTAAAACAGAGGGAGCATTTATTGAAGCATTTAAAAAAGGGACTGCTCCTACTCAATATTTTAGTATAAGTTCATCCGATACAAGTAAACAAGAATTGGATATAGAAATAGAAGGTTTTTAAAATTTTATTCAAAAACTATTTCGTATTCTTCTCTAGCAATTTCTAAACTAACTCTTACAAAAAAACCTCGGATTTACTATACTTTTGTAAGCGGATCCTTCCGCCTCTTGTCTGTATACATTCCCATATTTTCCTCTATTTCTCCTGACTTGACCGCTTTAAGGAAAAAAAGGTGAAATTTATTCATAAAAAAGGAGGAATGGGGGAACCCTAATGCTCAAGTCAGGAGAAAAACTAGATATTGACAATCTTGTATCACAACTTCAAAAAATAGAC
>JAISYS010000030.1 GCA_031269735.1 Candidatus Endomicrobiellum cubanum | reverse complement strand
GCTATATTTTGTGCATCCGCCAGCGCCTCTTGGGACTTAATTGTAAATTTAGAAAGATTCATAGGTTTTTCTCCTCTGTTTTAATAGAACCGTAATACAAGAATTCTATAATCTTATCTGCTCGCATTTTTTCTTTCAACATTTTTATCCTTCTAAAACAAATTTCGTAGCTTCAGATAATTAGGTATAACAGTCTTGCATGATCAATTTCATTTGCTTCGTAAATATATCATTTCCACCGGAAGTTTTTATTCTAAACAGAAACCCCCAACAGCAACAGCATTTTGCAGACACACAACACAATCATAATCACCAATAGTAAAATGCCTTCTCATCTCTTTTCTCAAAAGCCGCACTATTAGAAAAAAACACTATTGCTATTTCTGTAATCTTATCTATTGTTATAACATTCATTCCATAAGCAAAATAGAAACCCTTCCTACTATTATCACACCATGATGAACTTCTATGTCAATCACAAATCTACTTATATGATACGAAAAACGAGCTACCATAATAAAATTTATTTTTCCAAAATTCGTTGTCAAATTTGTACAGAATAACAGCATCTAATCTAAGATAAATATAACTTACAACCTTATATCACAATCGGAGTTTTTTAGAAAAAACAGTTTGGACATTTTCATCTTATCAGTCTAAACATAACGGCACAATTATACAAAATTATAAAAAACTATTACAAAAAATAGAGGTATTTTTTCAGGCTAAATTTAGAAGAAAAAACTACTATTTTTTTCTTAATTCTATTTCTTTAACTAATAAAAATTAAGCTTTATGTTTATATTTTAATTTAAAGAACACTATATAAACTTAGTATAAAACAATTAAAAGTAAAAATTTTATAAGCAAGGTACTATTTTTATATAAGACTCCAATATAAAAATGTATTTGGTTTTGTCTCTTACGTCAGTAGTGATGTTTTCGCAAATACAATTTGTTGATAATTCAACCCAAGTTATGGCAAAATAAATTCAACAATTTTAATATTTCATAATACTGTTTCGCGTCATTATTATGTTAAAATTCTGAAAATTCAATATTTTATATCTCTTTTAATAATTATATTATTCTTATCCAACCAACAATTGCACTATACACTACTTTTCAGCACAATAGAAGCACATTCTAAAATAATTAAAGGAATAAAGAAGATGTCTCAGTGTGTCACTTGCAATAAATCTATTTGATATGGAAGCAACACATTACAATGCCACTAATGGAACCATATATAAAAGGAATTGTTAAAATATATTTAGGAGTATAAGTTGCGTTGTTATTTTATCTGTTTATTGAACACATTTCGCAGTTTTTAATCTCAATCAATATCACATCATGTGTATTGCACAACACATTATGCTTCGTTAACCGACTTTACAGCAAGTTTACATAAGAAGCACCAAAAAAACAAACCATTCATCTTTATTTGCGCTGCTTTGCTATTTAAAATTTATTTTGTGTTATCCGCATTTTTTATAACTCTTACATCGCATCACTAAAAATAATATCTCTAAATACTGTAACATTTTTTAATTATTTTTATAAAATCAACAGTTTCTTATCGCTAAGTAAAATATAAACACAAACTATATTGCCTTTTAACAAAGATGCTACTTTTTTTTGTTTTATTATTCAATTACTTTTATCACTAAAAATCAATACTGAAAAAGTTTTGTTTTTTTTGTAGCATTTGCTATCAAAACAACTGCAACAGCTACAGCGCTGAAAGTTATATCAACTTCTTGTCTTTGTTTCTTTTTATACTTAAATTATATACCTCAGTTTGCTTATTATTTTAATCCATTTTTTTATGTTCTTTCTCAATAGCTACAAAAATAAACTATATTTTTTGCAAAGCACATCTGTCATTTTATCATAAATTAATTCTAGCTGATAAATCTACATTAAAATAAAACACTATTTTAAGATTTTTCATCATAATTTAAAGTACATCTTAGATTTTCTATGATAGTATCAAACACAAAACCAAAAGAAAAGTTAAATCATTTCTCTTATGTAAAAATTAATAATAGTTTATCCCATTTTGTCATTAACGGTATATTGCACCAGCTATTCTTTCATCAAAACCCAAATTTGACAAAATAATCTTCTGGCTATTTTGTGTTTGCTCTACATTCACATTTTTTACTGCGTTCCAATCCACATTTATATATCTCAATTGCATATTGTTATTTCGCAAACTTTTCATTGCCTTATTCGGTTTCAAATTCGGAGTTTGAGTTATTATTTCATTCAAATTTCCTATCGTGATTCACTTGGCATCTGAATAATAAACATCTTCTACAAATAAAATATTTTCGGAATATCCGCTTGCCACCAAACATAAAAGCTAAAGTAGTACTAACAAGTTCTTTTTTCACGTTTTCATACTTGTTATATATCAACCTTTAATCTTCTACATTAATTATTATAATCCTTAAAAACTTTCTCGGAAAACATCTTTTGCTTTACATAAATAAACATCGCTTGTTGCACCACACAACATGCTATACATATATTTTTTAGTTTCAATTGGACTTTTTTCAAACTCACAACAAATTTAGAATTACGACTCTCTCGCTCAACAACTTCATATATATATATATATGTATATATATATATATATATATGAAGTTCCTTCACTTTAACTTTTCTGGTTTTAAGTTTGCTAAACCCAAAATATTTGTTTATAAAATACTTAAGCCTACTGCAGAAAATCTTTTATTGTATTCAATCTTTCAACTATATATTTAAAAATCACTAATCTATATCCCTTTTAAACTCTTTTTTCCATCAATTACTAAATCTAAATAAACAAACCTTAAGCAACAAATTGATTTCTAAATTCATATAAAACACTTAAAAAATCATTATTTTAAAATGTAAATACAATTTTCCTGCTTATGGTTGCTATAGAATACAAATACTTATATATATATATCTTTCTTCAACTACAAAAAAAACTTCACCGTCGAAAAAAGAAAGATACACAAACAATACTTGAAATCAAAAATATCAAATATTGAATCAAAAATTGGAAAGAAAAACTCCACAAAACCACAAAAAATAAGCAAAAAAGAGAAATTAATCTTAATTCTCAAATTAGTTTTATAAAACTTAGGCTATACTTAGACAATAAATCTGTCTCGATAAAACCAACATTGGTCTGAAATTCATTATTTATCTTTAGACTCAAGAGATATTATAACACTACTATTAAATTTCGAAGCTATAAAATTATAAATCCATGACACAACAAGCGTTCCCATTGTCATTATAATAGTATAAAGCACTACAAATATAACCCACGATAACAGCTTTGCCCCAAAACCAAGTCCTGCAGCTAAATCAGTTGGGGAAAAGAAAAACATAATAAAACCTACAAGGACACCTAAAATTGAAAAAACAACAGGTAATACTCTAAGAAGTGAAGCTATTTGTACTTTTTTCACATTGTAAAGAGTCATTTTACAACCTCGTTTATTTTATTTTTTAACCAAGTAATTGTTTTACAATAAAAAAATAACAGATTTTTCAAAATCAAACTTGAAAGATATTTCTTACGTTCTTATCGATACAATCACAAAACTAAAATTACTTAAAAGTATATTCTCTTTTCATATCTTCAAGAGTCTTAGGAGTATAATCTTTTGCATGTTCTGCAGTCCCAAAATCTTTCATTTTTGAAATTATAAGATTTGTAAGAGCTGTTCTTGCAGGTCCAAGATAATCTCTTGGATCAAACTTCTCAGGGGTTTCCGTAAATACTTTTCTTATTGTAGCTGTAATAGCAAGTCTCCCATCAGTATCAACATTAATTTTTGATACACCAAGCTTAATCGCTTCCTGAAGGCTAGCCATAGGCACGCCTGT
>JAISYS010000009.1 GCA_031269735.1 Candidatus Endomicrobiellum cubanum | reverse complement strand
TAAAATTTAGAAGTTAATACTTAAGCTAGGAAACACACCATGAAAAATATCAAATATATAGTTGGACATTAAGAGTATAATGTAAAGGCGAAGAGGGGTATAAGTCGCTCTTGGCCTTTATATACTTGACAACAAAAATGACAAGAAATAATAAAGATACTACTCCTTCTTTTACTAATTTGAAAACAGTAATTTCCAATTTAGGTATAGGTTGCAACCTAACGATAATTCAGAGTTTTGACTTGATAAAAAAATTTTTGTTTAATCATAAAAATTGTAGATTGTTTATATAGCTTATAATCAAGTTGCCATAGCTAGTATATATTATTTTAAATTGTTGGCGGCGTAGCTCAGCGGTAGAGCAGAGGATTCATAAGCCTTTGGCCGTAGGTTCAATCCCTACCGCCGCCATGTGTTCAAGTCATTAATATGTATGCCTTAATGCAGATGCTCACAACGCATTTTTAGGTGTCATTTCGTTAAAAATTGATTATCATGTTTGCCTTGCTTTGCTAAAAAATTCACAGCATTTACAAGCTTTATGGGTAGGGATTTAGAGATGATCTATATCAAACTTTCCTTTGGTAAAGTATGCAAACATTTTTGATATTATTAGTTAGTTTTTCAATCACTCTAGTACAGTTGTTATTTTTTAGAGAGATTTTATTTATATTTAATGGAATAGACTTTGTTATAGGTATTTTTGTATCTAGTATAATTTTCTCTTTTACTTTAGGAATTTACATATTACCTTACTTAAAATTGTCCAGAAATAATATTAAATATGCTTTTCTAAACACTTTTTTTCTTATACTTTTTTCTTTAATATCTTTTATTATTCTGCAGAACATTAGATTTATTTTTAACATACCTTTGGGATCCCAAATACCTTTAAAGTATACTTTTATATCTATATTTTTTATATTGTTTCCAATTGGCTTTCTGCAAAGTACTTTTTTATTTACATTAATCAATTTATACCCATCAAGTCAAACAGTAGCTAACATAAAACTTGGTGGGGATAATAAAGTTATTCACACTAATAAGTTACAAAATATAGAATTCCCAATAAGAAATAAAAATTACTTACAGTATCTTTTTATTTATATATTTGGTTTTATAATTGCTAGTTTATTGTATTCTTATTTATTTTATACATTTATTGGAATAAAAATACTTATAATAGTTTTTATTTCCTTGATTATAGTTATGTTTTGTCTATCTAATAGAAACACAACAATATGGGGCGAACTACTATTAATATGTTTATTGTTTGCTATATTTTTATCTAATTGGTCTGAAAAATTTGATAATTATATCTTACATAAAAACTTTGCAAGCACTAAAATTGAAAGCTATCATTACACATCATATGGGCAAATTGCTATAACGCAAAAAAACAATGAATATTATTTTCTATTTAATAATTCTTTATTGTTTTCTGTACCAGACAATAACATAATAGAATTAGAAGATTTTGGACATATCCCAATGCTACATCATCAAGACCCTAAAGATATTTTATTAATTGGTAAGATTTTATATCTTCCAATTATTCTCAAACATAATATTGATAATGTTGACTATATAGCAAACAATAACAAAATTATTGAAAACATTAAAAATATCAGCAGTCTAAATACTATGCTAAATGATAAAAGATTACATATATATAATGAAAACACAAAAAAATTTATTACATATAATAAGAATAAGTATGATCTAATATTTATTGCACTTGAAACTCCAACAAATTTATATGTAAATAGTTTCTATTCTAAAGATTTTTTTGAAATTGTTAAGCATTCTTTAAAAAATGATGGGTTTATAGCACTACAACTGCCAGGAAAGATGGTATTTAATTCCTATATAACAACAGAACTAAATCAATCTGTAATAGGAGCGTTAAAAGAAAACTTTAAATATATAGAGGTTATACCAGGTATAAAAAATATTATAATAGCCTCGCAAACTAAAATACCCTATAGAATGTTTATAAAAAGACATCTAAAAAAAATACGAGGAAAAACATTAGTACTTACAAAACATCATATTGATGAAAGGATGGATACAGAAAAAACAAAATGGCTAATATCTGAACTAAAACATCTAAACCCTAGAAACCTTACAAACACAATATGGACACCACACGCTATAGTTTTTTCTGTATTATATGACCAAGCTAAATTTTCTCCATATTTAAGTATTGCTTTAGATAAAATATCACAGTACTCCTATTTTATCATTTTTGGCGTAATAATTATATTTTTTCAAAAATTTTTATATAAAACTTCATCCTTTATTTGCACATCAACATCTTGTTGGCTTAATTTTATTATTATTTTTATCTTGCAAAGTTATAACGGACAAATTTATAAATTAGCTGGGATATTTTTATCATTATTTATGTTAGGCATTGCTGTCGGCACATTTTTAGCAAAAAATACACTAAAATCTATGCTAGCAAAGAGGAAAATACTTTTTACAGAAATTATATTTTTAATTATGGCATCTGCATTATTTATAATTTTGAAAATAAATAAAGTAAGTTCAGGTTCGTTATATAGTCTCTTATTTTTGTCAGGTCTTGCATTAGGGACTGAACTTTTACTTCTTACAGAAACATCTAAAATTTACACTAGTAAACTAGAAAACATAAAAAAAATGTTCCTGTCAGCATCACTTGGAGCATTTACTGCTTCCATATTATGTGGAAGCTTTTTGAGTTTAGTTTGGGGGATGCAAAATTCAATTTTATTTATATTGTTCCTCAAATTTTTAACTTTCTGTCGTTGGGCAGATTTAAGAAAAAGAATTTTATAATGAACGACCACTTTAAATTTTTTTCATTCTTCAAGTAATCAATCCAAGACATTAATTTGTTTTATACAGTTGATAGATGAACTTTCATAATCAATAGTTAGAACCTGACTTGACCTTTTGGGTTCACACAATCCACCTTTTTATGAGTGATTTTCCCTTTTTTTCGTTAAAGCGGTCAAGTCAGGTAGTAATATGGCAACGTTTCTAATTAATTGTAGCTAACTACTCTAAAGACTCACTAGTTCATAGATATAAGAAGAGGAACTTCTCCACAATCTGGGAATAGATAGCAATTTACACATTCACTCCAAATTTTATGAGGTAACGTTTCTTTTGGAATTACAGAATACCCTAACTTTTCAAAAAATTTAGGTTTAAAAGTTAATGTAAAAACTTTTTCTATACCTAAGTATTTTGCATTCTCGTGTAATCTCTCAACTATTTTCCTACCAAAACCTTTGCCTTTAAAGTCTTCTGCAATGGCTAAAGCTTTAATTTCTGCTAAATCTACCCAAGAAACATGTAAGGCGCCACACCCTATAATTTTATTTTCATGCTCTAAAACCACAAATCCTTGAATATTTTCGTACATAGCATTCAATGATCTATGCAACATTTCTTTATTATTTGCATAATGTTCTACCAAATCATGCATTTCTTTAACATCTGTAACTTTTGCCGGCCTTATATTCATTTTTTCTCCACTAATATAAATAAATCTAATAACTATATATTGGTCTTGCCAAAAACTTAATACATATAAATGCTGTGAATTTTTGACAATGCTAGGCAAAAACAGTGATAAACACAAGCTTTTAACTTAGCAGTGTCCAAAATGTGCAGTAAGGATATGCTTTAAGGTTTTATACAGATCACTATATCGCTAATACTACGATTTATTATTTGATTTGTCAAAATAATGTCTTGTTTGTATCCTCAACTTTTTGTAAAAAAATACTTAAAGAAGGACGACGTATATAGTTTGTTAAATAAGATTCCACGTAATTCCATACTTTATCATCTTCTACTGATTTTAATATATCAATATCACTACCTGAACAATTTGATAGTTTTTTTATAGATTTGATAATATTTTTATCAATTAAAACATTAGCATTTTTTATATAATCAAAAAAAGAATAACCTGAAATTTTTAAAAAACGCAAAATAAATGCTATTAGTACTCTTTTTTGATGCTTGCACTCAGAAAGCACTTTCCAAAGTCTTATAATCAAATTATATTTATCTGTATTTTCAATATTATATGGAATCAATTTATCACAAATTTCCGCAGCGTATAGAGCATATAAATTTCTTTTAAAATCATTTTTAATTTTAGAATTGTTTTCTAGAATCCTTGCACCTACAACTTTAGAACAGAATCCATTGTTAAAAACCATAAATTCACTTTCTGTTAAGAGTTCAGTCGCGCTAGAAAGTTTTGCTGTAATCTTTTTAGCGCTAGGAACAACAGCTTGGAATTTTCCCCACTCGTAAGAATAAATTGTAACAAGTTTGTCTTGCTCTCCATGCACTTTAGAATTAAGTACCATCCCTTTTATCGTGTAGTACATTTTTGTAATACTATTCTATTTACCTTTTTTAAATCTGCATATTTGATTTCTATTTTATAATCATTCCAATCTATTTTCTCACCTATTTGTGGAATTTCACCAAATAAATCCAAGACCCATCCATTAACTGTTGTATAGTCTCCTTCTGGAATATTCATTTTCAATTCATCATTTAAAACAGATATGGACTCATAGGCTTGTATCATATATTTATTATGCGCTATTTTTAAAATAGTTTTTTCTCTTATATCATACTCATCCCAAACTTCTCCAACAATTTCTTCTACCAAATCCTCTATTGAAGCTATACCTACAGTAGATCCAAACTCATCAACAACTATTGCAATATGATGATAACCAGTTTTAAATTCTTTTAATATCCTCCCTATTTTTGCATTTTCAGGAACAAAACATGCCGGCCTTATTAAATCTTCAAGTACTATAATTTTAGAATTTCTCCACACAACAGCAAGATCCTTAGCATATATTACACCTATAATATTATTTATATTTCCTTTATAAACGGGAACTCTAGAATATCTATTTTCTATAACACGTCTTATTATTTCTTCTTTTGACAATTCCATATCTATTGCAAAAACTTCAGAAATAGGCATCATAACCTGAGAAATTTTATTTTCTGAGAAATCCATTATATTGCTAACAATTTCTCTAAAATCTTCCGGCAATGGAGAAGTATTTTCATTTGAAAGTAAAAAGTCTATCTCATATGCTTTAATGTGTTGGCTTTCTCCGCCCTTAATAAGCACTTTTACAATCTTATTTGAGATACCAAGCAAAAAGCTTATAACAATTTTAAAAATATACGAAAATTTTATTATTGCCGGAAGCACAGACAGTCCTATTTTTTTTGAATTATATCTTGCAATAGTTTTTGGCAAAATATTCCCTAAAAATAATGCCAAAACAATTGAAATAATAGGAAAATAGACAGTTAAAATTTTAGATTCAATATTATAATAGCGTATAATATCTTCTTCAATAGAAGACAAAACAACACCCATACCAACAAGAGCTAAATTCATGCCAATAATCATAGCTGTCATAATTTCTTGAGTATTTGTTTCCCAAGAAACTATCCTATTAAAACATTTTTTCTCCTTTTCTTTAATATTACGTAAAGAAGTACTAGATATGCTTGTAATAGCAGTTTCTGCTCCATTAAAAAACCTAGGACGCAAAGAAGAATAACAAATAAAATAATTTTAACTGTTATTAGTAATATCATTGTTTAAGCTCGTATTCATCAAGAATTTCTCCTACAACTTCTTCTAAAACGTCTTCTAAAGTAACCATTCCAATTATATTATTGTTATTGTCCTTTACAAAAGCTATATGAGTTTTCCCGCTTTGAAACTGTTTTAGCAGCTCATTTATTTTTTGGTTTTGCCCTACATAGTAAGGTTCTTTAACAAGAGAACGTATAAAACGCCCCTTACTCTCTTCCCATAAAACTAAAATGTCTTTTATATGCACATATCCGATTATGTTATCTTTTGATTTGATATAAACTGGTATTCTACTTCTAGAAGTTTCAATGGCTTTATCTAAAAATTCATTTTCATCTAAAGATAAATCTACAGACTCTATACTACTAAATGGAACCATGATTTTTTCTACATTTAAATCTTCAAACTTTAATGTACGTTTAAGCATACTACTAGTTTCTTTGTCCAACTCTCCAGTTTGGGTACCTTCAGAAAGGATATTTTCTACTTCCTCATCACTAAGAGCATAAGAATAGTTTTTGTCTGATGTTTTTGGTACTAAAAATTCTGTAATCTTTATAATTGGATATATAAAAGGTTTTAGTAAACTTTCTAATTTTGAAAGAATCGGAACTGCTTTTAACGTAACCTTTTCAGAATTAAATCTTGCATAAATTTTAGGAACTATTTCACCAAAAACTAAAATCACAAAAGATGTAACAATCCAAGAAAATATTTCAACAATATTTCTGTTAACCATATAAAAAACATGTATTAATAAATCAGTAGAAAAAAAACTTGTAAGCATGTCCACTACAACATTAATTGTTAAAATAATTGTAAGAAGGTAATGCGGTTGTTTAAGCCAAGAAAATAGAGACTTCGATAGTTTTGGAAATTGTACTATAAGTTTTTTCAGTCTATATTTTGACAAACTTGTAATCCCAATTTCTGCTGCGGAAATACAAGCAGACAAAAACAAAAGAACTACTAAAATAATTATCCATGAGAAAACAAACATTTAAATATTTTATCCTGTTTAGAAAACATTTTTATTTTGTTCTCAAGATCATAATCAATGTAACCACAAAGATGAAGGATCCCATGTATGGCAAGATAACCTAGTTCTTCTTGCCAAGTATTGTTATACCTTTTTGCTTGTTTTTTAGTCCTGTTATCAGAAATATAAATATCGCCTACAAGCTTTTCCGGAATTACTAGAAAAGATATCACATCTGTTATACGTTTTGTTTTTCTGTATTTAGTATTAAGACTTTTTATTTCTTTATCACTTATCATTATAAAATTTATCTGATATTTCCTTACTTTTTCTGACTTTAATGTTAAAATTGCAGCTTGTTTTAACATATCTACATATTCTTTCGGGAAATTAATAAAATTAACAAAATTGCTATTTATATTCAATCCTTGCATGATAAATTCCCGTCACCGTTGAAATTATACTGTTTTTAATTAACTCTAAATCTTTTAAAGTGATGGGGCACTCAGAAAATTGCCCATCAATAAATTTGTTATTAATAATTTTTTCTACCATATCTTTAATTCTTGCCGCTGTGGGTTCTTCAATACTACGACAAGCAGCTTCACAAGAGTCTGCCATCATAACTATAGCAGCAACTTTAGTTTGAGGTTTTGGTCCCTGATAACGAAAATTCTCAATATTTACATTTGTATTTTCTTCTAAAGCTCGATGATAAAAAGAATACATGGATGTTGTGCCATGATGTTGCTGGATAATACTGATAATTTCATTGTCTATATTAGATTTCCTTGCAAGAAACGCTCCATCTTTTACATGAGAAATTAAAATTAACTTTGACATTTCTGGAGTTAAAGCCTCATGAGGGTTATGGCCTAACGTTTGATTTTCTATAAAATATTGAGGATTATTAAGTTTACCTATATCATGATAATAAGCACCAACTCTTGCAAGTAAAACGTTTTCATTTACAACATTTGCTGCACGTTCCGCAATATCTGCTGTTATTATAGAGTGGTGATAAGTACCATGTGCTTCCAACATAAGACGTTTAAGTAAAGGGTTGCTAAAATCTGAAAGTTCTATCAGTTTTATATTTGTAGTCCTAGAAAAGAGTTTTTCAAATAAAGGCATTAACACTAAAAGCAATACTGTAACTATAGAACCATTTAAAATACCATAAATAAGATTATATTCAAATTGAGATATTCCATAAGTATCAAATAAATAAAACATCGTTATTATTAAAACATTTACAACTGATACTTTTATACCAACATTTATAAAATCAGACCTTTTGCGAATACTTGAAATATTTGTAATAACAGCAATGGCACTGCAAAGTATTACAAGAAAAATATCAAATCTAACATCATTTAAAAAAGCTACCACTAAACTTAAGCTTACAGCATATAATACCCCTATCCTTTGTGACAACAATATTGCACCCATAAGAGAAAATGCAGCTACTGGAGTAACAAAAGGCGAAGAATATTCTTTTACAAGTTGGCAAATCAAAACTGCAATAATAAAAAGAAAACTCATTAGAACTACAGCATCATTGTCTCTTATTATAGCCCTTTCTTTGTTTTTGATCTGAACAACAAACAAGATTACATTTACTGCAACAAAAATTGCAGTAGCAATCATAGATCTCCAAGTAATACCAAAAACTATAAAGAGCATTAAGTAAATTAAAGCTACTGTACACACAGAAGAAACAAAAACAGGTATTTTAATCTCTTTTGCAAATAAACTTTTAGATTCTCTTATAACAGGCAGTGAATGAGAACTCTTTTTAAGTTCCCTGGCAAGACGTAAAAGAAGAAATCTTGTCTGAATTTTTAATTTTTCAAATAAGTGGCTCATATACCCTCTTAAAAATTCTAAAACTAAATAAGAGCTTGATACAAATCAATTTCAAATTCAAAAATAAAATTTAATTCTTTGCTTGCTTAACAACAACTTTAAGGCCAAGCTCTTTAAGTTGTTTATCACTTACTTGAGAAGGCGCATTAGATAAAGGATCTAGAGTTTTTTGAGTTTTAGGGAAAGCTATCACCTCTCTTATAGACTCCTCTCCACCAAACAACGCACACATTCTATCAAAACCCAGGGCCACGCCTCCATGAGGAGGAGCACCATAACTAAGAGCATCTAACAAAAACCCAAATTTTTCGTTTGCTGCCTCATCAGAAATATTTAAAATATCAAAAATTTTCTTTTGTACATTACTTTTATGTATTCTTATAGAACCGCCGCCAAGCTCTACACCATTTAAAATAACATCATAGGCTTTTGCCTTTTGTAAACCAACATTTTCTTTATTAATAGAGTCTGGATTTTTAGGAGATGTAAATGGATGATGGAGAGCCTGCCATCTTTGTTCTTCCATATTCCATTCCATAAGAGGAAAATCTATGACCCACAAAAAATTAAATTTGCTTTTATCTATAAGTCCTAGTTCTTTACCCAACTTAAGTCTCAAAGCGCCAAGTCCCTGAACAACAATTTTTTCTTCATCTGCTAAGAAAACAATTAAATCCCCGACATTTGCATTAAGTTTTGAAATAGTTACTTTTACTTCTTCCTCTTTGAAGTATTTTACTATATTTGATTCTGCTCCTGAACTAGTAACTTTCATCCAAGCAAGCCCTTTGGCTCCATACTCACCAACAAATTTTGCAAGAGCATCAATTTCTGATCTAGAAAAACTTGCTCCTTTTGGTATGCACAAGCCTCTTACAATACCACCTTTATTGATAGCAGAAGCAAATACACTAAAATTACAATTTTTAAGTTCGTGTGCAAAATCTTTAATTTCCATATCAAACCTTGTATCTGGTTTGTCAGAACCATAACGAAGCATTGCATCTTGATAAGATATTTTTTCAAACGGAGTTTTTATTTCTATATTTAAAACAGACTTACATACTCTTTCAAGCATTCTCTCTACAAGACTCATAACATCTTCTTCTTGGACAAAAGACATTTCAATATCAATTTGAGTAAATTCTAATTGCCTATCAGCTCTTAAGTCCTCATCTCTAAAACATCTTGCAAGTTGATAATATTTATCAAAACCAGAGACCATCAAAATTTGTTTAAAAATCTGAGGAGACTGGGGAAGAGCAAAAAAACTGCCATGATAAAGTCTTGAAGGCACTAAAAAGTCTCTTGCTCCCTCAGGGGTAGATTTTGTTAAAAAAGGAGTTTCTATATCTAAAAACCCTTCCTCATTTAAAAAATTTCTTACCTCATTAGAAAGTTTATGGCGCATTATAAAGTTTTTTTGAAAGTTTGTACGACGTAAATCTAAATACCTATACTTTAACCTCAACTCTTCAGAAGTTTCCACATAATCTGAAATTTCAAAAGGTAACGCAGCAGACGTATTTAAAACTTCTATTTGAGAAACTATAAGCTCTACATTTCCTGTGAACATATTAAGATTATTTGTACCTTCAGGTCTTTTTCTTACATTACCTTTAACACATATCACATATTCGCTTCTAAGGCTTTCTGCAATTGTAAACACAGAAGCATTTTCTGATTGAAAAACAATCTGCAAAATACCTTCTCTATCTCTTAAATCAATAAAAACCACTCCTCCATGATCTCTCCTGGAATGAACCCAACCACACACTGTAACTTCTTGACCTATACTACTTTCTGTCACCTTGCCACAATACATACTTCTTTTCATAAAGTCCTCTGTATATTTGGGCTGTCTATTCTAAAAACCCATTTTAATAATCAATTGAAAAATTTAAAATTGCTATGATTGTCTTACTATCAGTGATTTTTCCGCTTTTAACCATTTTTAATGCATCATTAAAATTTATAATTTCTGTTGTAACAAACTCATCCTCATCTGGTTTATTCATACCTTTTTGTAAATCAAAAGCTACAAAAATATGCAAAAGTTCCGTAGAAAAAGCTGAAGAAGGATACAAAGACATCATTTTATCTAACTTCTTAGCTTGATATCCTGTTTCCTCTTTTAATTCTCTTACCGCACACTTTAACGGAGTTTCTTCAACATCTATTTTCCCTGCAGGAATTTCGTAAGTTATTTGATTTATAACATACCTAAATTGCTTAACTAAAACGATATTAGAATCATCAACAAACGGCAAAACAGCACAAGCACCTGGATGGACCACATATTCTCTTTTTGCAGTTGCACCATTCGGCAAGGTAACATCATCACACCAAAATTCTAAAACGCGTCCCTTGTATATACTGTTTTTCTTTATAAGTTTTTCAATCATAAAACCTCTTAAACGATATAACAGTGTAATTAGAGATACTATTTTACCATTTTTTGTATCCAAATATAAAGACAACAGTCCTTAGCTAAAAGCTGTTGTCTTTATATAAATATCTAGTGGGATTTTCTAGTTTAAGAAAACTTACTTGTTTTTTCTCTAAACAGAGCTAAAACTTTAGTAGGAAGTCCCCAAAGATTTATAAAGCCTTCTGCATCCTTGTGGTTGTATACCTTATCTTTTTCAAAAGTTGCAAGCTCTTGCGAATATAAAGAATATTTTGAATCTCTTGATCTTGGTGTGATGTTCCCTTTATAAAGCTTTAATTTTACAGTTCCCGTAACATGCTCTTGAGTCTTATTTATAAACGCATCCAAGGCATCTTTTAATGGAGAAAACCATAAACCATAATATGAAAGTTCTGCATATTTAGCGGATAAAGATTGTTTAAAATGTAAAGTGTCTCTATCTAAAGCAATAGACTCTAACTCTTGATGAGCTGCATACAATACTGCCGCTGCTGGAGCTTCATAAACTCCTCTTGATTTCATGCCTACAAGCCTATTTTCAATAATATCTGTTCTTCCTATAGCATTTTTACCAGCAATCTCATTTAATTTTGTAATTAATTCAACAGGCTTTAAAATCTTACCATTAAGCGCAATAGGAATGCCCTTTTCAAAAGTTATGTCAATATTTGTTGGTTTATTTGGCGCTTTCTCTAGAGAAACTGTCATTTTTAACATTGACTCATCATAACCTTTCTTTAAATTTTCTAAAATACCGCCTTCATAAGAAATATGCCATAAATTTGCATCAGAAGAATATGGTTTTGCTCTACTTACAGGTACTGGAATATTTCTTTTTTTTGCATAACTTATTGCATCTTCTCTAGATTTTATTTCCCATTCTCTCCAAGGAGCTATAATTTTTATATTTGGGATTAAAGCTTTAAAAGCAAGCTCAAACCTAACCTGATCGTTACCTTTTCCTGTAGCTCCATGACAAACAGCGTCTGCATTTTCTTTTTTTACTATTTCTGCAATTTTCTTAGCGATAACAGGTCTTGCTAAAGCTGTTCCTAAAAAATACCTATTTTCATAAAGAGCTTGAGACTTTATTGCAGGATAGATATAGTCAGTTACAAATTCTTCTTTTGCATCTACTATATAGGACTTAGACGCCCCTGTTTTTTTAGCTTTTTCATTCAAACCTTTAAGTTCGTTACCCTGCCCTACATCTACACAACAAGCTATAACTTCACATTTATAGTTTTCTTTTACCCAAGATAAAATAACAGAAGTATCAAGCCCTCCTGAGTAAGCTACAATGACTTTCTTTATTCCTAAATTTTCTTGTGACATTTTTACCCCGCATTTATTAAATTTATTTATTAGTCTTACAATTATACAGATTTGCCAAAGCCTCATCTATAATTTTTACTGCTGTATCAACATCTTTTTTAGTAACTATAAGAGCAGGCAAAAGTCTTAAAACCGTTTCGTGAGTACAATTTATAATTAAACCTTTACTTAAACAATAGTTCACAATATCTTTGCCATTAACAGACAAATCTATTCCCACTATCAAGCCCATACCTCTAATTTCCCTAATTATGGGATGTTTAGTTTTTAATAATTCTAACTTTGAAAAAAGATATTTAGAAACTTTAAGAGAATTATTTAAAAATTTTGAGTTAATAATTTTTAAGACAGCAAGAGCAGATGCACAAGATACAGGATTGCCGCCAAAAGTAGACCCATGATCTCCATAAACAAACACTTGTGCGCACTTTTTAGAAGCAACTGCTGCGCCCAAAGGCAGCCCATTAGCTAAAGATTTGGCCATTGTAACAATATCTGGTTTTATACCATAATTTTCAAAGGCATAAAATCTACCTGTACGACCCACACCGCATTGAATTTCATCAAAAATTAAAAGTATGTTGCTTTCATCGCACAATGTTCTTAAATCTTTCATGAACTTTTTACATGCAGGGAATATCCCCCCTTCTCCCTGTATAGGTTCTATCATAACTGCAACAGTTTTATTGTTTATAAGCTTTTTTACAGACTCTATATCATTAAACTTAGCAAAAACAAATTTTTCCTGTAATGGTTTTAAATATTCATGAAACTTTTTTTGACCTGTAGCAGCCATTGTAGCCATTGTTCTACCATGAAAAGAGTTATCAAAACAAATTATTTCGTAACGATTACCATCTTTAGATGGATTTATAAAACCCCATTTTCTTGCAAGTTTTATTGCACATTCGTTTGCTTCTGCTCCTGAATTTGCTAAAAAAACCTTAGTACCAGGAAAAGTTTTTTTTGCAAGCTCTTGTCCCAATTTTATTTGTACAGGAGAGTAGTATAAATTAGAAGCATGCATATATAAATCAATCTGAGACTTTATGGCTCGTATAACAGCATCATTACAATGCCCAACATTGCATACACTAATACCTGCAAAAAAGTCCAAATATTTTTTGCCTTTTTCATCCCAAACAAACTGATTTTTAGCTCTTTTTACAATCAAATTATTTCGTTTGTAAGTATGCATAAAATATTGAGTTTCTATTTGTTTTATACTCATTTTTTTATAACCGTCCCTTGCATTGCTGTAATCCCCTTTGCACCATCAACTATCCAAACTTCTCTTACTCCTTTTTTTAGCGAGTTTAAACAAGCTTGTACTTTAGGGATCATTCCATTTATTATTGTTTTATCTTTTATTAGAAAATTTATATTTTTTGCTCTTATTTCTTTTATAGTCTTTTTATCTTTATTTAAAATGCCGCAAACATCTGTTAAAAATATTAATTTTTGAGCTTTAAACGCACTAGCTATAGCAGAAGCTAAAATATCAGCATTAACATTTAAACTATTTGCATTACTATCACAAGCAATAGATGCTACAACTGGCAAAAAATTCTCTTTAAGTAAAACTTCTATAAGTTTTTTGTTTACCTTTACAGGCTCACCAACAAAACCTAAACTTTTAACTTGTTTACATATTACACTATTTGCATCTTTTGCAGATATCCCTATAGCTTTTACATTATTTTTTAAAAGACCTGTAACTAAACTCTTATTAACTTTACCACTTAAAGCCATTTCTACAATAGATAAAACTTTTTCATCTGTAAATCTTAGACCATTTATAAACTTACTTCTTATAGAAAATTTTTCAAGTAATAAATTTATTTCTGGCCCACCACCGTGCACCAAAATAACTCTTTGTTTTTGCGAAATCTTAGATAATTTTTTTAAAAATTCTTTTTGGGCTTTAGGATTTTTAGTTAAGCTCCCTCCAAATTTAACAACTATTAAAGATTTCATTAAGATTCCTCTTTTTTAGTCTCTTTTGAATACTTACATTTAAAACGAAAATCACATAAACTGCATTTAGTAGTATCGGCTTTAAAATTTTCTAACATTATGTTTTCTGCTACATCCATGGCAATATCTATAGCTTTATTAATGTCGTCTTGCGTTCTTTTAGTATACATTTTTTTGTTTTCAGATAAAAAATATACAGATATTTTATCTGGATTAAAACCCAAAATGTTCCTGCATGCGTAAGCATAAAAGGTTAATTGTAAATCTTTATCAACTTTCTCTTGTGACCAAATTTTGATATGAGTTTTATAATCCATAACTTCGTACGTACCATCTGGATATTTATCTATTCTGTCAATAATACCTATAAACCTATATTTGCCGAGGTTTGCGTCAAACGATTTTTCAACATATATAATTTCCGTTGGAGATTCTTTAAAAGATTTATAATAATTTTCTAATATATTATTCCCTCTTATATAATACTCAAAAACCTGTTGTGGATTTACAAAACCATCATTTTTCCACGACTTATTATAACAATCTATAAGCTCATCATAAGATTTTCTTTTGTTTTTACAAAACTGTTCAAGAGTTTTATGGATGATATGTCCAAAAGTAATATCTGCATTAACAGGTGCATAAAGATTATCTATGTATATTAGCTTATATCTTTGAGGACAAAACAAATATGTATTTACTCTAGAATAACTTATTTTAAAATCTTGTCTCATTTACTTTACCTTATACGTTTATAAAAAGAAATACCAGTGTCGCCATACTTTTCTGTTCTGAAACATCCAAGACCTGCAACTCCTTTGACTGGCTCTTTTATATGTTTTTGAGCTATTAAAACAGAATCTTCTTTTAATACATCATATTTAATTATATTTTTTAAAGTAGGCTCTGTTAAAGCCAGTGCATTTTTATCACCGTCTTTATAAGGAGGACCCATAAAAATTATATCGTATTTATCCTGCAAGACATAAAAATCTTTTATTACATCGCACTTAATAATTTGTGCCCTATCATTAAATTTTAAAGTATCCACATTAGTCTTTATAAGAGATAGCGATTTATTGCTAATTTCTGCAAAAATTACTTTTTTAGCACCTCTTGAAAGTGCTTCAATCCCAACAGAGCCAACACCCGCAAATAAATCTAAGAAAATTGAATTTGGAACTTTAAACTGTATTATGTCAAAAACAGACTTTTTCATTCTTCCAAGCATAGGCCGTATAGATAAATCGTCTTGAGGTAATGTTTTTAAAAACCTGCCTCTGGCAGTACCTGCAATAACTCTTAAGCTCACAGATTTTCTCCAAATATTTTGTCTCAAAGTATGTTAACTGTTTAGTTGGTTGACACTGACTTACTTAATCTACCATAAAATTTATTTTAGAGGAACCCTATCAAAAAATTTTACAGCTTTTGTAATATCTTTTGCAATCTGTTGTTTTAAAATATCCGCACTCTTAAACTTCTTTTCGCTTCTTATTTTTTTTATTAATATTACTTTTGTTGGCACTTTTTTCCATCTACCTTTAAATTTCAAAATATGAGTTTCTGGAATAATCTTATTATCTTTACTAAAAGTAGGTCTACTACCTATATTTGTGATTGAAGCGTAAATATTAATACCATCACATACAGCGCTTATGTATATGCCTTTGGGTAAAAGTTTTTCTTTACTAACTTCTAAGTTGACTGTAGGATATCCCAGTTTTGTTGCTATACCTCTATCTTTAAAAGGTTTACCAGTAAAAGAATAAAATCTTCCTAAAAACTCTAAAACTTTGTCTACGTTACCAGACTCTATTAGTTTTCTTATATGGGAAGATGAAATTTGTTTTGAAGAAATTTTTAAAGGTTTGACAATTTGCAATCTTACATTATTATTTTTTGCCTTCTTTGTTAACCAAGAAATATCCCCTCTACGATTTTTGCCAAAAGCAAAATCATAACCACAAATTATAGTATCCACTTTAAGCGTATTAACTAAAAAATCATCGAAAAACTTATCATGAGACATATGCAAAATATCTGAGGGAACCTTCAATATATAAACTTCGTCTAAACCAAAAGATCTAAGTTCCTCTTGTTTTTCTTTATAAGTAGAAAGAAGTCCAGAAACTTTTTTTACAGGTTTTTCAAGAGCAATTAAAACGCTTCGTAATTTTTTTTTCTTTGCAATAGATAAAGTTCTTTTTATAAGGAGCTGATGCCCTTTATGAATACCATCAAAAGTGCCTATAGTAATAACAGATTTTTTTAACATTTTATTTACTATTAATTAGGGCTGTCTGTCTAAAAACCCTATTAACGTTTCGTAAGAAATTATATTGCTCATTATTTTATCTAAATCATTTGAATTTTCAAATGGCAAAGCGTCTTTGACATCGAAGTTATGTATTTTTTCTCTTCTTAAAGTTTTAACCGTCGCCCCACAACCTAAAACATCTCCAAGATCTTTAGCTAAACAGCGAACATATGTGCCACTTGAACAGTGTATTTTTACGTTTACAATATTTTTATCAAAACTCAATACGTCAAATTCACGAATTATAACCTTTCTAGAATTACGTGAAACTTCTATACCTTTTCTAGCTAATGTATACAACTTTTGGCCATTGACCTTTAACGCAGAATACATAGGAGGTGTCTGATAAATCTCTCCTTTAAAATTATTGAGCAAATTTTTTATTTTTTCTATACTTATGTTAGAAACTTCTTTTACTGAAACTATCTTACCATCAAAATCATAAGTATCCGTAACTGTCCCCAAAAGAAAAGAACTTGTATAAACTTTATCCTTTTTCATAAACTTATCTTGCAACTTCGTAGCTTTGCCAAACAAAATAAGTAAAAGACCGCTTGCTAAAGGATCTAAAGTACCACAATGTCCAGCTTTTTTTACGTTTAAAAGTTTTCTTAAAATTTTTACAACTTTAAAGGAAGTAATGTTTGAAGGTTTATCAACTAGCAGCATTCCAGAAATGTTATTACATCTACTCATCAAACTTCTCTTTTAAAACTTTAGAAATTATTTTTACTGCTCTATTAATATCAGCATCTATAGTACAACCTGCAGCATTCTTATGTCCACTACCATTAAATTGTTTTACAATATCTAACAAATTTACATTTTTTATTGAACGCAAACTAACTTTTGTACTCTTTTTATTAATTTCTTTAAATACACACCCTACCTTAACTCCTTGTACACGTAATGTGTAGTTTACTATACCGTTAGAACCTTCATAATTAGCTTTACTTTTTTTAAACATATCTTTAGTTAACACAATATAAGATACTTTCCCATTAAGAATTACTTTCATATTACAAAGCCCGAAGCCCTGCAATTTCAAAAAAGATAAAGGAACATTTTCATAAATTCTCTTGTGAACTTTATTAATATCTATACCATACCCCATAAGTTTTGCACAAACTATATGTGAACTTGCTGTTGTATTTGTGTTTTGAAAACTACCAGTATCTGTAACTAAACCAGTATACAAACATTCCGCTTCTGCTTTAGTTAATTTGACTTTCATAAAATCAAATATATTAACTACTAACTCTGCAGTTGATGAAGATTTTGGAATAACATAATTTATATCGCCAAAATCTGTGTGGCTCTGATGGTGGTCTATATTGATTATTTTTTTGACTTGAGATGGTGTAATTATATTACCCATTCTTTCAAAATTCATAGATTCAAGAATTATTGCACAATCAAAAATATTAGTTTCTTTGTCTGTCACTTTTATTTTATTTGAATCTTTTAAAAACTTTAAATATGCTGGCACTTCATCCTTACAATAAACATAAGCTTTTTTCCCAATTCTGTTGATAAAAGATGATAAAGCTAACGCCGACCCTAAGCTATCTCCGTCAGGCTTAACATGCCCTGCAATAAAAAAAGTTTTTGACTTTTTTATGATTTTATATATCTCTGCTATCTTATATAAATCAGATTTTAATACTGTTCTTTCTTGATCCATTTTTGTTAAATAGCTTTACTCTTTTTCTCCTTTTATTTTCTCAAGTAGATTTAACACTTTTGAAGCACTTTCTATTGTATCATCATAAACAAAAATTATACTTGGCGTACGCCTCAAATTTAAACGTAAAGCAAGCTCATGTCTAACAGAGCTCGTACATTTTTTTAAAATAGTATCAATCTTTTGTCTATCTTCTTGAGCGCCAAAAACTGAATAGAATATCTTACAATTTAGCAAATCATCAGAAAGCTTTACTCCCATAATTGTAACAAGACTGTTATCTAAATCTTTAATTTCTCTTACAATCTCTGAAACGGCGTGTTGTATTAATTCGCCCACCCTTACAGACCTTTTATATGGCAATGGCATAATAATTTACCTATAATAGGGTTCTCTAAAAACCCAATAAATTAATTACTTAATTTCCTTGCAACTTTTTCAGTAGTAAAGTTTTCAATAATATCACCGACTTTAACATCTGAATAATTTTCTAAACCTATACCGCACTCATAACCTTTTTCTATTTCTTTAACATCATCTTTAAACCTTTTTAAAGATGAAATATTCCCCTCAAAAACTATGACATTATCTCTTAAAAGCCTTACTTTGGCTCCTCTTTGTATTTTCCCATCTATAACAGAACAACCTGAAATAGTCCCATAAGTTGAAAGTTTAAATACTTGCTTTACAACTGCTTTGCCAAGTATTTTCTCTTTCATATCAGGATCAAGAAGACCTTCCATAGCAGCTTTAACATCTGCAATTAAGTCGTAAATGATTCTGTATACGTTTATACTTATACCTTCAGACTCAGCAAGTTTCTCTACTGTAGAATCTGGACGTAAATTAAAACCTACTATTAAAGCATCGGAGGCTACTGCTAAAGCTACATCCGATTCTGTAATCGAGCCTGCACCTCTATGTATTATTTTTAAACTTATCTCAGATGTAGAGAGTCTTTCCAAAGCATCACTTAAAGCGCCTAAAGAGCCTTGAACATCTGCTTTTAATATTATTCTCAAATCTTTTACTTGCCCTAAACTTACATCTGCAAGGGACAAATGATGTCTTGACTTTAAAGATGCCACTTTAACTTTTTCTCTTCTAGATTGAGCGATTTCTCTAGCTTGAGATTCATGACCAACAACAACAACTTTATCTCCTGCTTGAGGAGGCTCGTTAATCCCTAAAACTTCTACAGGAGTACTTGGCACAGCTAAGTTTAACCTTTTGCCATATTCGTCTGATATTGCCCTTATCTTTCCATAAGTTGTACCAACAACTACATTATCCCCAACTTTTAAAGTACCATTTTGGACTAACAAGGTAGCCATTACACCTTTACGAGAGTCTAACTTAGCTTCTATAACAACACCTTCTGCGTCTTTATCAGGATTTGCTTTCAACTCCATCATTTCTGCCTTAATCAAAATCATTTCAAGCAAAGAATTTATATTTTTTCTTTGTTTTGCAGAAATATCAATCATTATTGTATCACCGCCCCATTCCTCAGGAACGAGAGAGTAATTGCTCAGTTCTTGTCTTATTTTTTGAGGATCACTGGCTGGCAAATCTATTTTGTTAACAGCAACTATTATTGGCACATTTGCAGCTTTTGCGTGATTTATAGCTTCTACTGTTTGAGGCATAACACCGTCAGCAGCAGAAACTACAAGAACAACTATATCTGTAGCCTGAGCACCTCTAGAACGCATAGCAGTAAAAGCTTCATGTCCGGGAGTATCTAAAAAAGCAACGTCTTGCCCGCTTGTAGTTTTTACTTTATATGCGCCTATATGTTGAGTAATGCCACCATGCTCTCCGCTTACAACATCGCTATCTCTTATAGCATCCAAAAGAGATGTCTTGCCATGGTCTACATGACCCATTATTGTAACAACTGGAGGACGAACTTTTAATTTTGATGGATCTTCTTTTGGTCTTATAATTTTTTCTTCAGAATAAATTGAATCAATTTTAGCATCATAACCAAATTCATTAGCTAAAAGAATTGCAGTATCTGTGTCTAATCTTTGATTAATTGTAGCAAGACTTCCCATAGATAAAAGTTTTTTTAATACATCTCCTGCTCTGAGCTTCATTTTATCTGCAAGATCTCTTACAGTTATAAGCTCATTTATAAAAATAACTGCCTTATATTTATTTTCTACGACTTCTTTATCAGGTTGCTCAACTTTTTTAGATTTCTCTTTTTTAGATTCAATTTCATCTTCATCCTGCTGAACGTTTTGTTCTTTTTTATTAGCTTCAATTATTGATGATGAAGTTTCTTCTTGTTTAACATTACTCTTATCAGTCTCATTTTGCAAAATATTATTTTCAATTACTTTTTTTTGCTCTTTAGATTTTATTGCATCTTCGCTTACTGGCAATACAATATTTTCTTGTATATTTTCTACAATTTGTTTCTTTTCTTGTAAATCATTTTTTTTAGCTGTTTTAGTCCTAGCAGAACGAATCTTTACCACCTTGACTTTAACAGTTTTTGTATTAGAGTTTATCTCTGATTTTTTTGACACAACTTTAGTTTTAACCGTTTTTTTAGGAGCTGAAGTAGTAGATTTTTTTACTATTTTCTTTGTGGTAGCATCTTTACTTTTAGCTACTGGTGACGCTTTCTTTTTTATAATTTTTTCTTGAGAACTTTGAATTTTAGATTTATCAGCTTTCTTTAGTGGCATAAACACTCCTACTTTTTCTAACTAAATTTTAAAACGATTGTACATTAAAGAGTACGCTTTGCGGCTTCTATAATTTTCTCAGCAGTCTTCTGGCCTATGCCAGGTAATGTTGTAAGATCGTCAACACTAAAAGATGCTAATTTCTCTATGTCAGTAAAACCTGCATTAACAAGAACTTCTATTACCTTCTCACTAAGGCCTTCAAGTTTTTCAAGAGTTTGAATTTTACTTTCAACTTTAGTTTGACTCTCTTGCTTTCTTTGACTTTCAGATTTAACATCAATATGCCACCCAGTAAGTTTTGCTGCAAGTCTTACATTATGACCATTTTTCCCTATAGCTAGAGATAACATATCATCACTTACAATAACCTCAGCTTGTTTGTTATCATTAGATATAATAGTCACAGAAATAACTTTTGCAGGGGACAAAGATGCAGAAATATATTTTATTGGATCATTAGAAAATAGAACTAAATCAATTCTTTCACCACGAAGTTCATCTATGATAGGTTTTACTCTAGCACCTTTGACACCAACACAAGCCCCAACCGGATCAACTTTTGGATTGTAAGAAATAACAGCAATTTTCGTTCTTGTCCCAGGCTCTCTTACAATGTTTACTATTTCAACAACCTTCTCATAAATCTCAGGGACCTCTAACTCAAAAAGTCTTCTAACAAGTTCCGCACTAGCCCTTGAAAGTACTATCCCAGAACCTTTTATATTTTTATCAACTTTTAATACAATAGCTTTGATATGTTGTCCAACATTAAACTTTTCTTTAAACACTTGCTCACTGCTAGGCAATATTGCTTCTGTTTTGCCTAAATCAACAATAAGATTTTTATTTAAGGTTCTATATACAACACCATTTATAATTTGTCCTATTTTTTTTTTCATTTCATCAAACAAAAAATCTTTTTCAGACTCTCTGATTTTTTGTACTATAACTTGTTTTGCCGTCTGAGCTGCAATTCTTGAAAAATCTTGAGTATCAAGAGGAATTTTTACCTCGCAATCAACCTCACTAGTACCAATAAGTTTTTTTGCGTCTTGAAGACTTATCTCAAGCAGAGGATTTTGAACATCTTTAACTACAACCTTAATCACATTTGCCGTCATTTTACCTGCCTGAGGATCGACGCTAGCTTCAACATTAACATTTTTCCCAACATGTTTTTTATATGCTGAAACCAAAGCATTTTCTATTACAGCTAAAATATCTTCTTTTTTAATTTTTTTATCTTTTTCTATTTGTTCAAGAACCATTAAAAGCTCACTCTTTTCGCTCACTTTACCTCCTAAAATTCCGTTTCTAAATTTGCTTTTTTAATATCTACAAAATTTATATCAACTACACCATTTGTAACATCGTCTATAGTAACTGTACCATTTTTAAAATTTAAGAGTTGTCCTAAAAAATTCTTTTGATTATTTATAGAGCTATGCGTTTGTATTCTTACTTTACTACCTACAAAACGTTTAAAACTTTTTTCTTGCTTTAATACTCTATTTAAACCTGGAGAAGAGACTTCTAATATATACGAATCTTGCAATATATTACTTTTATCTACTATTTCACTAAACATATAGCTAAACTTCTCACAATCACTCATTGTAATACCAGAATCTTTATCTATAAAAATTCTTAAAACCCAATCTCTGTTCTCTTTAACATACTGTACATCAACAATTTCAATATCATCTTTAATAGAGTTTTTGTTAAGTAAATCTTCTACTTCGTTAGCCTTACTCATAAAATTCAACCCTTTAAAAAGTAAAAGGCGGCCTGCAGCCGCCTTTTATATAAAACATTATAAAAAAGCAACTATATTTTCTGATCGACAAATATTCCAGGTCCCATTGTAGAAGAAATAGACACACTCTTTATGTATTGTCCCTTTGCACTAGAAGGTTTAGCTTTTGTTACAGCTTCTATTAAAGTCTTAATATTATCAACAAGTTTTTCTTTATCAAAAGATACCTTTCCAACTGGAACATGGATTATCCCAAAAGAGTCATTTTTATATTCTATTCTTCCTTTTTTAAGCTCTCCAACTGTTTGACCAATTTCAAAAGTAACAGTCCCAGCCTTTGGGTTTGGCATTAAGCCTTTAGGCCCAAGAATTTTTGCAACTTTACTTAAATCTTTCATAATATCAGGAGTTGCAACCAAAATATCAAAATTTAATTTACCTTTTGATATATCTTCTATTAAATCATCAGAACCAACCAAATCCGCACCTGCTGCTTGTGCTTCTTTTTGTTTTTCACCTTTAACCAAAACAGCAACTTTTCTTGTTTTACCTATACCATGAGGTAAAGAAATTGTCCCTCTAACTATTTGATCACTCTGTTTTGGATCTATATCAAGTCTTATATGAACCTCAACTGTTTCGTCAAATTTTGCTTTTGCAGTTTCTTTTACAAGAGATGCAGCTTCTTCAATCGTATAAATCTTGTTTTTATCAACTAATTTGGATACTGAATCTAACCTTTTACTCATTTTGTCTCCCTGTGGTTAATGGGTCTGTCTAAAAAAACCTTAACACATATCCTTACTACTTTTTTCAGAGCTACTGCGTTAAAAAACTTATGTTTATGACACGATAAACTTCTAAGTTTTTTGCCTTGCTTTATCGAAACCTCATAGCAATTATATGCATTATGGCTTTTAGATAGCCCTCCGCTTATAAGCTCCCACTCTCTTAGTGTTTGTAAAAACCCTTTCTTTTTTTATTATTTTACTATATCTACACCCATGCTTTTTGCTGTACCTTCAACCATAAGTTTGGCAGATTCTAAATTACCATTTGCATTTAAGTCTGGCATTTTCTGTTTAGCAATATCTTCAACTTGAGCTTTAGTAATTTTTCCAACCTTATTTCTATTTGGCACTCCTGAAGCCTTAGCTATACCAGCTGCCTTTTTCACTAAAGCTGCAACAGGAGGTACTTTTGTTATAAAAATAAAAGACTTGTCTTCAAAAATTGTTATAACCACGGGTATTGTCATACCTTTTTCCATGGCTTTGGTCTTTTCATTAAATTGTTTACAAAAATCCATAATATTTACACCCTGTGGACCTAACGCCGTACCAATTGGAGGCGCAGGATTTGCCCCACCTGCAGGAACTTGTAACTTTACCATAGCTTTTATTTTCTTTGGGGCCATTTTACTTTACTCCTTTACTCCTTACAGATCTTACAGAGTCTCTCTAAAGCCCTTTACAATCACATAAGAATATTTTAATTTTTATATTTTTTCTACTTGTAAAAAGTCAAGCTCAACTGGAGTTGGTCTCCCAAATATAGTAACCATAACCCTAAGTTTTCCTCTTTCTTGATTGACTTCTTCAACAATACCGATAAAATGTTTAAACGGTCCTTCTATAATACGAACATTTTCTTCTTTATCAAATGAAACTGCTGGTCTAGGTTTAGAAGCATCTGGATTTATAATATTGTTTAAAAGATTGTCAACTTCATCCTGAGCCATTGGCACAGGTTTAACTCCACCCAGAAAACCAGTAACTCCTGCACTATTCCTGACAAGCCAGTAGGTCGTATTGTTTATAGTCATTTCAACAAAAACATAACCTGGATAAAACTTTCTCTTTTTAATTCTCTTTTTATTTTGTTTTACCTCAACTACTTCTTCAGTTGGTACAAGAACTTGAGAAACAACATCGTGCATATTTAAATTTGCAACAGCCATTTCTAAGCTTTTTTTCACTTTATCTTCATGCCCTGAATATGTATGTACAACATACCATTGATTTGCCATTTTTTACTCCAGCTTATAATATAACCCTTACTATCGTACCTAAAAATAAATCAACCACACTAACAAAAATAGACATTATAATAACAAAAACAACCACAACTACAGTAGTACCGACAACTTCTTTTTTACCAAGCCAAGTTGCCTTTGTAAGTTCGTAATACGCATCTATAACAAATCTTATGGCGTTTTTTATTAAATTCATCTTTTTCTGTACCTTCAATAAGCATTATTAAAACGGGGGAGGAAGGATTCGAACCTCCAAAGCTGGTTTTGGAGACCAGCAGTTTACCGTTAGCTTACACCCCCATAAAAATCCAATTATTAACTTTAATTTCACTTTGTTTCTTTATGCTCAGTACGTTTTTGGCAATTTTTACAAAATTTCTTTAAAGACAACTTACCTTCTTGCTTTTTCCCTCTATCAAAATAATAATTTCTATTCTTGCATACACTGCAAGCCATCGTTATAATAACTCTTTCTGCCATCTTTTTCAATTCTCCAATTCTAATTTGTATAAATACATGTGTATTATACAACATTATTAAACAAAATTTAAGTCTTTTGAGGTTTTCTAACAGATACATTTTTAGAAAACCTCAAAAGAAGCAAGGATTTTTATTCAACAATTTCAGTTACAACACCTGAGCCTACTGTCCTTCCACCTTCTCTTATCGCAAACCTCAACTGCGACTCCATCGCCACTGGCATTATCAACTCTATATCCATCGTTACAT
>JAISYS010000044.1 GCA_031269735.1 Candidatus Endomicrobiellum cubanum | reverse complement strand
CCATAAGTTCCATAAGCATCTATGAGGTTAATGGACAAGGGGGATGTGAAGTGGTCATAGTTAGAAATAGTAAGTTTATTAGCATCAACATTGATATCATAAGGTTGACTAGATAGAGTTAGAATAGTATTGGCACTGATTACATTATTAGGCAAATTAAAAACAAAAGTATCAAAGTTATTAATAGATTTTACAATAATACCTTTAAGGCCTTCTATTTGAAGGGTATTATTGTAAACAAACTGATTTTTTACATCTCCGGAAATATTATTAAACGCAAATAAGTCAGCATTATACAAAGTTAGGTTTTCTTTAGAAGATAGTATAATTTTATTATTAGTTATATATAGGTTTTCAATAGAACCAGTGAATCTTGACCAAACGACGTATATTTGTTGGTCAGGGCCATATATATTTTCCTTAATTTCAATGGTGTTACTTGACAGTGATATATTTCCTAGCTTGTATCCGCTATTGCCCGCAGATAGATCTAAGCAAGCAGCAAAGACATCATTTTGCACATTAGCAGAACTATTAAACACAACATAATTATTATCAAAGTAAAAAGAAGAATTAAGTGTTACTGAAGCACTATCATAATTATATAGCCTTAAGTAAGCGCTGTACATGGTATTTATATTACTATAGCTACTGACTTCTATTCTGTTATTACAGAAGGAGAAAGTGGAGTTAATGATATTGTCCGCAGGCGAAGTATACCCACTGGCATTAGTTAAGTAAGAGTAAGCCCCCCATACATCTTTATTACCTACATCATTATATAAATAAACGGTATTAGAGGAAGCTTCAATAAGAGGTTTTAAGGATCCAGTCTGGCTATCACCAACACTAGCTTCCACAAATGGATAATTAAGTCCTCCGTATACGGTATTAGTTACTGGAGAAATTATTGTGATACTATTATTTACTGAATCAGCAGAAACACCGATACTTTCCCAAGGAGCCTGATTAACAGGTTTAACCCAGCCATTATTTGATCCTGATAATACGCCATTTCCTGCGACTGTATAGGTGGTGGGTGCTACGATGTTAATATCTTGGGCAAGCAGTAGGCTAGGAGTTAGTGTGATAGTTAAGAGAAGAGAAGAGAAGAGATACTGTTTAAAGGCTTTAAAAAGATTAAAACACTTTGACATTAGTTACCTCCAGTTATAATTTAGAGACTGCTTTAAGTCAAAAAAAAGTGAAATCAACTTGCTATTGTCATAAACCTTCTATGTGTAAAATAATTAAGACATTTTCTTGGTATGTTTATTGAAACAAATTCTATTTTTGCAATTTAGTCACAAGTAATACTTATCAAGATTTATACCATTTGTCAAGACCTTATTTAAATATCTTTCTTTAGCTATGCTTAAGACTTCTCGTATATAGTGGCCATCTAATGTTATTTCTATTACACCTTTATCTATAGAAAATAATTAATTTCTGGCAAACAACCTTGAAAATAAATCTGCAGTATTACTATCTAAATGTACATGTATGTGTACATGAACTGACCCTTGAATAATAATTTTACTGCCTCTTCTTCTAAGACAAGACCCTACGATTTTCTTTCCGTGATAAACCAAACCATTAATATAAATTAAAAAGTATTCACACAAATATTATTAGAATAACCTACTAATACGTTCTTAAAAACAGATATATCGCCGTATTCGTTAAATAACATTTCATCTTATAGACATATTCATAACTGCATCTCTAAGTATCCTTAGTCCAATGGAGCATCTGTTCCTGTTTCTTTCTCATATGTAATCATTTTTAATTTTTTCTTTATTCCACCGCGAGCAGAATAACCACCAAGCTTTCCATCGCTTCTTATAACCCTATGGCAAGGTATTATAGGAGCAAAAGGATTTTTTGCTAAAGCAGTACCTATAGCTCTTGCAGCTTTTGGTGAACCTATTTTTTCGGCAAGCTGTTTATAGGTTATTGTTTTACCTGCAGGTATATCAAAACAAGCGATCCAAACTTTTTTGTAAAAGTCAGGATATTTACTCATTTTTTTAATAATATCTTTTGGTATCTTTTTCACAAGCGTTTATTTATTTGGGAACATCTCTTTTCTTCTTAAATGCCGATGATAAGTGATCGCAAATCTGTGAGATTCGTCCCTTATTGATTGTAAAAGCTTTAATGCCTCTGAATGTTTGCTTAAAACTAAAGCTTTATCTTTTGAAGGAGAAAAAATTTCTTCATTTTTTTTAGCTAAAGAAATTATAGGAATATTAACTTGAAGCTCTTCTAAAGCACTAACAGCAGCACTTAGCTGACCTTTTCCCCCATCTATTAAAATTAAATCCGGAAGTTTTTCATTTTTTTTAATTAACGATGAATATCTTCTAAAAACAACCTCTCGCATTGTTGCAAAATCATCAGCACCTTTCACAGTTTTTATCTTAAAACGTCTGTAGTTTTTTTTGTCTGCAATACCATTGTGAAATCTAACCATAGAAGCAACAGCATTTGCACCTTGTATATTAGAATTATCAAATCCTTCTATAATAGCAGGAGGATTTTTTAACCTTAAAACGTTTTTCAATTCATTTATGCTATCTGCTCTTTGAACAGATTCATTTATTTCATCTTGACTAATTTCATTTATCATAACTCTTTCAGACATGTTTTGTAGAGCATAGAGTCTATCTCTTATTTCTTTAGCTTCTTCATAATGCATATTACTGCTCAAAGTAAACATACGAGACTGCCATTTCTCCTCAAGCTTTTTAAACTTTCCGTTTAAAAACAATTCCACATCTTTTATTTTACTTTTATACTCTTTTGACATCACCTTTCCCATACATGGCGCATAGCACATTTCAGTATGATAATATATGCACGATTTAACTTTTTTCTCTTCTGGAAGAGTCCCTTGAGTAAAGTTTAATTTACATGGACGAATTTTAAAAAACTTAATAAGCCAACGGACAAGTTTTTTTATATAAAAAAGCTGAGGGTATGGTCCAAAATATAAAGAACCGTCTTCAATTTTTTTTCTTGTAAATACTAAACGAGGAAAATCTTCGCCTACTAAAAACTTAATATATGGATAAGACTTATCGTCTTTCCACATAGAATTAAAGTACGGCTTTATATTATTTATTAATTGTCTTTCAATAATCAGTGCTTCTCTTTCTGATGTACATAAAATATAATCTATTTTACGCATAGCTGTTATGATAGATGTGGCTTTTGAATCTATATCTGCATTGAAATATGAAGATAATCTATCTTTAAGACTTTTTGCTTTACCGATATAAATTATATTTCCTACTCCATCACGCATTATATAAACGCCTGGTAGCTTTGGAACTTGTTCAAGTTTTTTATTTTTATACTCAGACATTTACACCTTCTTACCTGCTAAATACGCTCTTAACGGTCTTTAATTCTTCAGATTTTAAAATATATGATGATGCAATAAATGCAAGAATTGCACAAAATATAGCAACAGGAACACAAATAAATAAATTATCAGAAATTTTGCAAGCATTCAAAGCAACTGCCGCAGTAATTATTGAAGCTATTAATGATTTAAATGAAGAAAACGTCACTTGTTTTAAATCAAGACTTCCTATACGCTTCTTTAAGCATATAGCAAGAACTATAACATTAAAATATGAAGACAAGGCTGTAGCAAAAGCAAGTCCTCCTACACCCATAGGGCGCATCAAAACTATACATAAGAAAACATGTAATATCATAGTCCAAATTGCTGTTTTTACAGGAGTTTTGGTATCTTGAAAAGAATAAAATGCATTTGCAAAGATTTTCGCAGCAGCATAAGCTGGAAGACCGAAAGAATAAAAAAATAAAGCCTTGTTTGTCATTATAGAACCTAAAGCATCAAATTTGCCATGTTCAAATAAAAGTTTAACTATAGGCAATCCTATGGTCATGAGTCCGACAGCTGCTGGCATTAAAGTAAAAATTATAAATCTTATTGAATAATTAAGCGAATTTTTAAGCGTTACAATATCTTTTTCTGCACAAGCTTTTGACATCGCAGGAAGTGATGCTGTTGCAAAAGCAAGTCCAAAAACAGCTAAGGGCATTTGCATTAATCTGTTAGAATAATATAACGCTGATACGGGACCATTACCTAAAAAAGAAGCGCAAATATTATCTACAAAAGCATTAATTTGATCTACAGAAAGACCTACTAGCGATGGTACCATAAGTAAAGCTACTCGCTTGACACCAGGATGCTTTAAATTTATTTTAAACTTTAAATGCCAACCAAGATTCTTAAGTTTAGGATATTGAACAAAAAAATGTAAAGTACCACCAAATATAACGCTCAATGCAAGACCCTTAATTTGATTCCCTGGAGAAATCAGTGGAGCTATAGCCAATATATAAAAGATTTCAGATACACTTAAAGATAATGGTGCAAGCGCAGGTATAAAAAATGAATGTAACGTATTAAGTATTGCTAAAAGGAAAGCTGCTAAACATATAAATACTATAAAAGGAAACATTAAACGAGTAAGCGCTATTGTTATTTGCATTTTTTCTGGGTTATCAGAAAAGCCCCACACCATCATTTTTGTAAGTGCAGGAGAAAAAAATATGCCAAGAACAGAGATCACAACAAGTATAATAAATAAAACCGTAAATATAGCATTTAAAAAATTTTGCGTTTCGTCTTTATTTTTAGTATGTAAATACTGGCTAAAAACAGGTATAAAAGCTGCAGAAAATGACCCTTCTCCAAACATACGTCTAAAAAGGTTAGGTATTCTAAAAGCTGCATAAAAAGCATCTGCAAACATACCAACACCAAACAAGTTTGCAACAAACATATCTCTTATATAGCCTAAAATTCTTGAACAGATTGTACCAAAAGCAGTTCTGCTTGCATGCTTAGCAAGAGTTTTATTTTCCATTTATGAACCCTATATCGTTTAGGACACTTTGTGTCCTAAACCAAGTATTTTGACGTTTAGCATAATGCCTTGTATCTTTACAAAATTCTAAAAGCATTTTTTCTTTAGAAGTTTGATTATATAAATATTTTATAATATGTCTGTAACCGATACTATTTAAAGCTGGAGTCTCTTTACTGAACCCTAAGCTTAAAACTTTTTTAGTTTCATCTATCATTCCGCTTTCTATCATGTGCTTACAACGATTATTAATTCTAGTATAAAGCTCTTCTAGTGGTAAAAGTATACTAAAATGTTTAAAATCATAACGTTTCTTTTTAGGTTTAATATGTTCTTTTACAGTTTTACCCGAGATAATATTTATCTCTAAAGCTCTAAGAAGTCTTTGTGGATTTAATTTATTTTTTTTAGCAGATTCTAGATCTAATTTTGAAAGCTCATAATATAACTCATCTTGAGAAAGTTTTTTTAGTTGTTCTCTTAAAGTTTTGTTTGCTTTAGGCATTTCATCTAAGCCATAGAGCAAAGCCTTAATATATAAACCTGTTCCACCAACTACAACAGGGATTTTGCCTTTATTTTGTATTTCTTTTATTTTTAAGCCTGCTTGAGTTCTAAATTCCTCTGCACTATAAGTTTTGTCTGGATCAACAATATCAGTTAAATGTTGTAAAATACCGTTTATTTCTCTTACACCATTTCCTAACAAAATTCCTTCTTTATTTGTACCTACATCCAAATACTTGTAAACTTGCCTTGAATCACAGGAAATAATTTCACCATTATACTTTTTACAGAATTCAACAGCCTTTTGTGTTTTACCACTTGCTGTTGGTCCAGAAATAACAAGTACATTTGGTATTTCTGAAGAAGAGGTGTCTATAATATTCATTATTTTCTCTTAAAAAATTTTTCTAAATCGTTAAGTGAAATTTTATATGCTGTAGGTCTACCATGAGGACAAGTAAAGGGATATTTACATTTAAAAAGATCGCTAACTAACTTTTTTATTTCTATTAAAGAAATATTGTCACCAGCTTTTATGCTTGCACTGCATGCAAAACGTATAATTTTATCTCTCTTCTGAGATATTTCTATATTTTTTAAATCTTCTACATCTAAAATTACATTTTTTACAATAGGTTCAATCTGCATGTCTCCTAATAACGCAGGATAAGCGGTTATTCTAAAAAAGTTATCACCAAATTCATCTATATCTATTCCTATCTCTTTAAACAGACTTATATTTGCTTTTATAATTTCTGCTTCACTTTTAGAACAACTTATATTTTCAGGCATAAGTAACGCTTGCTGCTTTATAGAATTATTGTTTATTTGAGAAACATACAATTCATATTTTACTCTTTCTGCTGCTGCATGCTGGTCAAAAATATATAAATTCTCCTGATTTTCAACAATTACATATGTATTAAACACTTGACCTAAAACCTTTATGTTTTCATCAAATTTATCGTTGATTGAAAAAGATTCTTGTCTGGCAAAAACATTTACATACTTGTTAATATTATAGTTTTGTTTAGAAAAAGAAAATTTTCCATACTCTATTTTAGGCTCTCTTACATAACTAGGATTTAATATGTTTTTATTCTCATTAGCATTTATATTTGTCCTACTTACTTCTAAGTTCATATTTTCATGATTTTCATTGTTTGTTAGGTTCATATTAGGAATACTTGAATACGATTGCGAAACTAGAGAATCTTTTAAAATCTTGTAAATTATATCATACATCGCTTTTTCGTTTGCAAATTTTACTTCTCTTTTTGTTGGAGAAATATTTACATCAATTTCACTAGGATTAATATTAATATAAATTAAAATTCCAGGATATTTATCATGTGGAATAGACTCTCTATAAGATAGGTTTATGCAGTGCATAAGCCATTTCGGAAAATTTACAGATCTAGAATTTATAAAAAGATACTGATGCTTTTTATTTTGTAGTGCATTGTCTCTGTTGGTAAAATATATACTTATATACACAGTGTCAAAATCAGCATTAACATTTTGCAATTTGTTGGCAAAATTTTCCCCTAAAATATCTGAAATTCTATTAATTGTTTTATCTGTCTTTAAAGCAGAAAAAATTACCCTATTTTCAGAAATCACCTTAAAGGATACTTCCCTATTTGCAAGAGCTATTTCTTCTAAAGTGCTTATGATTTTTGTTCGTTCTGTGAAATTACTTTTTAAAAATTTGTATCTTACAGGCACATTAAAAAACAAATCTTTAACTTCGGTGATAGTCCCTTCAGATAAAGAAGATGGTAAAATTTCTACATCTTTACCACCTTTTGTTGTAAGTTTCCAACCAGAAATATCGCCTCTTCTTCTAGTTTTTATTTCAAGATTTGAAATAGCCGCTATAGATGCTAGCGCTTCACCTCTAAAACCAAAAGAGTTTATATAAAACAAATCATTAAAATTTGCTATTTTACTTGTAGCGTGTCTTACTATTGAAAGTTCTAAATCACTTTTATCCATACCAACTCCGTCATCTTGTACTCTTATAAGCTTTTTACCTGATTGTTCTATCTCAACTATTATAGATGACGAAAGTGCATCTAAAGAATTATCTACTAATTCTTTAACCACACTTAAAGGACGTTCTACAACTTCTCCAGCTGCTATTTTATTAATTGTTTCTTGAGACAAAATATTTATAGACATAAAAAACTCTCTTAAATATAGTTTTCTTTTTGATTTATTTTGCTGACTTTATTGTTAGAACAAATAAAGCACTTTTAGACTTACAAATTATATATGTGATGCCTATCGGCAATTTCTTTATCCTTACCCCTAGTTTACACCTTTATATTATACATCTTTTTGGCTTTTTAAAAGAATCCCTTTGTCTGTTCTTCTAATTCTGTTCACATTTATAATGATTTAAATCGCTCTTACATATATGGCTCTTTTTCTTTGTTAAATTATGCCATTAGAAGTATCACTCCTTCAAACAATCTCATTAATTCCACTTTCTCTTTTACAAGAGGTGCCAGGAAGCCCCAGATTTAAAAGAGTGGGTAGGAATGGTACACCAAATACAGAAAGAACATAATCTGGCAAGACAGTCAGTAAAAGACAGGTAATAAAGGTCTTGGATATTTTTTTAATTTCCAGTAAATCAAAATTATACCTTACCGTTAGCTGTTGTCGTTAATAGGAAGCCATCCCCTTTAGGGCGTGGGATCAGAAAATTATTAACTAAAAATAATGACAATGTTTTAATTGATATTTCTACAATAGAATTAGAGAAAAGTTTTAAAACAACATTGTGGTAATAAAAAATATTATTAAAAATTTATGAAGCTAGAAGATTTATATGAATTTTAAAAATAACATTGCAATTATCACTGGTGCAAATAACCCTTTTGGAATAGGACTACAACAGCTTTAGAATTTGCAAAAGCTGGTGCAAAAGTTGTTTTGACTTATAAAATTATTCATCGTAATTATGATGAAAATAATCTTGTAAATAGCGGTATAGATTTGTATTATAAATTAAATGCTGAAAATTGCGATCGAAGAAAAATTAAAAGAAATTACTAAAAATTATTTGATCATTGAATCCGATATTTCAATGCAGGCTGATGTTTTAAAAATTTTTGATGAAACTGAACAAAAATTCGGTAACGCTAACATTTTGGTAAACAATGCTGCTTTTGGCAGTGATAAAGATACAATTTTTTCTGTAACAAATAATACTATTGACGAAACTTTTGATGTAAACGTAAAAGGAACTCTTATGATGATTCGTGAATTTGTTAAAAGATATATAAATCAAAACGGTAAAATTATCAACTTTAGCTCTGATAATGCCTATCATTCTTTTTCAGATCAAATTATATACGGTGCAAGCAAAGCCGCAATTGAATCACTAACAAGAACCATAGCCTGCGAAGTAGAAAAATTAGGAATAACTATAAACGCTATTGCACCTGGGCTGACTCAAGCCGCTTGGATAAATAAAATTTTAGAAAAAGAAGTGCTGCCGAGTATTCCATTGGCTAGATTAGGAACGCCAGAAGATATCGCAAATATGATTTTATTTTTAGCTTCTGAAAAAGCGTCATGGATTACAGGTCAGGTTATAAGAATTTCTGGAGGACATGAGCTTTAAGTAAAATAATTTTTTTGTCCAGTTTGAAAGGCCATTGCCTGTTTAATACTAGTAAGAATACTAGTTTTGTTAAAAGCAACAAGTCTGGTGTTTTTTTTATTTTACTATTTTGTCTCTAAAAGCCAATCAACAACATTGATTTGTTTAATACCATAATAAATATTAGAACCCAAATCAGTTGTCAAAAGCATTTTTGGGTTATTGTCCCTAATTTTACGCAGTGGCTCTAATTCACGAGTCAAAGTTTTACTATCTTTTACGGAGTAGGCAACTTGGATATAAAGTCGTTCGGTATTAGGTAATTGGACAATAAAATCAACTTCTTTATCATCTTTCTTGCCAACATAAATTTGCCCAACATTATACCTGCGAAGCAATTCTAAATAAACGATATTTTCTAAACGATGTCCTAAATCCTCATCAGACTTCCGTCCCAAAAGTAATGAGCGCAGGCTTAAATCAACAATATAATATTTGTCATTGGTTGTGAGCAGTTTTTTACCTTTTATATTATAACGACTGACTGGATAAATTAAATAACATTCCGCCAAATAACTGAGCCAACGTACAATCACATTATGAGTTATTTTTGCTTCATCTGTTTTTTTGCCTCTATTAAGTTCAGCGGCAATAGCGTTTGCCGAAACTGGCGAGCCAATATTATCGCAAATAAACTTCAAGACCCGTTCAAAATTAACTTTATTGCGTATTTGGTAGCGTGTATAAATATCTCGTTTCAATATGGTATCATAGACATCACTAATATATTTCATTGACAAATTTTTATCTCTTTGAGAGAGAGTGACCGCTTCGGGAAACGAACTAGCGTTTAAATATTCGGCAAAGAGACGATCTTCATTTTGTTCATCGAGGAAACTTTGGCGATATTCTGCAAAAGAAAACGGCAAAATGTGAATTGTGATATAACGTCCAGTCAAAAGCGTAGCAAGTTCACCCGAAAGCAAAAAAGCATTTGAACCCGTGATATAAACATCAATGTTTTTTTTGATAAATAGTCCATCAACCAATTTCTCGAATTTAGGGATAGTTTGAACTTCGTCAAGGAAGATGTAATTTTGATCGTCAGCAACTATTTTGGCGATGATTTTTTCATAAATCTTTCGCCAATCCAAATCATAGTTCAATTCTGGATCTTCAAAATTATAACTTTGAATTTGTTTGTCCTTAACCCCCTGCAATTTCAATTCATCACGAAATAAATCTAATAAGGTAGATTTTCCACTACGACGAATACCAATAATAACTTTTATCAAGTTTTGGTCTTTTAATTTTCGTAGATACTCTAAATATATTTCTCGTTTTATCATAATGTATTAATTATAACCCAAAACTCACAAAAACACAAGTTTTGGGTTATAATTTGTGTAAGGATTGCCTTTGACAAATTTTTTAATTTTTATAATCTAATGAAAATAGGCAACCGAAACTACCACTGACAAATATAAAAAACGGAGTTCGTTTTTGAAAGGTCATTGCCCCTCATACTATTTCTGTTTCTTCTAATTCCATTTCTCAGTCTTTTTCTGATTGCTCCCTAATATCCTTTGCTTACTTATCCTTAAGAAACTGTGAGATAGATAATCTACTTGTTACTAGCAACAAATTATTGATTTAAAATTTGGTATAATAACTTTTACTAATTTTAAGGAGAGCTTTTTAATGAACGCAATAATTGAGACTTCTTTAGGAACAATTAAAATTAAACTTTTGCCTGAAAGTGCCCCTCTAACAGTTTCAAATTTTGTAGAACTTGCATGTGGTACAAAAGAATTTACAGATCAAAAAACTGGCAAAAATATCAAGAAAAAATTTTATGATGGACTTGTTTTTCATAGAGTAATACCAGAATTTATGATACAAGGTAGATGTCCTCTAGGATCTGGGATAGGTGGCCCTAGATATAATTTTAAGGATGAAATAGATCCTAGTCTTAAATTTGATAAGCCCGGAATAATTGCTATGGCAAATGCTGGACCTGATACAAATGGTTCTCAGTTTTTTATAACAGAGATCTCTACTCCATGGCTCAATGGCAACCATACAATTTCTGGTCAAGTTACAGAAGATTTAGGAGTCGTAAAAAATATAGCTAGGAGTAGAAGTAGACTTTTCTGATAAACCTATAGACCCAATAGTAATAAAAAGCATAACAATTAAAAAATAAAGAAGGTTATATGAAAAAAGTTGTTTTTATAACTGCTCCAGACACATTTAGAGATGAAGAATATTATAAACCTAAACAATTGCTTGAAAATGCTAATATTGAAGTTGTAACAGCAAGCACAAAAATAGGCGAATTAATTGGAAAATTTGGATTTAAAGCAAATAGTAGTCTTTTACTTGAAAACATTAACCCTAATAACTTTGATGCTATAGTATACATAGGTGGAGCAGGATCTAGTATATTTTTTGACAATGAAAAAGCTTTAAATTTAGCAAGAGAATTCTTTAAACTTAACAAGACAGTTGCCTCTATATGTATTGCGGGCGTGATTCTTGCAAATTCAGGAGTTTTAAAAGATAAAAAAGCAACTGTTTTTGTAGATGGAAAAGATACTCTAATAGAAAAAGGTGCTATATATACTGCTGCTCCTTTAGAAATTTACGGAAAGATTATAACTGCAAACGGTCCTGATATTGCTAAAGATTTTGGCGAAGCTATTTTAAAATCAATAAAACACTAAATTTTATGAAAAATATAGACACTCTTATTAAACTTGCTTTAAAAGAAGATGGAGTCTTTAACGACATTACTACAAAAGAGTTTGTGGCAAATGACAAAAAAGCTAGCGCTGTATTGGTTGCTAAAAAACCTGGAATTCTTTGCGGAGTTAATGTTTTTGTAAAAATATTTAAAACAATAGATAAAGACTGTAAAGTTACTCTAAAATTAAAAGATGGTACTAAAATTAAACCTGGCGATAAAATATTAGAAATTTATAGTTTAGCTAAAACAATTTTAGCTGCAGAAAGAATAGCTCTTAATTTTTTACAATATTTGTCTGGAATTGCAACTTTAACAAATCTCTTTGTAAAAACCATTAAAGATAGTAAACCAAAAATATATGATACAAGAAAAACGCTACCGGGATATAGAGAGCTTGCAAAGTATGCTGTAAAGTGTGGTGGTGGGCATAACCACAGAATGGGACTTTATGATATGGTACTTATAAAAGATAATCACTTAAAACTTACTAAAGATTTAACAACTAGAATAGCAAACTTTAGAAAAACATATAAAAAAATCCCTGTTGAGATTGAGTGTGAAACAATACAAGAAGTAAAACAAGCTATTGATGCAAAAGCAGATATTATAATGTTAGATAATACTTCTATTAACAACACAAAAAAAATGATTAAACTTATAAGAGATACCTCTAACGCAAAATATAAGCCTGAGATAGAAATTTCCGGAGGAGTAAACTTAAAAACTGCAAAAAACTTCTCTAAACTTGATATTGACAGAATCTCTGTAGGAATGCTTACTCATTCTGTTAGCGCTTTAGATTTATCTTTAGAAGTAATAATAAAATGACAAAAATTCTTAAGATATTACATTCGAACAATTATATTTCCGGGAATGAAATAGGGACTATGCTTAGCATATCTAGAGCAGCAGTTCATAAGAAAATAAAAAACTTAAAACAAATTGGGTATAATATTAAATCTTGTGCAAAAGGTTATAAGTTAATAAAAGATAAGATTTTTTTTAATGAATATGAGATAGAATCTAGGCTAAACAAAAATCTTAGCGTCTGCAAAATTATAAAATATTATAAAGAATTACCCTCCACACAAACCACAGTAAAAATGCTTGCTCAAAAAGGTTTTGATGAAGGAACAGTCGTTATTGCAGAAAAACAAACAACCGGATACGGCCGCATCAAAAGAGTTTGGAATTCTAACAATGGCGGTTTGTGGTTTTCTGTACTTTTAAAACCACTTTTACACCCTGAAGAATCTGCAAAACTAGCTTTACTATTGAGTATTGCATTAAAAAAAACTTTCGATTTCTACAATGTAGACTCAAAAATAAAATGGCCTAATGATATTCTTATAAACAATAAAAAAATAGCTGGTATAATAATAGAAATGTCTGCAGAGCAAGATATTGTAAATTGGATTGTAGCAGGAATTGGTATCAATGTTAATAATGAATTGCCAAAAGACTTAAAGAAAATATCCATATCTTTAAAAGAAATCATAAATAAAGAAATAGACAGAACAGAATTTATTTGTAAATTTTTTACTAATTTTGAAAAATTATATACTTCTTTTAAAAAAGAAGATTTTAAACAATTTCTAAAAGAATACAATGACAATCTTTTATATAAAAACAAATGTGTAACTGTAGACACTGGCTATAACACAATAACTGGCATAAATTTAGGTATAGATGAAAACGGAATGCTTATACTCAATACTAAAAATGAATTAAAAAAAATAATGTCTGGAACATTGCGGGAGTATAAAAAATGAAAGTAAAATATACATTATTAGTTTTATGTTTTTTCATTTTTTCTTGCTCATCTTAAAAAAGTGCTTGTTCCTCACTTTGAAGTAACATCTAGTATTCCAAGAGAATTGAAAACACCAGGATTTTGGATATCAAGAATACAAAATCCTGATAAAATAATTCTTACAGAAAAACAAATAAAAGATTTAAATATAAAAATACAAGAGTCGTCACCTTATCTAAGAGATGTTTTAAATATAGACATAGACACAGAAAAGAAAAAACGTACTAATATAGATTACACAAACAACTTTAAAACGACTTTAAAATACTACTATCCTACTTCTTTAAAACAAGTGGGATTAAAATTTTTTAAAACCCTAGAAAATAATATAGATTTTAATGCTCATACAAATCTAGGATTTGCTTTAAGTATTGGATATGCAAGACTTAAAGCACTGCCAACAGATGTTCCTCTCAGTTCGTCCTTAGATACTTTAGATTTAAACAGATTATCTTGTACTCATCTTAATCCTTGTTCTCCACTAGCTGTTCTATACTCCACCAGAGATAACCAATGGTATTATGTGGTTTCTGAAATATCAGAAGGATGGATAAGAGCAGATCAGTTAATTTTTGCTTCAAAGCAAGCTATTTCCGATTACATTAACAATAAAAATATTGCTGTAGTTACTTCTAGATTTACAGATATTTATAAAGATACTTCTCTAACTCATTTTTACGACAATGTAAAAATGGGCGCTATTTTATTTATTTCAAAAATAAAAGGTGCTATTGTAGAAGTCAAAATACCTGTTAAAAAAGATAAAAATTTTTCTAATAACAACTTAGAATTCATGTATTATTATGTAAAAAAGTCAGACATATCTTTGGGATTTTTACCGTACACGCAACGAAATATAATTATCCAAGCTTTTAAACAAATAGATGCTCCTTATGATTGGGGTGATAATTATGGATATACTGATTGTTCTGGTTTTATAAGACAAGTTTTTTCATGTTTTGGAATTAAGTTACCTCGAAACTCAAAACAACAGATTAGTATTAAAGATTCTATTGAAATAAATATTCAAAATAGAAACTTAAAAGCAAAAACAATAATTTCACAGGGTATACCCGGAATAACACTTCTATATCTTCCTGGACACATCATGTTGTATTTAGGATATTTAGGCCAAGATCCTTATGTGATACATTCAATCAGAGGATGCTTAGGTAAAGATAATAAAATACATATACTAAACAAAGTTGCCATAACAGACCTCAACTTAGGAGATAAGTCCAAAAATAAATCTCTACTTGAAAGGGTAACTTTGATGAATGTGGTAGAATAATGACAAAAATTAAAACATTTTTTTATATTCTTTTTATTTTAGATATTCTTGCAGGACTTATTGTTGGCATATTTGTAAGTTTATATGCTGCAATTGCTACAGCTTTTGTTCTATTAGTCTTAAATTTAACATTTTATGCTATAATCCTAAAAGCTTACAAACAATCAAATAAGGTAGAAAAGAATGGATCAAAATAAAAAAGCAACCCTTTATAAATATATGTTTTTAGTTTCCACTACTTGTGGAGTTATAGGTATATATCTACTTTATAAAGAGTTTATTATTTTAGGTTGGATTCTTATTTGCATTTGGGCAATACTTGCTACCTTAGTAAGAGTTTTAATAATATTAGATAAAAAAAATTTACAAAAAAATAAAAGGAGACTTTAGATGGAACTATTTAAAATGGCAAAAGAAGCCTTGTCTATGAGAAGCAAGCTAAGCGAAATGGATAAAAAATTAAAAGCTAAAATTATAGAAGTTGAAAATAAAGGTATAAAAATCCAAGCTAATGCAAAAAATGAATTTTTAAGCTTAAACATTCCTGAAGATTTACTTCAAGAAAAAAAAGAGAAGATAGAAAAACGTATTCTTGCAGCTTTCCAAGAAGCTGGAGAAAAAGCTCAAAAAGTAATGGCCGAAGAAGCCAAAAGTTTAACAGGTGGTTTAAAAATCCCTGGTTTAAATTAACTGTGCTTATTAAAATTTTTAATTCTTATAAATAGTGGAATTTTAACGCACAGTGATAGCACCTGACTTGAGTATTAGAGTTCCCCCCAATCCTTCCTTTTTCCCTTTTATCGGTCAAGTCAGGAGAAGGGAGTCTATAATTTATAAACCGTTAATTTTTCAAAGTAACTTTACTATGCACCTATATATTGCATAATGTAAGCTTCACTCTTATCTTTTTTGAATAGTAGCTTTCCTTTCTTCCAGCCGTATTGCTTTATTAACTGAAAAACTCTATAATTATATTTCTTGCCAGAATCTTGTGCAATAATTATTACAGCTTCTTTTTCTTTTTGAAAATTATTAAAATTATGGAAAACCTCTGCTTATCTTCAATTCAGCAAAAATTGTAGATTGATTAAAAAATGACAATCTATAGATAAGACTATTGAAGAGGTTGATCTGACGCGATACGCATACGACATTCACATAATCATACTTTAAGTTTTCGTGTTGATAAAATCGTATAAACTTCTTTTGTGTCGTAAAGCCTGAGATTACAAAAAAAATAGTCGTCAAAATAAAAATTATCCGCTTTATCTTTACTGAAAACTTAAAACATACATCTATCAAAAGTTTAATCAAAAATAAAACAAAAATTATACTTATGGGAGCTATAACGAATGCTTTTATATTGCGAAGTAAAAGCCACAATGATAATAAAGAGAAAACTTAAAGCTGTGTACAAAAAACATAAAATGTTTTTATCATTAAACTTAAACTGAGTTGGTGTTAAATGAACTGGTTCTTTTTGGCTCATCATAGAATGGCTCGTTAGAAAGAAATTTTTTATATAAGCTAATGAACCCAAAAATAATAATAATAAAATCACAATTTTTGTATCAATAAGAAAGAAGCCCTCTGTATAAAGATTAAAAAAATTGCATAAACTTTTAAATTTTTCAAAATCAAAACTCTGCTTGTCTAACCATTTTTTATGTATACTGTTAAATGGGTTAGACAAGATAGGAAAAGTCAAAATAGCGTCTGTTACGCCTGTTAAAATTGAGATAAACGACTTGAGGATAACATTGATATAGATAGCACTTGTAAAAAAAAATATTAGCACAAGAGATGCCCAGACAACGAAATGATAGTGTGTTAGAACGCCAAAATAAATTGTAAGACTAAGAAAAAGATAATCTTTTAAGACTGCATTTTTATTGCGCACAATAGTAAAAATACAATATATAACTGGCTAACACAAAGAAAAGAGTGTTTAAAATAAACCCTGGGTACATACTGAAGGAGGTTGAGAATAAAGAGTAGATACTTTGGGCTGTGTGGAGTATATGATAATATAGTGGAGGAACTCCTGTATCTAGTTTGGAATTTCTATAAACACGACCGTAATTAAATCTTCCATCTTTTGAGACTTTGAGAGACTTTTCAAAGTCATATGAAGTTATTGGTTCATAACAACGAAAAACGTCAGATACTCTAAATCCTATATGTATTCTTAACGATACAATTTCATCACCATGCAAATCTTTTTTTTAGTGCTATAATAGAAAATAGACAAAATCTGAATAAAAATTATCACTGCAAGGATGTACAGCGGTTTTTGTTTAAAAAATGATATATTTCCGAAAAATGATTTTTTCATAAAACCCCTTGTGACCTTCCTCCAAAATTTAGACCAAATTAAAGTAAAAGGGTTTTTCCCTTTTGCCCGGGCAAGTAAGCTGTAAAAAATATTTTCTAAATCTCAAATTCAGATTTTTCGGGGAACCATTCATTCATAAAATATTTTTGGATTTCCTTATAAACCTCTAACCCTGTAATATTGTTTTTATCATATGACTGAACCGCTATTTGGCGAACACCGTTGACTTTCTTATACCAATGAATTTTGTCTTCTTCAATCATACGAATATCACCGCTCCAATCTGCATTTTTGATCCAATTTCCTCTCTTGCTTTTAATATATTCATCAATCTCAGAATTCTTTACCCAATATTCTCCTCTTGATTCTCCAACCAAGGCAAATAGCAGATGATCCATATCTGTTGTTCTTCTAAACCTATGACTTAGCATCAGTTTATAATATGGAGTTAAAAATGAATTTGTTACAGTTTTGATAACTGATTTCAGTGAATGCGGCTGTATTCCATGATATGTCGTTACAAGAACCGGCCACTCTTTGCCAGTAGCCAAATATGCCATTTGGTTGCAAAAATTGATATGCCAAAAACAAGGAGTTTGTTCCTTAGAACAATACTCCTTGATTCTGTAAATCGGACGTTCGTATTCATCAAAGAAAAAATTTTTGTCTGTTGGTAACATAACTAGATAATCATCGCATGACATCAAAAATTGTTCTGACAACCCTTTGATTTTATAAACATTTCCTTCTATCAGGTTGGAATTAAATACAGGAAGGTATTGTTTATCAATTATATCATTCGTATTTACTAATTTTATACGAGGATTAGATAGTTTCAGCCATTGCGGATATTCATTATCATCAATTATAATATAAATATTTCTGACCCAATTCATATTTTTTGCTATAGAGCGCAATGAATATTTTATTTCATCGTTCTGTAATACTCTGACTAGCGAAAAATTTTGCCCAGAGTTTGCAATTTCTACACCACTTTCCTTTGAAACATACTCTTGAAACAAACGTAATCTGTTTTCAGATCCGGATGACCACAAATACACAATATCAACTGGAAAGCCCATACAATCCCCTCTCCTTCTCTTTTCTTTTATAGATTTTGACCAAAATAAATTGTTCTTCATCTTGATATTTAGCTATTCCAACTCTTGAGGGTAAGCAACAAGAGAAAATTCTGCTAGTGGATGCCTTTGCCTAAAAGCCATAAACCTGAGAATAAATTTATATCCGACATTTAGACTTTCCAAAAATGGTTTGATTTCAAAAAATGATTCTGGATTGTGATAAAGAGATATATAAAGAACAGGCCTATATTTTTTAATCGTTTTAACAGCTCCTTTTAACATATTAGGTTCATCTCCTTCAATATCAGCTTTTATATAACCTATTTGTCCTTTATACCCTATTTTATTGACAAAATCATCTAAAGTATCAACTTCAACACTAACAGTTTTAGAATCATTTTTCCCATTAAATATATTAGTGCTTCCAGTACCTTCATCTACAAAATTAATTACTTTCTTTGTGTCAGACAATGCCAATCTAAAAGCTTTATGTGGTACAGACAAATCCTTCGTATTTTCTTCATAAAGTTTCAGATTTTTCTCAGAAATATCAAAAGAGTAAATAATATCTGGTGAAAACTCAGACAAGACAGTTGCAGAATCACCAACATAACAACCCAAATCAATAAATGCTGTATTTCTAATATAGTCTCTAACTGATTGTGGCACAAGAATTAAACCATGTTTATAATAAGCCCATTCAGAATAAAACTGAAATTTACCTCTATACATATTTTTTGCTTGACGAATTTTTCTAACTTCGGCCTTAAGATATTTTGGGAGATAATTATCATGCAATTTCTTGTTAGCAAAAAAATTTTCTAATTTATATGAAGGAAGGTTAATCATTGTCTGTATTGCAAAATCTACATGTTTTATAGATAATTCATCAAGCCCATATTTTAATTTTTTTATTGCTTCCGGCATGTTAGCATCTAATATGTACTTTTTAAAACTAGTATCTACAGCAGAATGAAAAGGGTATTGCTCATTTTTCTCTATTGGTTTTTTATTAAACAGAAATATCAATGTTATTATTAAAAATACATTCAGGAGTATTATAGCTACAACACACAACTTCTTTAATTTATCCAAAATATACCTCCTATTATTTGTAAAGCTTTAACCATTTAGGAACTGTAATTATTACCTTATATCCATCTTCTTTATTGACCACAAAGGAAATATTTTAAATAAATACCAGACCAATTTATTATCTCTATACTTTAAAAATATAATAGGGATTTTATCGAACAGTTTTATTTTTCTGTTAAATAGTACAATAAACCTATTTGTTTCATACCGCATATAAGTAGTTATATAATCTTGATTTAAGATCTCAAAATATGGAGTCATTTTGGCGTATTTCCACCATAAAATATCCATAATTCTATTTTCTCTACGGATTTTCCAAGGTTTATCCCAACCAACAAAATGGTACACAATAGGATTATAAAGCATTTGATTAACTTCTTCTTTTGACCATATTTGCTCATCTATCATTTTCTGAATAAAGGGATGAGATTTTACTAAGTATGAATTATATTTAGGTGGGAGAAAACCAATTTTATCTTTACATGTTAAGTTTATAATATCTTGATCTGGAAAGTGATACTTATTAACACAAAGATGTTCCCATTTAGTCATTAAATCTAACTCTCGCATTAATTCAAGATTCATTACCACAAAACCAGAACAAATATAGTTTCCATCTATTGGTATTTTTCTTTTAGAAATTTCTTCTTTAAGATTTGCAGTATCTTTCACACCTAGTAGTAACTTTTCTTCTATATTAATAGACATTAGAGCAGATATATCACCCAGGAATATAGTATCAGAATCAGCATAAATGATTTTTTTGATGTCCGGGAGTAAAGTTGGTAACTGTAATCGATAAAATATTGCTTTCGACCAATAATTATTTTCCCACCAGTAACCTTCACTAAACAAGTTCAAAGCCACATCAACAATTTTATATTCAAAATCATAGGTTAGTGAATTTAAATATTCTACAATTTCTGTTCGATATGCCCCATCTGGACAAATTAAATATAATTTATATCTTGTTGTTTTATTTGCATTATACAATAGGCTACTAATAGCCACCATTGCCTGTATAAATTGATTTTCATCAAAACAAAAGGCTATGTCAACCAATACTAAACTATCTAGTAAGTTATTAATTAGGTATTCTTGTTGTTTGTTGTTTGTTGTTTGTTGTTTGTCATCGAAACATACCAATACGAGATAGTACATCAACTACAAAAATTCAATAACATCGGGAAGGCGGGACTTGAACCCACAACCTCCTGCTCCCAAAGCAGGCGCGATAGCCAATTACGCTACTTCCCGATTTAACTACAATTGTTTAAGAATCATTTTGGCTTTTTGCAAAGCTTTGGCCCTATGGCTTATTGTATTTTTTATATCAGATGTCAACTCTGCAAAAGTTTTATTGTATTCTGGGACATAAAAAACCGGATCATATCCAAAATTATATGCTCCTCTTTCAAGATAATTAATTATACCATATATTTCACCTTCTGACAAGTATATCTGCCCAGTAGGACTGGCAATTGCAATAACTGTTCTAAACCGTGCAGTTCTTTTTTCAAATGGAACATCTATTAAAGCATTTAATAACTTCTTTATATTATCTGCAAAATTGCAGTGCTCACCTGCATATCTTGCAGTTAAAACTCCTGGCTCTCCATTTAGATAGTCAACTTCTAATCCTGTATCGTCAGCTATAACCCAACTATTAAAAAATTTCGCAGCTTCTTTGGCTTTCTTTATTGCATTTTCTTGGAGAGTTTTACCGTTTTCTATAGTTTTCGGATATTCTTTAAAAGATGTCATAGACATAACTTCAATATCTAAATCTTTTAACAATGATTTTATTTCTTCTTGTTTATATTTACTAGTCGTAGCTACTACTATTTTCTTCATCATATTTTTATCCTAAAGATTTTAAATTTTCATTTATTTTTTCTAATTTTACATTTGCTTCATTAAGTCTAGCTTTAATCCTTTGTATTTCTAAATCTGGTGCTCTTTTTATAAAATTGTCATTTTGTAATTTTGTAGTAGTTACTTCTATTTCCTTCTTTGCAAGGGCTGATTCTTTAGAAAGTCTCTGTCTTTCTTTCTCTATGTCTATAAGGCCTTCTAGAGGTAAAAATATTTCAAAACCGTTGGTAATAGCAATAGCAGAATTTTTTGGTCTTGCTATATTTTTTGCAAAAGTTATTGAACTTATTTTTGCAAGCTGCTTTATATAACTTTCATTTTCTTTTACAACTCTTTCTTTGTTTTCATCTAACACATTAAACAATGCCTCTATTTGGCAAGCTGGAGAAATATTCATCTCGCTTCTAATAGTTCTTAAAGAAATAATTATTTCTTGCAGAGATTTCATTTTATCAATACTGCTATTATCATTTTCTTTTTGCTCATTTAAAAGTTCGCTTTCTGCAATTATCTTTTGCTCTCCTAATATTTGCCATATTTCTGAAGTTATAAACGGCATAACAGGCGACAATAATTGCAACACATTTTTAAGAACATATACTAATATGCTAAGAACCTGTTTTCTTACTTGTATATTTTCAGACGTCATGCGTATTTTAGAAAGTTCAATGTACCAGTCACAATATTTTGTCCAAAAAAAGTCGTAAAGTTCTCTTGAAGCAGTATCTATATTATAGGACTCATAAGCTTTTTTTACTTTTAAAGACGTCTCATAAAGTTCTGCTAAAATCCACTTGTCTGAAAGTTCTACAGTTCTTAAATCTTTTTCTAAATTTTCAATTCCTTCCAAATTCATTATTATAAATCTTGAAGCATTCCATATTTTGTTTGCAAAATTTCTTGCTAACAAAAACGACTCTTCTGAGATTTGCATATCTCTACCAGATGCAGCAGCACTTGCTAAAGCAAATCTTAAAGCATCCGTTCCATATTTACTCATGATTTCACGAGGATCAACTACATTCCCTAAAGATTTAGACATTTTTTTGCCATGTTTGTCTCTTACAATACCGTGAATGAACACATCTTTATATGGTACGTCTTTCATAAATTCTAACCCAAATTGCACCATTCTAGCCACCCACAAATATATAATTTCATGTCCTGTAGATAAAACTGAAGTTGGGTAAAAGTATTTTAGTTCTTCATTGTTCTGATCGTCTTGCCAACCAAAAACACTCATTGGCCACAAAGCAGAAGAAAACCAAGTGTCCAATACATCTTCGTCTTGAACAAAATTTGTCCCATTGCAACAATTACAATGTGTTGGCTTTTCAAACGAAGCTATTGGTTTACAATTAGTCTTATTACCTTTTTCATCCACGCAATAATATACTGGTATTCGGTGTCCCCACCATAATTGACGGCTTATGCACCAATCTCTCAAATTTTCAAGCCATAGAGTATAAGGTCTTTTCCAAGATTCTGGGTGAAAGACAGTTTTTTTTTCATTTACTGCTTCTATCGCTTTTTTAGACATTTCACTAACATTTAAAAACCACTGTTCTGACATTAAAGGTTCTATTGTTGTAGAACATCTATAACACTTACCAACTTTATGAGAATAATCTTCCACCTTTACTAAATATCCACTTTCCTCTAGCTCTTTAACTACTTTTTCCCTAGCTTCTTTTACACTTAAATTTTTATAACCTTCTGGAACATTTATCAAATTTCCATTAATATCTATTACATCTATAACTTTAAGATTATTCCTTCTTGCAATTTCATTGTCCACAGCATCACAAGAAGGCGTTACTTTAAGAGCACCTGTACCAAACGATTTATCTATACTGTAATCTGAAATTATTTTAATCTCTCTATTTACTGAAGGTAATATCACAGTTTTACCTAAAAGTTTTTTATATCTGTCATCACTAGGGTTTACTGCAACAGCAGTATCACCGAACATTGTCTCTGGTCTAGTTGTTGCTATAACAATATAGTCGTTAGAATCTTTTAGTGGGTACTTAATATGCCACAGACTACTTTTTTCATCATCGTACTCAACTTCTATATCTGAAAGCGCTGTACCACATCTTGTGCACCAATTGACAAGTCTTTTTCCTCTATATATTAAGCCTTTATTAAAAAGTTCTATAAAAGCTTTTTTTACAGCTTTAGAACGGCTTTCGTCCATGGTGAAAGCAACTCTATTCCAATCTAAACCACAACCCATCATTTTAAGTTGGCTTAATATTGTATCACCTGTTTCATTCCTCCACTGCCACATTTTTTCTAAAAACTTTTCACGACCTAAATCGTATTTATTTATACCTTCTTTTTTCAACAACTTCTCAACTACAGTTTGTGTAGCGATACCACCATGGTCAGTACCAGGCACCCATAAAGGATTGTATCCTTGAAGTTTTTTAAATCTTATTATAATATCCTGCAAAGTAGTATTTAAAGCATGTCCCATATGTAATGAGCCTGTAATATTTGCAGGAGGAATAACTATAGTAAAAGGTTTTTTGTTTTTATCCACTTTTGCTGAAAATATTTTATTTTTTACCCAATATTCGCTCCATTTTCCCTCAACTTTTTTAAAGCTATAAACTTTCTCCATCTCCATAACAAAAACCTCTTTAACTTAATTTTATTTATATGACATATCAGTAATTTAAGTATAAAAACTATTCTTAAATTATATCAAAAAAACATCTTAAGTGTATTTTTTGTATAATCTTTTTTTAAAGAGGTTTTATGAATAACAAAACAGTACTAATAACAGGTATTTCAAAAGGTATTGGGAAACATTTGGCAATTGCTTTTTCAAAAGCTGGATGGAACATATATGGTTGTTATAAAAATGATAAACCAGACTACAGTATTAAAAACTCTAAGTTTATAGAAGCAGACATAACTATTTATGATGACGTACAAAAACTAGTAACAAATAGTATAAAAGAATATGGACACATTACGTGTCTTATAAATAATGCAGGAATTTCTAGCCCTTCAACAATATTGAAGATGGATAACGATAAATGGCTTTCTGTTATAAATACCAATCTGACAGGCACGTTTTATACAACAAAAGAAGTTTTAAAAGTTATGAGTAAACAAAAAAATGGCTCTATCATAAATATAGCATCTATATGCGCGTTTAAGCATTTTATGGGAGATGCAAATTATTCTGCCTCAAAAGCTGGCCTTATTGCTTTTACAAAAAGTCTCTCGAGAGAAGCTGGACGTTCCGGAATAACAGCAAATGCTGTTTTACCTGGATTTCATCTTACAAACATGGGCAGCAATGCAAGCAATACTTATATGGAAGAAGTAAAAAAAGAAAGCGTCTTAAACACAACAACAGATATTAAAGAATTTACTGATTTTATAGTTTTTTTATCAGAACTTAAAACTGTATCTGGACAGGTCTTTAATTTCGATTCAAGATTGATATAAAAATGTATACTGACATTAAACCAGTAATCACGGGAGTAGGCATAGTTTCACCTCTAGGCATAGGTAAAGAAGAAAATTGGAAGCAACTAATAAATTGCAAGCATAATATCTTCTACAGTAAAAAATTAGATGTGCCTATTGCTATTTTGGATAATTTCAATGTAGCAGACAGTCAAAAACAGTATAAAATGGCAATATTAGCTATCAGAGAAGCACTTGAAGACGCGAACATTGCAAATTCTTTCCACAACAAAAAAATAGGGTTTTGTTTAGGCGAAAGTAAAACAAATCTATTTAATAAGCCTTTTGAATATTCTTTACTAAAAGAATTAAGCAAAACTTTTCATTTTAATGAAACTTCCTGTATGTCTGCAGCATGCGCTACAGGAACTTTAACAATTATACAAGGTTGCAAAATTATAGAAAATGGAAATTGCGACACTGTTATTTGCGGTTGTAGCGAAACTTCTATACACCCGCTATACATAGCAGGGTTTAAAAATATGGGTGTCTTAACAAAACATATACCTAGCCCTTTTGACAAAGATAGAGATGGATTTGCAATTGGCGAAGGAGCTTGTTTTGTTGTAATTGAAAGATTGGAAGATGCTGTTAAGAACAATCGTAAAATATATGCTGAAATTGAAAGTTTTTCAAATGGTATATATTCTGACAATACTTTATCTATAGGATCTCACTTAAAAATGAAGCAAATAATTAAAAAAGCTGTATCCGGACATACTCCAGACTATATACATATGCACGGAACAGCAACAAAATTGAATGATTATAATGAGAGTAAAGCTGTTTTTGAGTCTTTTAATAATGTAGACAAAATTTCTTTAAGTTCTACAAAAGCATCTACTGGACACATGCTAAGCGTGTCTGCTCTTGCTGGAACAGCATTTTCTTTACTTGCTATGAAAAATAATATTGTCCCCCCTACTTTAAATTTTAAACAAACAGACATAAACTTAAATTTGGATTATACCCCAAACAAACCAAAAACAAAAATTATTAATTCAAGTCTTATTTTATCTTTTGGGTTTGGAGGCCAATCTTGCGCCTTATTTTTAAAAAAACATAAATGTGGACAATATGCTTAACAAATTTTTATCAGAAAAAATATTAGATATAGAAAATGATGGACTTAAAAGATTTTTAAAAGACATAGATTGCTCTCCGACGTCTAAAATAAAAATTCGAGGCAAAGAGTTAATCAATTTTTCGTCTAACAATTATTTAGATCTGGCTGGCAACAAAATATTAGAAAAAAAAGCTTTGTGTATTATTGAAAAATATGGTTTGTCAGCCACTTCATCACGGCTTGTGTCCGGAAACACTTTAATACACAAAAAATTAGAAGAAAATTTGGCTTTATTTAAAAGCAAACAGGCATGCCTTGTATATCCAAGCGGATATCAAACAAATTTAGGCGTTATAAGCGCTTTAATGTCATATCAAAAAGATGCCTGCATAATAATGGATAAATTAAATCATGCTTCATTATGGGACGGAGCAAAACTATCAGGAGCTAGAATCTTTGTTTACCAGCATTGCGATATGAACTCTCTTGAAAAAGTTCTTAAAAGAACTAGAAATTATAAATTCAAACTAGTAGTTACTGAATCTTTATTCTCGATGGACGGTGACATTACTCCAATGGATGAATTTGTAAACCTTTGCCAACAATATAAAGCTATAAGCACGATAGACGAAGCTCACTCTACAGGCATTTTTGGGGATCAAGGGAAAGGTCTTGCTAACAGTTTTGGAGTTGCAGATAAAATAGACATTGCCATAGGCACTCTTTCAAAAGCTTTTGCGCTACAGGGCGGTTTTGTGTGCGGATCCAAAACGCTGATAGATTTTTTAATAAACAAGAGCAGAGCTTTTATATACACAACTGCAATTTCGCCATTTTTAGCAGCTATGACCATAGAATCTTTAAAAATTATAAAAGAAAGCGATAAGGCTAGAGCTCATCTTTATAATATTTCAAAAATTTTGAAAAATAAATTAAAAGATTTAGAGCTTGACATTGGTAAGTCTGAATCTCAAATAATACCAATCATAACAGGAACAATTGAAGAAACGGAAAAACTATCATCTCAACTTTTAAAAAATAATATTTACGCTCCTTCGATTAAACCGCCAACTGTTCCAAAAGATAAAGCAAGGATACGAGTATCTTTAACTTCCGGGCATAGTGTTAAAGACATAGATCTTTTAATAAATTCATTAAAATAACAGTTAAAATTGACTAAATGTCAAAAATTATATATAAATAGCTATTATATTGGCTGATTTCGTTATAAATCTGCCAATATATTTGTCAGATTTAACTTAAGGAGGACAAGTGCTTTTAAAAAGAGAATTACAAGATATTATTGAAAAATGGTTATTTAAAGATAAAATAGTATTAATTTATGGAGCGCGTCAGGTAGGGAAAACCACTCTTTGTAAACAAATTCTAAAAAAATATTCTACAACAAAAAAGACTGCATACTTTAATTGTGAGTCACTTGAAGTAAAAACTGCATTCGAAACTACTAGCAAAAATTTATTGTGCATGGCTTTAGATAATAAAGAACTTGTAGTATTAGATGAAGCTCAAAATATAAATAACATAGGCCTAACATTAAAAATAATTCATGACGTTTTTCCGAACATATGTGTAATTGCAAGCGGTTCTTCAAGTTTTGACTTAATAAATCAAGTAGGAGCACCACTAACTGGAAGATCTGTCCCATTTATATTGTATCCTTTTTCTGTAAAAGAGATTAAAAATAATTTCGGTTTTACAGAAACTATAGGCAAACTTAACGAAATGTTACTTACCGGAGCATATCCTAGTATTTTGGGAATCTCAGAAAGTTTAGCTCAAGAAAGCTTGTCAATAATGGCAGGTAATTACTTATACAAAGATGTTTTAACTTTTGAAAAACTTAAAAATTTAAATAAACTATTAGAACTTTTACAACTACTAGCATTACAAATTGGTAAAGAGGTTTCTTATTCTGAAATAGGACAAAGGCTTGGCATGAGTCATTCAACTGTCTCAAAATATATAGATTTACTAGAAAAATGTTTTATAATTTTTAAGTTGCGTTCTTTCTCAAAAAATCCGCGTAAAGAAATATCCAAATCTATTAAGATTTTCTTTTATGACTTAGGTATAAGGAATGCTCTTATACAAACTTTTACACCTTTAAATCTTAGAACTGATATAGGCGCTCTATGGGAAAACTTTTGTATTATTGAACGTAAAAAATTGAATAACAACCTCCAAAAAATAGTTAATCAATTTTTTTACAGAAACTTTACATGTGAAGAGGTAGATTATATAGAACAACATAACAGTATTATAGAAGGATATGAGTTTAAATACAGCAAAGACAAAATAAAACAACCAAAAAATTTTATTTTAAACTACGGATTGTCAAATATTAAATGCATTAATAAAGAAAACTGGTTTGAGTTCTTGATGTAATTTATAAAAGAAAGAGAATATCTATTCTTATAATTCTATCAAGCATTTATTGCTCATGTTCAAGTTTACAAAAACAAGTATAAATCCATTAGCACTAGAACAAAAAATTGTTTGTATTGACCCATGAAATTAAGAAATTGGAATATAGTAAACTTGAAGCTATTGCATCCGAGAGGACCGAGCAAAAGCCAAAAGGAAATAACAGCACAAAAGGAATTGTAACTAAAACCCCTGAATACAAAAGCTAAAAACAACGAAATTTAAAAAGAGAAGATTTAATGAGTTTTAATTGGTCAAAAGTTCCTGTAATTTTAATAGAAACAGGATTTATGACTAATAAGCATGAAGATTTTATATTAAATATGAAGGACTAATATTATATCTTATACAAAATAATAATTAGAGATCATCTAGCTCTATCTTGATTTCTCTAGCTATTTTTGAAATTTCTCGTTTAGCAATTATAAGTGGTAAAAATAAAACAAGTGTGTCTCCAAGATTTCTTATTATAATACCATGTTCTCTCATTTTAGTACAAATTTTTGCACCTATTTTGAGTTTACAATTGTAAGGTTTACCTGTTGTTTTATCTTCAATAATTTCTATGCCTGCCATTAACCCACATTGCCTAATACTTCCTACCTTAATATGTTTTAAAAGTCTCTTAAGCTCTATCTCAAGATGTTTGATCGTAATATTTATTCTTTGAAAAATATTATCTTTTGTTAATATATCAACAACAGCATTAGCTGCCATACAAGCTAAAGGGTTTGCAGTATAAGAATGTCCATGAAAAAATGTTTTAAATTCTTCATATTTACCTAAAAAAGCATTATAAATTTTATTTGTAGTAGCTGTGACTGCTAAAGGCAAGTATCCGCCTGTTATACCTTTTGACAAACATATAAAGTCTGGTTGCACGTTTTCGTGCTCTACAGCAAACATTTTGCCAGTCCTGCCAAAACCTGTAGCAACCTCATCACAAATTAGAAGAACATCATATTTTTTGCAAAGTTTCGCATATTCAGATAAATAACCTTTTGGCATTATTATCATACCTGAAGCAGCTT
>JAISYS010000008.1 GCA_031269735.1 Candidatus Endomicrobiellum cubanum | reverse complement strand
TATTTTCCCACACTCAGGATTAGAAGAGTCAGTAATAGTACTATTGCCAGAGATGTTGTAATTAGGACTATTAGTGATATTAATAATTTGAGCAAAAAAGGTGCTAGAGGGTAGTATGACCAATCCTATGAGTGTAGAATAGATTTTTTTATCTACAAATATAAAAATATTGACATGTTTTACAATTTGTAATATCGTATTTATCAAATTCAAAATAATCTTCTTGGTTAATCTCGTCAATCAAAAATTTAATCATATCTATACATTTTTCATAAATTTCGTTCTCCTGAGTAAATAAATTAATATCAGCTGTCTTTACATTGTAAATTCCACAGGCAAAACTTTTAAGACCTGTAGATTTTTCAAACACATATTTATACATCGGAAGTTGTAATGAACTAATAGCTTTTTTTATATTTCGTCTATTAAATATTTTTAAATTTTCAAAATGTTTTTTATTAACAATATTAGCTTTTATATTTCCCGTCTTATAATCAAATATACTGTAACTATTGTCAATTTCATCTATTCTGTCTATTCTACTTTCCAAATTATAAATTTTGCCTGACTCCAAAACAATATCTGAAGTATATCTTTTTTCGCAAGCAAAAATTTTATATCTACGAAATTTTTCATTATGCAAAAACTTTCTCATTCTATGCACTAACACTTCTTGTATCATAAACGCATCTTCTCTAAATTTAAAAGATGCACTATTATCAAATTTATTTTTTAAAGTCTCTAAAAAATGTTGCTCAAAATTAGCATTTTGAACCTCTTGTGAAGTTAATTTTTCATAAAATGTTTCTTTTAAAAAATCGTGTATAAAGTTACCGATGTCGCTTGCATCAATTTCTTGTCCAACTTCTTTAGAATTATCTAAAAGCAATACATACATAAAATAAAATTTTAATCTACAATTTAAATAAGTATCTACCCTACTGTAGGTATATGGTAGTTTTACAAGATATTCTTTAATTTCTTTAGTTTTTTTATATTTTCTTTTTAAAGAAATTTTTACAGTAAATTTTGGCAGAACAAACTTAGACACATTTACAGCGTTAATATCTTTTTGAGCAAGCTGGTTTTCCCAAATAATAGACTCTACGAATCTGCTTCTTTCATCTTTGTCGTTATCTGGATAAATAAGATTTACATTTTTAGCCCCAGATATAATTTTATTAAAATGATATTTTTGTATCTCATATTCCTTTTTTGTAATTTCAATACCTAAAACATACATTATATCTTTTGGAATAAGAGATGCCTCTTTTTTAATTGCAGGTAATGAAGAGTCTTTCATCCCTACAATAAAAACGTTTTCAAAAGGAAGATTTCTAGACTCTAAAAGGCCCAAAATTTGTAAAGATTTTAATGGAGATCCCGGCAAAATAATCTTCTTATCTTTAGTTAGCTTTCTAAAAAGACTAAATAATTCTTCTTTTTCAAATTTTACTTTACATAAATCGCCAAACTTTATTTCTTTTGAAATCGAAAGCAAAATATCTATAGCTTCAACATTTAATGGATAGCTGCTGGCAGCACTCAAACGATGAACCTTCTCTAAAAATAAAGATATCGTATCTGAGAGTAAATATAAGTTATCTACATTCTCCCAAGAAGAAAAAAAACTTTTCCATATTTCATTTAATATACCTGCAACTTTTTGACAATAAACTTGACCTATAACTTCACTTGCAGTAAAAGTGATTTCATTTATTAGGTTTGTATCGTTTAGTATATCTTGAAAAGATATAAAAGTTTTTCCACTTAAATTGCTATTTGAAGATTGTCCTAAAGATTTTTCTATTTTATGTACAACAATCCTAGACAAACTGCTGTCTTGAAAAAATCTCATATTTTTAAATAGAGGATTAGTAAGTGTTTTTATAACATCTTTAGAATAATAATAATTATCTTTTTTAGAAAGTTGAGCTTCAATAATGCTATCAAGTAAAGAGTAAACAGCGGTTTTAGAAATAGGGTAGCCAGCAGCAACATTATATTTATCTGTAACAGTAGAAATCTCAGATACTACCGCCTGTAAAATTTGAGTGTCTGGGACAACTACTATAGTTTTATCTAATTGTTCATCAGAATATTTAGAAATAAGATTTTTAAGTAAAGCCGCTTGAGATTGATCATCAGGAGCAGAATATATATTTAACTGATAATCATTTTTTTTCTGTTTTCTAATTAAAATATTCTGTCCAAAATGTTTATATAGATTTTCTAATACAGTATATTCTTTAGGATTCCCTTGCGTAAGTATGGTAAGTTTAGATTCTTTGTATAGTTTTTTAAAAATTTCTATTTCTGTTTTATATAAATAAAAAGGGGTAATTAATATTATTTCATCAAACTCTTTTGATAAAACATCTACATTAAAAGAAGTCGCTTTTAAAAAACTATACCCTTTAGTAATTTTTGAAGTTTTATCTAAAGTTTCATGGAATATCTTTCTTATTTGAAAAATATTCTTTAATAGTTCATTGATAGTTTCAGGAACATCATATCCAATCTCAGCATTTGCTTTTATTGTTTTAAGCTTATCTTCTGAAACCATCTCTAAATCTAGCTGTTCTATAAAATAAAAAATCTCAAAAGACCAATCGATAAAAGATACAAAAGAAAACTTGTCCTTCAAAAGATAAGGAAAATCATTTTTCACTATTTCAAAAACAATAAATGCCGCTTCTATATCAGAAATCTTTATAAAATCTGTATTATCAAAAATTGTAGACTCCACAAACTCATCATTAGTAAAACATTCAGGAGGGAAAAATGAAGTTTGCTTAATGTTCGTTAGCTGTTTTTTTATAAATAGAAACGGCCTTTTCCCACCACTAATTAAAGCAAGTTTATTCAAAGAACCTGCAACATAATTAGCCGTAAAATTAATAACATTTTCACAACTACCAATATTAATTATTTGTGACATCAAACTTCCTTAGTGCTTTATGTAAAAATTTTAAACTTGTGTTAATGTTGCACTTTCTATATTTATAATATAGGACTCTACCGTTTTATTTGGGCAAATTTCGCCCATTAAAGAAGCATAATTTAATATTTGTTTTTCGTCTTTTTTAAAATTATAATCTGAACTTTTAAAATCCACAATTAAAACTTTGTCATCTAACTCTATCAACATATCTATCCTAAAAATCTCACCTTTAGAATTTATTATTTCCCTTTCGTTATAAATAGTTCCTTTACAACTAAATAATTCTAAAATAGTTTTAGAAGAAAACATTTTTGTTAATTTTTCTTTTAGAAAATTTGTGTCTTCAAAAGGAAACTTTCTTTTAGTGACTAATAAAGCTTTATTTATAGAAACATCTAAATCATCAATATTTAAATTTTTAATCTTTGAAAGGCAGTAGTGCAAAATTATACCTCTTTTTCTTATACCGTATACATCTGTTGTATTTTTATGGTTTATAAGATTATTTGAAATATCTTTATAACCATTATCAAAAGAATCATAAATATAGTTATTTTTTATTGTTTTAACATTATATTTTTGTTTATTCCCTTTTTTTAAATCCCAACTGTCAAAAAGCACAGAAATTAAATTGTTTGAAGACCCTACTTTTGGTGGGACTATTGCATAGGTTTCATACTCTGCCCTTGTCATCGAAACATATAATATATTAAGTTCAGATAATAAACTGTCTATTTTCGCTCTACAATAAATATCTTGAGCTTTAGACGAAAATTTAGCAATGTTTTTTGATATATTAAGAAGTTCTATTTCTTCTTTAGAATCGTCAAAATAAGGTTTATCTATGTTATTTGAAGCAAGTTTTAAAAATGGAATAACAACAACTGGAAATTGTAACCCCTTAGACTTATGCACAGTCATAACTTTTATTCCATTCCCAAAAGCATTTTTTATATATAAAGAATCTTCTTGACTAGACAAACTATAAAAATATTCTAAAAAATTCCCAAGCCCAGATGTTTGTGATTCAAACTCTTTAATAAGCTCAAGAAAACGCATAACAAAAATTCTGGATTCTGGATGATGTTCTACAATTTTAAATTTTTCTAAAACTAAAAGAGTAAGTTCATAGACAGGAATAAAACCTGCTTTTACAAAAAAATACTCAAAATATTCATCCCATAAAAATCTGTATTTATCTTTGAAAACTTTATACAAAAGGCCTGATTTGTTTTCCTTATTATTCTTAAAAATAAACTCTTCAAACTCTGTTGAGCTAATATTAGATATCTTGTTAAAAATATCTCCCAAAATAAAAGAAGAAAATGCCAAAGCGTCAACCGGAGAATCTATAAAAACAAAGAAAGAAATTATTTGTTTTATAATGTCGTTATTTTGAATGTTTAATGTTTGATAAGATTCTACTTCTATATTTTTTTCTAAAAACCAAGAGCTAATATCAAGTATTTCATCATTAGATCTACATAAAATCGCAATATCTTTTGCTTCAAACCTATTTAATAACTCAAAAATATATTTGATAAATTTTTGTTTTACTGCCTCTTTAATGTCTTTACAATCTTTATCTAAAAAGTCTATTTGGATATATCCATTTTCTTTATTATCTAATATTTTTTGATAAGAAAATTTATAAGTACTCAAAAATTTATCAAAATTTACTTCAACACCAGCATCTTTGTAAACAATGTTTAAAAATCTTCGTAAATTATCTAAAGAAAATATATTATTATTAAAAGATACAATTTCTTTTGAGCTTCTAAAATTTGTTTCAAGATAGTATTCTTTAACTGTACTTGCAGCAAACTCTTTAGGTATCATGTAGAAAAGTTCAGGTCTTGCTCCTCTAAAAGAATATATGGCCTGTTTAACATCGCCAACATAAAACAATGTGCCTCCAGCAGCTAAACTTTCCTCTAAAAATCTTTTAATACCAATCCACTGTACAAAACTTGTATCTTGGAATTCGTCTATTAAAAAATGATTGTATTTTTCAGACAGTCTATAATAAACTTCTGGAATAGTAATATTGTTATTTTGAAAAAACTTGACTATTTTTTTATTGATTTCATTTAAAAATACTATTGCATCTTTTTCAGACTTAATATCAAATTCTTTTGCAACTTCATAGTATATGCAAGAGTAAATTTGATAATAGTTTTGTATATAAAAATTACATAAATTTTTTATATCTTGATGAATTTCTTTCCAAAGAAAATTAACTTCCGAAGATACTTTAGCATTCTTTTTATACTCTAAATTTTCACAAGCAAACTTTGCAGGAATATTCATAGAAAAAAGTACTTTTGGACCTTCCAATAAAACTTTATTGATAGCTTTAATAAAATGACCATTAACTTGTAAGTTAAACAGTTTTTCAGAAATATTTTTAACTTTTTTTATTATGAGCTCAACTCTCAAACAGAATTCTTTGCCAAAGCCATTATTCCTTAAAACATTAATGTCCTTACCAATATTACCAGATTTTTTAAATACTTTTTCTATTTCATTATAAATATTATCTTTTGCAAACCAACCCATATCATCCGTTAAATATTGAGTTAAATACTGCAGAGTAATATTTCTAACATCTTGTGAGGTGTTTGATTTGTGTAGAAATGCTTCCAGAGCAAACTTAAGATTTTTACTATAATCTTGCTCTATGCTAAAGTTAGGCGAAATACCTATATTTATAGCACAAGATTTTAAGATATAGTTTTTAAAACTGTCTAGAGTACTTATATTAAAACTATTGTAATGCTCTAAAATGTCTCCTAATGCAAGAAAGCTTCTTCTAGATATTTCTTTGCGTGAAATGCCAAAATCAGCGAAAAAAGTTCCAACATTTTGCCCTAAAGCTGCCATTTTAAGATAGTTTAAAATTCTATATTTCATCTCAATGGCAGCTTTATTAGTAAATGTAACAGCAATTATATTTTTTATATTTACATTATTATAATCTGAACTCAACAAAAGATATAAGTACCTTTTTGCCAAATTATAAGTTTTGCCGGAACCTGCAGATGCCTGTACTAAAGTTATTTGTGATATGTTCATAACTAAGTAAGAGGTTTTTGTCTTGCTTTGTCAAAATATTCACAGTAATATATACTCATTGAAGTTTTAGACAGTCCCCATTAATATTCTCTTGCCATTTGGCGAGCAATATCCTTTTGCTTTAGAAGTTCTTTTTTATCATAAGATTTTTTACCCTTGGCAAGACCAATAAGGAGTTTAATTTTTCCTTTACTACCAACATATACTTCTAAAGGTATAACGGTGAGACCTTTTTCTTTAACTTTAGAATACATTCTTTTGATTTCTTGCTTGTGCATTAAAAGTTTACGCTTTTTTTTAGCATTATAATCTAAAATGTGAGTTGATATTTGTTCATAAGGAGCAATGAACATATTTTCAACAAAAGCCTCTTGACTAGAAAACTTAACTAAACTATCTAACAAGCTTACATTTGAACATTTTATAGCCTTAACTTCATGACCAGACAACACGAGTCCCACTTCTAACTTTTCGAGAATTTCGTAGTCGTGATATGCTTTTTTATTGTTTGCAAATATTTTTTTTACCATTTTAGGCTTTTGGCAAGTCTATTATAAATTTTGTGCCTTTATTAATTAAAGACTTGACTTCTATTTTCCCACCTAGCATTAAAATTATGTGTTTTGCAACAGCAAGAGACATACCTAATTGAAATCTTTTAGTGGTAAACAAAGGATTAAAACATTTTTTTAAAGTTTCTTTATTCATGCCACATCCATAATCTTTTATATCAACAACAACTTTATATTTTAAAGAATATACACCTATTGAAATGTTTCCACCATTAGGCATTGCACCTTTTGCATTATCAATTATCATCAAAATTACTTGTCTAAATCTATTCTTATCCACACTTGCTTTGACATTATCTCTTATATTTACATTGAATTTAAATTTCTTATCTTTTACCTCTAGCAATATTTTATGTACAAATTCCCCGATGTCAACAATTTGCATATTAAGGTATTTTACTCTAGTATCATCTAATAACGAAACTATTTTTGAGTAAGTTCTATCCACTTCTTTATTTAAAAATAGCAACATTTCTCTTTGCTTTTTATTATAATTTTTTCCTGAATTTTCTAGACAATATACTGCATTTTTTATTACTGTAATAGAATTTTTTAGTTCGTGAGACACAAATGAAGAAAATTTATTTATAGCAGAAAAAATTTCCTGGTTTATTTTTTTCATCCTAATCACTAAACCTCCATAACTAAATAACCTATTAGTAGTTATTTAAGAGGACTGCTAAATCCTTAAACAATTATTCTTTAAATAAGTTCCTCACAAGATTCAGCATTTCTATAACTTCAAAAGGTTTTCTTAAACACCTAAACGCTCCCTCTTGTATTGCTGTTTTTATAAGATCATTATATGCATATGCTGTCATCATAATAACAATTAGTTTATTATTAATTAGTTTTGCTTCTCTTAACAATTCAACACCATTCATGTCTGGTAATCTTATATCAAAAAAGGCTGCATCAAACTTATTATTTTTTATAAGCTCTATAGCTTTCTTACCACTATTTGCCGATACAGCTTCATAACCTTCCATCTTTAAAATACTTATTAATGAAAAACTCAACGAATCTTCATCATCTACAACTAATATGGTAGGGCTTATTTTACATTTTATCTCCATGCTACAAAACACCTGGAATATGTAGAATAAACTCCGTACCTTTACCAACTTTGCTATTTAAAAGGATTGTGCCTTTATGCATTTCTATAATTTCTTTTACTATGGCCAATCCTAATCCTACGCCTTTCACTTTTGTTGTATATAAAGGTTCATAAATATTCTTTATTATATCACTATCAATACCAAAACCAGTATCTCTTATTCTTAACTCTAATTTATTTTCTACTTTATCTGCAGAAATAAAGATATTACCACCAAATGGCATTGCATCTACAGAATTTATAATTAAATGTCTTATTACTTTTCTAAAACTTTCTTTGTCAGTTAAAGCAGCAATATGCTTTAAATCCATTTTTAACCTTATATTGTTGGGTATATATAGTTTTAATGACTTTATTAATTAATTCATCTATACAATTTTGAGTTTTGTTTAAACTATTCAGTTCAGAATAATCCAAAAGCTCTGTCAAAATATTATTAATTCTTGTCACATTATCTGTAAGCATATTAAACATTTTTTTTGCTTCTTCATTTTTAAAATTTTCCGTCTTTGAAATAAAATAAATAATATTTTTAAAGCTAGTTAAAGGATTCTTAATTTCGTGTGCTAGAGAACCTGCTAGTCTACCGATTGTATAAAAACGCTCTTCCTTTATTAACTTTATATGCATTTTTCGTTCTTTCAAAACAAGTTCTTTATTTGATTTGTTTTTTATTTCTAAGTTTTCTTGAGCATTTAATAAACTTTCTTTTTCACTGTGCAATACATCTAAAACTCTCTTTAAATGACTAGACATCATATTAACAGATATAGCTAAAACTCTCAATTCTATCTCTTTAAATAAGGGGACTTTATTAGAAAAATCGCCCTGTGATATTTGTCTAGTAATACTAATAACTTTATTTATTGGCTCAACAAACAATCTTGTAATAAAAAAAGATACTACTATGCTAATCAAAATAACATAAACTGCTAGAGAAAGAGTATTTTTAATTATTTTTGTTAAAGCTTTATCAATATTTTTAAAAGATGAAATAACTCTTACAAAAGCTATAATTTCGCCATCTGTATTTCCACTACTATAAAAAATTACAGGAGCTATATACTCAAAAGCACTAGTTTTTCCTTTATACTTATAAAAATATCCTATGGCTCTTGACTTTCCAAAAAGAATATCAGCCTTCTCATTAATTTTGTGATTATTTAAAATATCTTCTAACGTTTTATTTAAAATCTTACAACTTGCAAGTTTCTTAAAGTTTTTATCGTAAACTTCAACACAAACAATGTCACTTTCTCGTATTGTATTGCCGATATAATCTTCTATAATATCATTTCTTTTTAAAGATACACTATTAACAATTGAATCAGCAAGTTTATAAGTTTGTCTTTTGGTATTTAATTGAAAAGTTTGTACAAAATAAGATTTATATGTAGAAATAAAAAAGTAAGAAAAAACTGCCACGACAAATATAACAATCGCAACGACTAGAACAACAAGCTCCATCCTTAAACTAATTTTAAGTTTTATTTTCATGATAACTTCATTTTTCAAATCACAAAAAAATCAGCCGACGGTAGGGTTTGAACCTGCGACCTGCGGTTTACAAAACCGCTGCTCTACCAGCTGAGCTACGTCGGCACATATATAGATAGTATAAAAAACTCTAAACAATGTCAAATAAAAATTAATCATACGCATTAACAGCATTGTATGGTACTAAATGGGCAGCCCAACCACCATTTTTTGCGCCAAGATAAGCATCTATTGGATTATCTTTATTGCTTACTAATTTTATACTTTCCCTTTTGCTTTCCGCATAATTTATAAATAAACCAGCTTCTGCCAAGGCCATAAAGGGCCCTGCTGGAGGGAATGTTGCTGGTTGGGTAATGGATTTTGCCATTAAAGCATACTGTATAGCTGACGAAGTTTCCACTAAAGAGGCAGTTAATTTCGTTGCGCCTGTAAAAGTCCCTTCTTTTCTGGGAAACATTGTTCCTTTTATATTATACGGACTTGCAGCAGAATAAATTATAACTTCTGGATATTGTATATTTAAAAATTTTGAAAATAAAGGTTTTTTATTTGCTCTTTTTTGTCTTAAAATAACTTTAATCTTTTGATTGTAGAACTTGTCTCCTTGGACAAACCAAGAATACTTACTTTTTTTATATTTGCTTCTTATTAAAAAATGAAAATGTGTTGTGGGATCAATATAGTAACAATAACTTTTTGTAGAGTAATACTGCATACCTTTTGAGTTACGTTTTAAACCTAAATTTTTCTCAGGTTTTATAGGAAGTAGCAAAACATTATACTTCTTATTTATAAGCATACTATAGTGATATGTTAAATAACTTTTTATTGCAATATCTTGAAACTTTTGCAATGTTTCAATGATTTGTTTAGTCTTTTCAACGCTATTATTTCGCCCTACATTAATTGCATCATGTACAATATCTGACATTGGGTTTTCGCAACTTGGGGCCATACTGGCAGGCCACCCACCTATTTTATCTGATGAATAAGATGATAACTGTATCATTCTTGGATTTGTACTTAAAGATAAGACAGACCCTATCATATAATTTGTCTTTGCTAAAAAATTTAAAACCCTAGCTTTATAAGTAGCTAAAGATAATGCCATGCAATCAGCTTCGTTTTGCATTTGCATCCTGTTTCTTATAAGATATGCAATATTTAACATCATAGCCCAACTAATAATAAGGATAATTAAAAAAACTAAAAAGTAATATAAAGTTTGTCCTTTATGGCTTTTTAGAAATTTATTTTTCAAATTCTTTTGCTCCTGGAAATGCTTTTAAATAATATTTCTCATCTGGAGAAGGAATGATTCTATTTCTTGCAGACTGATACCTTCTATTTTTAATACTATTGTCCTTTGCAATTAAATAACCGAACAAGACTCTCGTAAAATAATAGATTTTTATAGTTTCTTTACATAGTTCTTTGCCAGAATAATCTTTTGCTTTCTTTTTGCCTTTCCAAAGCGTTACAAAATTTGTACTGTCTGAAGAATCTTCACCCAATATATATTCTTTGTTATTTTTTGCATCAGGAACAGAAAAGTTTTTTTCAAAGTCTTTTTTACTTACAAAAACAAAATGTGAAGGATTGAAATTACTATTTGAAAACAATGAAAACGGATAAAAAAACGATATATAAAATTGTGCTTTATCTTTGGCTTCTTTAAGCCTAAGCTTATTTTCCGTAACAGCTACAGATCTGGCTGAAACAAACGCTACTTCATTTGCGACCATATCATCAACAGTTATAATGCAAATTTGTAAAAAAGTAAACATTATAATTGTTATAAAAAGAATAACAAACAATGTTTCTAAGAACGCTTGCCCTTTGTTAAACCTATTTAACATAACTGGCCTTATGCTTTGAAATCTTTAAAGCACTTGCTGTTATTCCTGAAAACATGGAAACTTTTTTATATTTAGATTTCCAAAATTTTTTATACAAAATAAGTGTTCCTGACGTTGCCATAAGAAGTACGGCAAAAACAAGAACAAATTCAAGTAAAGTCTGACCTTTAGAGTTACTCATTTTTAATTAAATTCGGGGTAACAAAAATTAAAACATTGGTTTGTTTATCAATGTACTTTGTTGTTCTAAACAATGCGCCCAACAAAGGAATATCGCACAACAACGGAATACCTTTAATACATTTATCTTTTGAAGTTTCTAAAAGTCCAGCTAAAATTATTGTCTGCCCATTTTTTATTTGTACATGGGAGGAAGCTTGCCTTGTTGTAATAACCGGATAATTTGCAACATTTATAGAGTTGTCTATTCTTGAAAGTTCTGTATCAATTGTAATATCAATCTTATTATTATTCAAAACTGTGGGTGTTATGTTCATAATAATCCCATATTTTTTCCATTTAACAGAAGAAGTGCCTAGCCCATTTGTAACTATAGGGAACTCCCCTCCAACCATAAAACTAGCACTAGTAGAAGATTTTGTAATAAGTTTAGGTTTGGATAAAACCTTTGAAGCGCCTTTATCTTCTAAGACTTTAAGAGCCGCTGAAAAGTTAGTTTTTCTAAGGAAAGCACCTGATTCTATTATAGCAGGAATGTTATTTTCTTCAACAGAAATTGAGCTAGGCCACTCTATACCCAACTCTTTTCTTTTATTTTCATTTATTTCAGAAATTTCTACAGAAATTTCAACCATTTGTTCAGAAGCATAAAGCGCTTGAGCAAACAACAACATGAGAAAAATTAGTTTTTTCATTGTAAGTTTCGTTTATATTTTAACTCTCGAGAAGTATCAAAATTAATAGTCCTCATTATTTTCTAATTGCCATTATAATGAAATTAATCAAAAATAATACCGCTGTACATGCTAAAATCGGGTGTATATCTTTTGCCTCTTTTTGAATTAGTTTTAATATACAATGAAATATAAAACCTGCAGCTATTCCATAACTTATATTAAAAGCAAAAGCCATAACACTTAAAGTCAAAAATGCAGGAATGGCTTCTTGATAATCTGCCCATCTAATTCTCATTACTGAAGACATCATAAGTACGCCTACAATAATTAAAGCTGGAGCTGTAGCTTCTGGCGGGACTATACTAAACAAAGATGCAAAAGGCAAACACAACAAAAACATTACTGCTACAACAAAAGCTGTAAGACCAGTTCTGCCTCCTTGAGAAATTCCAGCAGCACTTTCTACATAAGTTGTAACGCTACTTGTACCCAATATACCACCTATACAAGATGCTAGTCCATCTGCAAATAAAGCTTTCTCAAATTTTGTAGAAAATCCTTTTTGAGAAATTAATTTATTTTCGTCTTTGGTATCAAAAATGCCACTTATTCTGCCAGTACCTATAAATGTGCCTATAGCATCAAATGTTACTGAAAGCAATAATGCCAGAAGTGCCGTCGAGGTAGCTATTATTTTATTTATGTCAGAGAAGAGCATCCCCATACCATTAGAACCAAACGCACAAAAAGCAACATCTTTAATTGATGTAATAGAACTAAAATCAAATAATCTTATCTTAGAAATATCAACAAGACCCAAAGGAATACCAAAAAGAATAGAAATTACTATTCCTAAAAAAATTGCTCCTTTTACCTTTTTTACAAAAAGAATTACAGTAACTATTAATCCAATAAGGCCAAGCAAAGCATGAGGATTATTAAACAAAGTTAATGTAGGAACCACCTGGCTATTAGAAATCACACTGCCGTTGTCAAGCATAATATAATTACCAGCGTCTGACAAAAAATTTAAGAACGATGCATTTTTAAAACCAATATAAGCTATAAATAAACCTATGCCTCCACTTATAGCATCTTTAAGAAAATCAGGAATGGCTTCAACAATAACTTTCCTTACTTTTGTTACTGTAATAAGAATAATAAGCAACCCGCATAGAACAACTATAGCAAGAGCTTCTTGCCATATAAAACCCATTTGTTTGCATAAAACAAATGTAAAAAAAGCATTAGCCCCCATGCCAGGGGCCAATGCAAAAGGAACATTAGCAAAAAAAGACATTATCATAGTACCTACAGACGAAGCTAAAATTGTGGCTACAAAAACGCTTGTCCACGACATTCCTGGATTTAAAGACAAAATAGCAGGGTTCACAAAAATTATATAAGCCATTGTAAAAAATATAGTAAGACCTGCAAGAATCTCAGTGGACAAACTTGTATTATTATCTTTTAACTTAAAAAAATCTTTCATTGAAATTCGCCTCTATAAATTTATTATCTATTTTATTATATATTCTCAATATTTCATTTATGGCATCTTGCGGGTTTAATAGTTTAATTGCATTTTTATCAGAAGTTCTATGTTTAAGTTCAACAGTATTATTTAGTAAACCTTTTTGACTCACTACTATTCTGTAAGGTGTGCCTATTAAATCTGCATCTTTAAACTTAATACCAGCCCTTTCATCTCTATCATCAATTAGAACATCTAGCCCTTTACATGACAATCCCTTATAAATTACATCTGTCACTTCTTTTGTCTGCTTATCAGTATAGTTTATCGGCACAATAACAACTTCAAAAGGAGCAATATTATCCGGCCAAATTATACCATTGTCGTCATGAGACTGTTCTATTGTTGCAGCTAGTATTCTTGTAACTCCTATACCATAACAACCCATAACAACAAGATTGTCTTTGCCTTGCACATCTAGATATACAGCATTTAAGGCTTTGGAATATTTTGTGCCCAATTTAAATATATGACCTATTTCTATACCTCTAGAAAATTGTAAACTTTCTTTTTTGCATTTTGGGCAAATATCCCCTTTCTTTACTTTTCTAACATCTGCTATTATGTCAGCTTTATAGTCTCTTTTGTAATTTACATTTTTTATGTGGAAATCTTTTTTGTTTGCTCCTGTTACAGCATTTGAAATTTCTATTACAGATAAATCCGCTATTACTTTTACATCTTTAAGACCAACAGGACCTGCAAATCCCTTGGGAGACTTCGTTATAGAAATCACAGTTCCCTCGTCAGCAAGGGTAACTTCGTTTGCTTCAAGCAAACTTTGGAGTTTTATTTCGTTTATGTCGTAATCACCTCTTATTAAAACAACAACTGGAATACCATCTGCTAAATAAATCATAGTTTTTATAAACTTTTCATAAGACATCCCTAAAAACTTTGATACATCACTAACAGTGCAAGCATCGGGGGTTGAAACTTCCTCCATATTAAGAAGGTCTTCTTTTGGAGAAAAAGTAGCAATTACGCTCTCTGCTTTTTCGCTGTTTGCTCCATACCCACAATTACACCAAGTAATTTCTTCTTCTCCTGTATCTGCAAGAGCCATAAATTCGCAAGACTGTGACCCACCTATTGCTCCACTTGCAGCCTCAGCAGGCCTAAATTTAAAACCACATCTATTACAAATATTAACATATGCATCGTACATTCTTTTGTAATATGTATCTAAATCTGACTCGTCTACGTGGAAAGAATATGCGTCTTTCATTAAAAATTCCTTAGAACGCATAATACCAAAACGGGGACGGATTTCGTCCCTAAATTTAGTTCCAAACTGGTATAACATCAATGGCAACTGTTTGTAAGACTTAACTTCTTTACTAATTAATTCTGTAACAACTTCCTCTGCGGTTGGAGCAAGACAAAACTCGGATTCTTTCCTGTCTTTAAGCCTAAAAAGCTCTTTGCCATAAACGTTCCATCTGCCAGTTTTAAGCCATAAGTCTTTAGGAAGCACCAAAGGTAAAGATATTTCTTGTCCATTAGCATTGTTCATTTCTTCTCTTATAATATTTTCCACTTTTTTTAAAGCTTTAAGTCCTAAAGGTAAAAATTCATAGAATCCAGATGCTAATTTACGTATCATGCCTGCCCTTATCATTAACTTAGCAGAAATGATATCAGCATCTTGGGGAGCTTCCCTTAATGTGGGTATTAACATTTTAGAAAACAACATACTCTTTCCTTTTAAGGCTTTTAGATAAACTTTAATTCTATCTTGAAATTTTTAATATTTTGAACTTAGATTTTCCTGCTGGCAATTCTACTTCAACTGTTTCTCCTTCTTTATGTCCAAGCAACCCTTGTATAAGAGGGGATTGTACAGATATTTTATTTTTAGACGGGTCAGCTTCCTCTAAGTCTACCACTGTATACTCATAATTATCGCCATCTTCATCTTGAATTGTTATTGTAACGCCAATAAAAATTTTGTCTGGGTCTATATTTTGCTCTTCAATAATCTTTGCACTAGATATTTTAGAATCAAGTTCCACAATCCTACGCATAAGGTTAGTAAGAGTTTCTTTTGCAGCATGATATTCTGCATTTTCTCTTAAATCACCATGCTCTCTTGCCCTTGCAATTTCGTCTTGAATTAGAGGTTTTCTCCTTTGCAATTCTTGCAATTCCTTAATCAGCTTTTCTTTACCATCTCTTGTTAAATAAATTTCTGCCATTTCTTACTCCCTTAAGACAAATAGTTCTTTAGCATACTAACAAGTTTAGGAACCCATTGATCAGGCCTTACATTCCCTATAATTTGCCCATTTTTAAATAATACGCCTGTATCCTTACCACCTGCTATACCAAAATCAGCATCTTTTGCTTCTCCAGGGCCATTGACAACACAACCCATTAAGGCGACTTTTATAGGTTTTTTGACTTTTTTTAAAGCTTTTATTAAAACAACTTTTTTTTCAAATTCGTTAACAATCTTTATTAAGTCCACTTTGCATCTTGCACACGTTGGACAAGAAATAATTTCTATTCCTGTACTACGTAAATGCAAAGCTTGTAAAAGAGAATATGCCACTTTTACCTCTTCTATAGGGTTTGCAGTAAGAGAGACTCTTAAAGTATCTCCTATACCATAATTTAACATTATTCCAAGACCTGTACAAGACTTTACAGTCCCATTAAAAAGAGAGCCCGCTTCTGTTATCCCTAAATGTAGAGGATAATTTCTTTTCGAAGCAAAAATTTTATAAGATTGAACAGTTATATCTATATTAGAAGCTTTTAAAGATACAACGATATCACCAAAATCTAAATTTTCTAAAATTTTGACATGCTCCATTGCAGCATTAGCTAAAGCTTTTGATTTAGATATATTGTCAGCAAACCCATGGACTTCCTTTAATGAACCTGCGTTAACTCCTATTCGTATAGGAATGTGCGCTTTTTTTGCTTCTTTTACAACAGCTATGACTTTTTCTTTAGAGCCAATATTGCCAGGATTTACTCTTAGTTTATCTACGCCCTGTTTTATTGCTTCAAGAGCTATCCTGTAATCAAAATGGATATCGGCTACTAAAGGTATTTTTATATGCTTTTTTATTTTGCTTAAACTTTGTACCGCTTCTATATCAGGAACTGATACCCTTACAATTTCACAGCCGACTTCTTCTAATTGTTTTAATTGCTTTACCGTGGTTTTCCAATCTTTAGTATCTGTATTTGCCATAGATTGAATTACAATAGGAGAGCCTCCACCTATTACAGTACCACCTATATTTACTTTTTTTGTTTGATTTCTTTTATAAAACTTCATATTAAATCAACTTTACCTTTACCATAACTTTCTTATTATATTACTTCATCTAATCATTGCCTTTTTGATTTTTATATCCACTCTCATCTACATTAATCTTGAATCTATCCCTTACTCTCAAATCATTTCGCAACTAATGTCTTTTTCTTAGACACCTATTACCAAAACACTAGAAAGTAATTATTTCAAACTTCTTAGTGTCATAAAAAAAGCCCCTACCAATTTCCAACCGATGAATTTATGTTTTAGTTGAACACATGACGCTCAGCATTACATCATTAGCAACTTATCTATCACTGCTCCTTCTTTCAACATAACTTTAAGATATGATGGAATTTCATTTTTACTAAATTCACTTCCAGATATCATGTACAATCTTATATATCCAATTTCATTTAATTTCTTTGCTAGTTCAAATCCATCTATCTTATTACAACCCAAATTATTATCTGTTACTATCTTTGTATCTTTTGAATATTTATCTAAATTCTTAATAAAGTCTTCTACATCTGTATATACATCTACTCTTAACCCTTTTAGTTCCAAAACTTTCTTTAATACGCTTGCAAAAAGATCATCGTTATCTACAAATACAAAATCTGCTTTATCCTTTTTTTTTATTCCCTTTTCCTCTAATAATATCTGTACGTTTTTCACGTACATTTTCGGTAATATCTTTAAAAATTCACTTTTCTTATCAAAATCCTTTATTCTTACCGCATGTATATTTTTTGTCACTAATATCGATCTATTTTGCATTTTACACTCCTCTATTACCTCCACACCATTTATTCCTTGGCCTCTTAATTCATAATCTACAAGTAGAAAGACTTCTTCCTCTTTTTTTGAATTTATATAATTTATAGCTTCTTGAGCTTGTAAAAAATACTCAACTTTAATATCTTCCAAATACTCCTGAAAACGTCCTTTCCAAGTTTCATGAACCATAATATCATCATCTAATACTACTACTATATCCTCTTTGTGTAATGTTATTTTATCTGCACTCCATTCTGGACTTTCTGACTGCGGAAATATCAATGTAACCTCTGTACCTGTGGGAAGCACCAATACTTCATTATTAGATCCGAAATTTGTTTTTGACTTTATCCTCATTTCACCTTTGATCTCACTCAAGACACTCTTAATTTGTCCCATTCCTATCCCGTGGCCTTCTTTCTTTGTTGTGCCTATTTCTTTATCTTCCATTATTTTATCTATCATTTCTTGAGGCATTCCTAACCCGCTATCTCTTATCTTTACTTCCACTTTCGCGTCTTTTACACTTAACTTTATATCTACAATACCTTCTTTAGAGCCAATGGCTTCTATTCCATTATTTATCAAGTTTGATATCATCCTGCAAAAATCAGAATAATATCCTTTTATAAATATCTTATTCTTATCCATTGGCGAAGTATATCTAAACGTCACTTTAGAATCTATATTATATTGACATCTCTTTTCAGCAATTATCTCTTCCAAACATAAATCTATACAAATATATTTCTTTGACATTTTACTGCCTTCCAATTCCAATCCGCTATCCTTATTATATTCCTTAAACAAACTACCTGATATATTTCTTATTCGTGTTACTACAGCATCTATTTGCATTCTATCTTTATCTGATATATCTTTATTATTTAATACAAATAATTCCAATACACTTAACGGTCCACTTATATCATGCTCTACACGCTTTGCTATAACTTTTCTTTCTTCATTTAACTTGTTTAGAATTTCTAATTCTTCTAACCTTTTTTTATCCGTTATATCAACCGCTAACCCTATCACTCCTTCTACTTTACCATCCACCATCAGAGGAGCTTTAACAGAAAGGTACCTTTGCCCTTCTTTAGATTTTTCTTCTATAATAACTTGCTTTTTTGACTTTATAACATCAAGCGTTGTTTCCCATGTCTTTTGACCTAGACCTCTTACATGCATGTCTCTTACTTGCTTTTTACATGCTTCATTTTTATATAAAAGATTCCCCAATTTATCTATTATAAAAAAGTTTACATTGTCAGCTCTATGAGTAATAAATTCAATTATTTCACGATCCATATTGTTTGCACTTAGAATACGATTTTTATGTTTTTCTGCATAATCTGACATCTTGTACGCAAGTTGACGAATATTCAAATTATAGCGTTTAATTATAGGTTCTATCGGCCGTAGAGTCATTGGATACACCATGATTACATTTTGAAAATGCGCACAGGTATAGGCACATTCTTCTAATATAAAGTCTACACAATGTTCAAATGTATCACCCGTTTTAGCGATTGATGTTTTTACTGTATCCATTACTATTTCTTTGAACCCTTCTATTATACCATTGCCTTTTTCATCTCCAGCAAAATCAGTCCTTATTTGTTTATTCCAGTACTCAAATTCATCGCTTTGGAGCCCTACTGCCCATGATTTTATCTCTGTATCGACCTGTAACTTATCTATAGAATCTTTATTTCTTAAATACCACAAAGTTGGAATATCTGGGTTTAAATATTTAGAAAATTCTAGAATGCTATATCTATACAAATAAGAGGTATCGGTAATATTAACTTTTTTTATTTTACACTTTATATTTTCACTATTTATTGTATTAACAAGTTCTTCAAATCCCTCTCCTGTCTGAGTAGCACAGGCATAAGATATAACAAGATCTAAAACTATACTATTGTCATCAGCAGATTGTAGAAAATTGAAGGCATCTTTACTCCATCTTACAAGTCTATGTGTTGCCATAAGAGTATTTCTCCTTATTTTTGATTAATCTACAAAATATTCAATGAAGTCACTTTTATTTCCACACTTAAGTGGTAAGTCTAAGTTATTAGTATGAAATATCTTCCTTTAGTAATCCACAGCTAAAAATAATTTGACATTTGCTAAAATTCTACTTTAAATCAGATGTTTTAATAATTCTGATGTAGTCCCTTACGCTTCCATATTCTACGTTAGGTAATAAAGTTATAAGAAGGGAGTAAATTTACCTTTATTAGCTAACTTTATAGTATTTATAATCACTCCTTAAAATAGGCACTATAATAACAATAGGATAACCATCTTGTAGCAAGGTAAGATTTATAACAAGTCTTGCTGTTCTTCCTAAAAAGATGAATAGTGGCAATTGCTTCATGGAGTTTAGCCGCATAATGTATACAAGGTGTAAAATTTTACCTAGTAATAATTAACAACAAATGTCTGTGCAGAAAGATTGCGTGGCAGCAACTACACAGATTACAGTATTCTACAAGATCTTTAGTTTTAATATCAAAAAAAGTGCTTTAATATGACAACAAACCACAAACACCTATAAGATTTTACATATAAAAAACTATTTACCAAATAATTTACCTATACCCAATCTTAAAAGATCGCTGTAAGTGGCAAAAATAAAAATAGCTAAAATAAATGCCAACCCTATTGTATTATAAATTTGTACAACTTTTGTGCTTATTTGTTTTTTTATTATACCTTCAACAAAAAACAATACTATCATACCTCCGTCTACCATAGGTATAGGGAAAAGATTAAATAAGCCAAGAGCTACAGATATAACACCAAGTAATTTCAAGTACTCATCAATACCAGACTTTGTGGCATTGGCCAGAATATTAATAATGCCTATAGGACCAGAAAGATCTGGTTTTTCAAAAGAAATTATCTTGTTGAAAAGGTATGTTACAGTCATAACACTTTGAACTATTACAGCTTTAGAGCCTAAATACATAGACTCAAAAATATTTGCATCAGCATGCGTAATATAAGGTGTTATTCCTATAACACCTGCTCCTGTTACAGGATTTTTTGATACCAATATATTTACATAAAAAGAGTTTGATCCTCTTTCTACAACAAAATAAGTCTCTTTATCTACCTTATCTTTTAAGTTTTCAGATAGGTCGTTCCAAGTCTTTACGTTTTTCCCATCTATAGATATTATTCTATCTCCAGCAACAAGTCCAGCTTGAGCAGCTGGCTGATCCTTTAAAACATCGCCAATCCTGGAGCTATTAGATAATATTGGCGTACCCCAAATATTAAAAATAAAAGTAAATAAAAATACAGCAAGCAAATAATTACAAAATGGCCCCATAAAAGCTATGAATATTTTTTTATACCATTTTAACGATAAATATTCTCCAGCTTCGCCTTTAGCTTCACTTGGATTTTCTCCAGCCATCAAAACAAGCCCCCCTAAAGGAAAAGCTTTGATAGCATACTTTGTTTCTTCATAATTAACTTTTACTATATCAGGACCAAACCCTAATGCAAATGCTAATACTCTTACTTTACACATTTTAGCTGCAACAAAATGCCCTAATTCATGTATAAAAATTAAAAAACCAAAACCTATTATAATCCCTAAAATTTGAAGAATAATCATAATGTTCCTTTCTTTATCAAATTATTAGCATAGTCTCTAGACCAAGTATCTGCTTTAATAAATACATTTATAGACTTATCTTTTAAAACCTTATGAGCTAAAATGGTATTTTTAACAATTTTTGCAATATCTGTAAATTTTATAGCCCCTCTTAAAAACGCATTTACACAAATTTCATTTGCAGCATTCATTACTGCAGGCATTGTGTATCCTTTTTTTGCAGAAAAATATGCAAGATTTAAACATGGGAATTTATTAAAGTCAGGTTTATAAAATTCTAATTTTCCGATTTCTGCAAGGTTTAAAGGTTTTATTTTAGAACCAATTCTTTTAGGATACGTTAAAGCATATTGTATGGGAAGCGTCATGTCTGGATTTGAAAGTTGCGCTATAACAGAACCGTCTACATACTCTACCATAGAATGCACTATAGATTGAGGATGTATAACAATTTCAACCTTCTCTATAGGCACATCAAAAAGAACAGAAGCTTCTATTGCTTCCAACCCTTTATTCATAAGAGTAGCACTATCTATAGTGATCTTATTACCCATTTTCCAAGTAGGGTGGTCTAGCGCCTGACTAATTGTTATTTTAGATAAATCACCCTTATATTTATAAAAAGGGCCGCCCGAGGCAGTAAGGATTATCTTTTTTATTTGAGATTTTTTTTCGCCATTACAACATTGAAATATGGCTGAATGCTCACTATCAACCGGAAGAATTTTAATTCCTAGTTTAGCAGCAAGCTCCATTATATAATTGCCTGCCATTACAAGCGTTTCTTTATTTGCAATAGCCACATCTTTCTTTGCTTTAACTGCAGCAACTGTAGAATTTAAACCAACTGCCCCAACAACTGCAGCAACAACTAAGTTAACACTAGTCATTGTAGCAAGCTTTATAAGTCCTTCTTGCCCGCTATAAACGGCAACTCTTACATTATTCGTTTTACACCATTTTTTTAATTTTACAGCAGCTAAAACACTTTTTACAGAAACAGCTCTAGGTTTAAACTTTTTAATTTGATGTTGTAGAATCTTTATGTTATTGCCAACAGCAAGGCCATCTATTTTAACTATTTCTTTCATTGAAGAAATAGTCTCAAGAGTTTGAGTCCCTATAGAACCTGATGAACCTAAAATTGATATTCTTTTCATTCTAAAAATTTCAAAACATAATATACTGCAGGAGCAGCAAAAATATAAGAATCAAACCTATCGAAAAAACCGCCATGACCTGGAATTGCTTTGCCAGAATCTTTAATATCACCATCTCTTTTTATAAGAGATTCTGCAAGATCTGAAAACTGACCAGCAACAGCAATTATAAAACCAAGAATTAAAGAACTGTGCACGCTTAAAACATCTTTCATAAAAAACGTCCTACAAACAAAAGCTGTCAGCACACCAAAAATAACTCCCGCTATGGCACCTTCTACTGTCTTTTTGGGACTTACATGTTGAGCGAGTTTATGTTTACCACACATAAAGCCAAAAGCATAAGCTGCAGTATCTAATACCCAAACTACAAGAAAAATAAAAAAAATTATTTCCATGCCACCATATAAGTTGCGCAAGTATACCATGTGTATTAAAGAAAGAGGTATAAAAAATGTGCCAAAAAATGAAATTGCAATTCTTTCAATACTAAATTTAGGGCTTTTTCCAAAAACTTCTTTTATAAAAAACGTCAATGCTATTACAATAGCCGAAAATGACACCTTATTTATAGGACAGTTATTAAAAAACTGTAAAAATAAAAAAAACAAAACTGCACTTACAAGTGAAAGTGTTCTATGAGGGCTGTATTTCTTTGAAATATTTAAGTACTCATAAACACAAAAAAAGGACACTATAAACATCATTAAATAAAATGGTATATTGCCTAAAAATATACATGAAAACACAACAGGAATACATACAACTGCTGTCAATATTCTAGTTAATAACATATTATTTCTCCAATTAAAACATTGCATTAGACAGTCGCAGTTATCTTGGTTTATCTAAAAAACCTTAGTACATATATTTACTGCTTTTCTAATACAATGCCTCCAAAGCGTCTTTGTCTATTTTCAAAATTTTTTATTGCATTTTCTAAATCTTGCGCAGTAAAATCAGGCCAAAGTTTATCTACTATATAAATTTCAGAATATGCAATCTGCCAAAGAAGAAAATTAGATATTCTAAATTCTCCTGAAGTACGAATAAGCAAATCAGGGTCAGGTTGGCCTGCAGTATATAAAAAAGAAGACAGAGTTGCTTCGGTAGGTTTTTTTATACCTTGCTTCAACATTTCTTCAAAAGCTTGTAAAATTTCTTGCCTTGCGCCATAATTCAAAGCTATATTAAGCTCTAATCCCGTGTTATTACAAGTACGTTTACATGCTTTATCTATTTCTATTTTTATATCTTTTGAAAATTTTGACAAGTCTCCTAATATTCTTAACTTAACGCCTTCTCTACTTAACTCATCAATTTCTTTAGACAAAAAATATTTAAGCAAAACCATCAAAGCTTTTATTTCATTTTCTGGACGTTTCCAATTTTCTGTTGAAAAAGCATAGAGGGTCAAAACCTTAATCCCAAGGCTATTTGCAGCCTTAACAATCTTTTTTACGGTTTTGACCCCTTGCCTATGTCCGAAAGTTCTGGGTAAAGACTTTTTCTTTGCCCATCTGCCATTCCCGTCCATTATAATAGCCACGTGTACGGGTATCAAAAAAATATCCTGCTTATTGCGAAATTGCGTTCACTGGGCAAGTAGATTTACAAGCCCTGCAGCTTATACATACATTTGGATCTATTTCATACTTATCATTTTTAGGCTCTATTGCAGAAACCGGGCAGTTTCCTGCACAAGCTCCGCATCCTACACATACATTTGCATCAATTTTATACGCCATTACTAGATCCCCCCCCCCTTCTTATACTTGCATAACTTCTTTTTCTTTTGCTGATATTAACTCATCTATTAATTTTATAAAATTATCAGTTATTTTTTGAGCTTCTGCCTCAGACTTTTTTCGAACATCTTCTGTTATAGTTTTATCTCTTTCAAGCTTTTTAATATTCTCAAGTAAACTTCTTCTTTCATTTCTTACAGCTACTCTAAAATCTTCAGCCATTCTGTTAATAGATTTCGCTATCTCTTTTCTCCTATCTTCTGTTAAAGGAGGAACATTAATACGTATAAGTTTACCATCATTAACAGGTGTCATCCCTATATCAGCTTTAAGAATAGCTTTTTCTATAACACCTAATTGAGAAATATCCCATGGCCGTATTTCTATTGTCTTTGCATCAGGCAAACTAACACCTGCAACTTGATTAATAGCCATAACAGCACCATAACTTTCAACTTTAATATTTTCTATAACAGCAGTACTTGCCCTTCCTGTCCGAAGAGAAGACAATTCAGTTTTCAATCTATCTATAGTTTTTTTCATAGCTTCTTGCGACGCTGAAAAAAAACTTTGAACTTGCATTTTAACCCTCCACTATTATACAAGCACTATAATGCCTATCCTTACCACACTTTTTTAGACAATGCTGCATTTAAAAACTTGTATTTATATAGATAAACCCTACGTTTTTTGCATTGCTTTGTCAAAAAATTCACGGCAATTTATACTCATTAGAGTTTTTAGAGATGCTTGTACCTATTTTTTCACCACATAAAACTTTTTTTAAATTTCCGTCTTTGTAAAAATCAAAAACAATAATAGAAATATTTGTTTGCTCACATAAAGAAAATGCTTGACTATCCATGACTTTTAACTGCTTATTTATTGCTTCTTTAAAAGTTAAAAAATCATACTTTATTGCACCCTTATCTTTTTTTGGATCTGCGCTATAAACACCGTCAACTTGAGTAGCTTTAAGTAATACGTCCGTTTTTATTTCTGCAGCCCTCAAAGCAGCTGTAGTATCTGTCGTAAAATATGGATTTCCTGTGCCACCAGCAAATATAACAACATAACCGAGCTCAATATAATTTATAGCCTTCTCTACACTAAAATCTTCAACAAAACTACTTACACCACTTGCACATAAAACTATAGCTTTTATTTTGGCTTTTAGTAATGCTTCATTTAAAGCTAGCGCATTCATAACCGTAGCAAGCATTCCCATTTTGTCTGCAGTAACTCTTTCTATAAATTTTCCAACTCCTCTCCAAATGTTTCCAGCTCCAACAACTATGGAAAGCTCTACACCTCTAGAAATGGCATGCTTTATTTCTTCTACAGTTCTTAAAAGACACTTTTGACTAATAGAAGAACTCCCATCGCAAAAGGATTCTCCAGACAGTTTTAAAAGCACTCTTTTTGAGCGCATATTTATTCTTCCCCTAGTTTAAATCTTGCAAATTTTTTGATTACAATATTTTCACCAATTTTTGCTATGGCCTTTGTAACTAAATCTCTTATTGTCTCTTTTCCTGACATATCTCTCATATAAATTTGGTCATATAAACATACCTGACTATAGAATTTTTCAATTTTGCCTTCTATTATTTTATCCCAAACTTTCTCGGGTTTACCTTCTTCTTTAAGTTGAGCTTTATAAATCTCTTTTTCTGCCTCAATAATACTTGATGGTACTTGATCTTTAGAAACATAAGTAGGCGAAACTGCAGCAACTTGCATTGCAATTTCTTTAACTAAAGATTGAAAATCTTCGGTTTTTGCAACAAAATCTGTTTCACAGTTTACTTCAACTAAAACTCCAAGTGTACCGTTCCCATGTATATAAGAATATATCAATCCCTGTTTAGCCGCCCTGCCTGCTTTCTTAACAGCAGAAGCCATGCCCTTTTCTCTTAGCAATTGGCAAGCTTTTTCTATATCATTAGAAGACTCTTTAAGAGCATTCCTACAATCCATTATACCTGCACCTGTCATTTCTCTTAATTTTGTTATAAGTTCTGTTGACATTATTTCACTTCTCCTTGAGCAACATTTGATGATTCTTCCACTTCTGTTTTTTCTCCATCTGTAGGTGTAGAATCAGTTGTTACTTGCCCTTTATCTTTTTTTTCTCCAACACCCTTCCCCTCTAAAACTGCATCTGCAACAACAGAACAGAAAAGCTTTACAGCTCTTATGGCATCATCATTCCCTGGAATTGGGAAATCAACTAGATCTGGGTCACAGTTGGTATCACAAACTGCAACAACAGGTATGTTTAACTTTCTTGCTTCTAAAACTGCTGTTGATTCTTCATTAGGGTCTACTACAAACATAAGACCTGGCAAAGCAGACATATTTTTTAAACCTTCTAAAGATTTCTCAAGTTTGATTCTCTCTTTTTCAATTTTAGACTGTTCTTTCTTTGAAACAAGATTAAAGACACCCTCTTCTTTCATTTTTTCTATTTCTTTATATCTTGCAATAGATTTTTTTAATGTTTCAAAGTTTGTTAAAGTGCCACCCAACCATCTTTCCGAGACAAAGTACGCTCCACAACGAAGAGCTTCCTCTTTAATTGGTGTTTGAGCTTGTTTCTTTGTTCCTACAAATATTATACCCCTGCCTTCTGAAACAAAATCTCTTATAACTTTATAGTTTTTCTTTAACTCTTTTAACGTCTTTTGAAGATCTATAATGTGAATTTTGTTTCTCGTACCAAAAATAAACTTAGCCATTTTTGGATTCCATCTTCTAGTTTGGTGGCCAAAATGAACACCAGCTTCCAACAAAGCCTTCATCGTAATGTTTGCCATACTACTCTCCTTTTGTTTTTACTGCAATTAAGCAGTTCCGTTTTAAGACGCTTATTATCCGCCTTACGGCTTCCACAGCTTTACATCTCTAAAACCCAAAATAGGGAACTTTTAGCAATCCAGTTGTGTGCTCATTAAAACATCTATAAATATCTTAGCAATTGTATCAAAATCTCAAAACACTTTTCAAGTTATTAAAAATACATGAAACTCTTTAAATAATAAAATTCACATTTTTTTTTCATTCAGGTTTTTGTTCTTTTGTATAATAGGTAATTAGATTAGATTAGATTCCATACCATACTTGCAAAATCAACAGGCTTTGCAAAATGTAAACGATAAAACTTAGGAGGGACATTAAATGCTGTCAAAGTTCATTAATTGGATGAAACCATTGCCTGATTCTAAAACACCTATCAGTGATGACAAACAAATTGCAAGGATGTACAGGAAATGGCGTATAAAAATGTTCTTTGGTATGTATGTTGGATATGTTATGTACTATTTTACACGTAAAAACATATCTTATGCAGCACCTTCTTTTATTACAGAGCTTGGTATCACAAAAATGGAGTTTGGAATTCTAGGTTCCACTATGTATGTAACATACGGAATTGGCAAGTTTCTAAGTGGCATGCTTGCAGACAAATGCAACATTCGTACATTTATGGCTTTTGGATTGATTGGCTCTGCAATAATTAACCTTTTCTTTGGCTTCTTACCATCATTACCATTATTAACGTTTTTTTGGGGAATAAACGGTGCTTTACAATCTATGGGATTTCCTCCTGTTGCTAAAGGTCTTGTTTATTGGTTTTCTCCAAGTGAAAGAGCTACAAAGTGGACATTGTGGTCATCTGCCCATACAGTAGGGACATCTTTAATAGGTATTGTAGCAGGTTTTTGTATTGCTACCGGTCATTGGAGAGCTGCATTTTATTTCTCTGGTGTTGTAGCCCTTATATTGGGGGTGTGCCTCCTTTTCACATTGACAGATAAACCATCCTCTATTGGGTTACCAACTGTTGAAAAGTATCGCAATGATTTCCCACCTGCAAAGAAACAAAGTAACCTTTCACACTGGCAAACACTAACAAAGTATGTTTTTTGTAATCCGTTTTTATGGTCACTTGCTATAGCTTATATATTTGTTTATTTTATACGTTTTGCAACATTAGATTGGAGTACAGTATTTATGGTAGAAAGAGGCATAGCAAAAGATAAAGCTGCTTATTTGCTTGTATTTATGCCTTTTATCGGTACTCTGGGTGGAATTGCTGCTGGATGGATATCAGACAAATTTTTTAATGGACGTTGTACTCCAACAAACTTAATATTTTTATTTTGCTTAATTTTTAGCTTATGGGGAATGTACCATTTTACACATGCAAACACTCCTTGGTGGCTTGTTGGTCTATTTTTAGCTTTAGTAGGTTTTTTTGTAGATGGACCTCAAAACCTTGTTGGAGGAGTACAAGCTTCTCGTGTCACTGTGCAAGAATCTGTCTCTGCAGCTTGTGGTTTCACAGGAATGTTTGGATATTTAGGAGCATTTCTTTCTGGTATTGGCACTGCTTACCTTATTGAAAATTGGGGCTGGCATGGAGTATTTGTAGCTTGTGGAGTTTCATGTGTAATTGCAATGCTGTTTGTTTCACTAACTTGGAGAAAAGAAATTTTGCATAGTTTAAAAGCAGAAGAACAAAAAGTTTAATATAACTACTTTTATAATATAAATGGAGGTTTGAATTGAAAGGCTTTATAAAATCAACATTATTAGTCACTGCTTTTATTTTAATTGGTATTACTGTAAAAGTATTTTCAGCAGATTCGTTAGCAGAACAATTTGGCATTAAATTTAAGGGTGGCATAACTACTGTTGTTCAAGATTCTCCTAAAGAAAACATAACAAATGATGTAGAGGGAGCGTCTGCAGGCGTATACCTTGTTGATTTAACATTAGAAAGAAATTTTGAACATAACGGTAAAATTGTAGTCCAATTAAAAGGCGGCAGAGGTAAAGGGCTTAATGATAAAATAGAGACCTATGCTATAGTTAATGCTGTATCTGACCCTAGCTTAAATGACGCAGCAGACACACTTGCTAAATTTACAAAGGCATACTACCAACAATCTATACTTGACGACAAGCTTACTATAGATTTTGGAAAACTAAACTTTAACTCATTCTTTGCAAGCAATAAATATTCTAACGACAGCGATTCTCAATTTATCACCTCAATTTTTACTGGAGACAAAATAGCAGAAACTCCTCCTCAGCGTTTAGGCTTGGCATTAGCTTATGATATAGCTAAAAACTTTAAAGTTACTTATGCTTATTTTTCACAAGACATAGATCACGTAGATTCCAGCGGAGTTAATACAGTACAACTTGCATATTCTCCTTCTAACCGTTGTAATCTACTTTTTTATGCTTGGGGCAATAACAAAAATCATTATTCAATAGCAGATCCAAATATAAAATCAGGGATTTATGGTTTTGGTATTAGCGTAGACCACGAACTTATTGACAATGTAGGTATTTTTGTAGGGACTTCATATAAAGATCCTTCTGTTTCAGTACTTAAATCCTCTACATCAGCAATAACACCATCAGAGATGAAACTGCAACCATTTGCGTCTTGGGATGCTGGACTCCAAATCAGTGGGAACATTTGGTCTAGACCTACAGACGTTGTAGGTTTTGCAATAGGTCAAATGTATACTTCAGAATACTATACAAAACACAATAAACACCACTTAGATTATAACTACAACGACGGTGCAGAAACCGAAATGGAAATATATTACAATTTTGGCCTCAAGAAATATAATATTGCAATTACACCAGCTGTTCAATATTTTATTAATCCTAAAGGTGGAAATGCAGTAGTAAAAGATAATATAGTTGTTGCAGGTATAAGAACAAGAGTTGTTTTTTAAGTATTGACTAGTCTAATTAGAACCTGACTTGACCGTTTTAACGAAAAAAAGGAGGAATGGGGGAACCCTAATGCTCAAGTGAGGTATTAGTATTTATTTTCAAGTCAAATATACCAAATAGGAAGAGCATAAACGCCTGAGTAAATTGCGAATGGTTTATCGCAAAGACAGATAACCGCGCCTTGGTCAACTTTAGCAATAGCACTTAAAAATTCAAACGCAGGTATATCTTGCTTAGTAGGATTGGATTTTGATTTTATTTCAGTCGGGTATAAAACTCCACCTATTTCAATTATTAAATCAATTTCTCTTTGATTTTTATCTCGGTAGTAATATAAATTATTGGGCTCTAATCCTGCATTATAATAACTTTTCAATATTTCGCATATAACAAAGTTTTCTAAAAAGTCACCTTTTTTTGCTCCGCTTTTTAAAACATCTTTTGTATCCCAATGGGTAAGATAAGCGGCGAGTCCCGTATCTAAAAAATATAACTTTGGCGTTTTAATTGCCCTATTTGTTCTGTTATTATAATATGGACGAAGTAAATAGATTATATTTGAACTTTGCAAAATAGATAGCCAGTGCTCTGCAGTAGGATGAGAAATGCCAACATCGCGGCATACATCATTTAAATTTAACATATTGCTTATACGTGCTGCTAAAACTTCCATAAATTTTATAAACTTCAGAGAGTCGCCCACTTGAGCGAGTTGACTAACATCTCTCTCTAAATACGTGTTCATATAATCTGCATAGAACTTTTTCCAATCTAACTCTTCTGTATACATCTGTGGCATACTACCTTTGTGTATTAAATCCCAAATATCACAAATAGGAGTTGCTGTTTCTCTCCTACGAGCTTTATAGCTACTCGTTGGCAAGAATGGTTCTTTAAATTTATCATTTTGAAGTTCACGCATAGATAGGCCTAGCAACTCAAATATTGATACTCTACCTGCCAAACTTTCTGCCATATCTTTCATCATATTAAATTTTTGAGAGCCGGTTAGGTAATACATATTTTTTTCTTTTGCTTTGTCAACTTCAATTTTAATATATGACAAAATTTCAGGTGCTCGTTGCACTTCATCTATAAAAATAGGCGCTTTATTATCAGCTATAAATAAAGCAGGGTCTTTTTTTGCTAAAAATCGCAACCTTAAATCATCAAGCGTTAAATTAGGAATGTTTGGCACTAAATTTTCAAGCAAAGTGCTTTTTCCTGTTTGTCTTGCCCCAGTTACGGCAATAACACCTTTAGCAAATCTTTTATCTTTTAACACATTCTGTAAGTGTCGATAAATATATCGTTTCCTCATCTCAACCACCTCTATGCACAGTATAAACTATTTCAAGTAAAACGTCAAGACTATTTTTAAGCTTAACTTTAAAATAGACGGAAAGCATTCTCCTAACTTGACCAGTAAAAGGAAAAAGGGAAGATTGAGGGAACCCAAATGGTCAAGTCAGGTTCTAAAATAATCTCTTTTTGAGACCTTTTGGAATAAAAATTAGCTAATAAAAAAGGACGTACTTTTAAAAGTACGTCCTTTTTTATTTTATCTTGCTTATTTCTCTGAATTCATTGAAGCTTTATCATGTGCTTTTGCTATTCCTTCAGGACTTACATAAAAATCTACCTTATCGTCAATATATTTATTCCTATCAGCCTTAATATCTGCGAGCTCTTTTTCAAGTTTTTCTATAATTTTTTTATTTTTATCTATTATAGCTTTCTTAAAAGTTGCATTTTTGTCTAAACTAGATTTTATTAACTTTTTTATGTCTTTTTTTATCGATTCTTTATCTTTTTCTCCTGCTGCTTCATATTTTAATAACAAAACATCCAATTTTTTTACATACTGCGTTTTATCCTTTATCAGAGCTTCCATCTTGGGATCATCTTTCCTCATTTTATCCTTATGATGACCAGCAGTAGCTACTATAGAATTACATAAAAAGAACCCGCAACACAAAACTAGCAAACTGATCTTTTTCATAAAAACCTCCACCTTTTATTTTACGGGTCTGTCTAAAAACTTTAAAATTTTTAGACAGACCCTTTAAGCTCACTTAACCTGAGCTATTGTCAAATCTTTAAGATGTAATGTGGAAAATTCTATATTTACCTCAAAAAAAAGTTTTCTAAAAGTGTCGTCTGGATACTCAATATCTGCAACTACTTTTTTAATACCTGCATTTACTATCATTTTTGAGCATAAAACGCAAGGAGAATGCGTACAATAGAGAATAGAATCTTTTATATTTATCCCATTGTAGCCCCCCTGAATAATAGCGTTTTGTTCAGCGTGTATTGCTCTGCATATTTCATGCCTTTGCCCTGAAGGGATTTTTAGTTCATTCCTTAAACAACCTTTTTCTAAACAATCTTGTGTAGAAGTGGCTGCTCCATTGTATCCTGTTGTAAGAATTCTTTTATCTCTTACAATAACAGCTCCAACATGATGGCGCACACATGTTGACCGTTCTGCAACAAGCCAAGCAAGTTTTATAAAATAATTATCCCAAGATGGACGTTCAGACATATACCTATCCTTTAGAGAGGGCCTTTACTTTAGAGCTAAAAATTTTGTTATATCTAATTGCAATTTTTCAAATCCGCTTCTTTTTTTAGCGCTTACCATAAATACGCTTTCTGGCTCTATTTTAAAAAGTTCTCTTGTTTTAGTGTTTATTTCCTCTTTAGACACTAAATTTAACACTTTATCACACTTATTAACAATGATTCTAAATGGTATCTTATGATCTTTTAGCCAATCAACCATATTAAAATCTAACTCTGTAGGACCTACAAAAGCATCTATAATAACATAAACTGTTTTTTTGCTTTTCCTTTGAACTATACACTCTTCTATCATTTTGTTCCAAAGTTCTTTTTCTTTAAAGCTTACTCTTGCAAAACCATAACCTGGCAAATCTATAAGCCATTTTTTCATCACTATACTATAAACATTTATACTTCTTGTCCTGCCTGGAGTTTTTGAAGTTCTTGCAAGATTTTTTCTAAAACACAAAGCATTTATAACACTACTTTTACCGACATTAGATCTCCCTACAAAAATAACCTCTGCAATACTTTGCGGCAAAGTTTTTGCGGCAGAAGTTGCCATAAAAAACACTGTTTTATTTAATGCCACATCAATCTCTTAGTTTGCTTAAAAGTCTTAGCATCTCAAGGTAAAGCCATATTAGCGTTATCATAAGTGCAAAAGCACTGTACCACTCCATGTATTTAGGAGACCCTTGTTGAGACCCTTGTTCTATTAAATCAAAGTCTATAATGAGGTTTAAAGAAGCGACTGCAACTATAACCAAACTTATAATTATACCAAGCCCTGAAGAATTATGGATATAAGAAAAACTTCCAGCACCAAAAAGATTTAAAAGCAAATCTAAAACATACACCAAACATATAGCAAGTGTTGAAAATATTACAACTTTTTGAAATCTCGGCGTAGCCCTAAGCATACCCGTTTTATAAGCTGCAAGCATACAAAATAATACGCACATAGTTAATAAAATTGCGTTTATAACAACACCTGGATAAGACTTTTCAAAAGATAAAGATATCGCACCCAAAATTAACCCTTCACATATTGCATATAGCGGAGATAAAAAAGGTGCATACTCTTTTTTAAAAATAGAAATCATAGCTATAACAAACCCAGCAATTAACAAAGGTACAAGTAATGGCATAATTATACCTGGATGTGTCCAAGAATAAAACGCACTGGCGCTAAGCAACACCCAAAGAATTATACTTTTATTTATTGTGCCTGAAACTGTCATAACATCATTACTTCTTATTGGCGAATCAAAAACACTGTTTTTTAAAAGCGGATTACTCATATTAATTACCTCCTGTAATTTTTTTATAGGCTAAACTTAAAATCTCTTTTGAATTATGAAATAAAAGTAATTTCTTTGCTTCTTGAAAATTTACCCACTTACTTTCCGATATTTCACTTCTATCATACTCTAAAACTTCCTGGCCAGTTGAAAGAGCAAGAAAATATATTACATGTTTTTCTATTTTGTATCCCAATTTCTCTGTTTCTTCATTATCTATTATATAAATATCTTCTTGCCTAAAAGTGTCATCAAATTGAAGTTGCTTTATTCCTGTTTCTTCAAAAATTTCTCTAATAGCAGTTTCTCTTTCTGTTTCGCTTTTTTCCATGTGCCCTTTAGGCAAACCCCACCTATTCCCCTTAACAGATTTTACAAGTAGAAAAACAGGACTAGCACTTTTTATTTTATATACTATTGCCCCACAAGAAGTTTCTTTAACCATCTCAATTCCTATCTGAGGACCTATCTAAAACCCCTAATTTAGTTAACCGTCTCCTAAGCAAATCCAAACTTGTGTTTACAGCATACCTTCTTATTTGTTCTCTTTGACCACTAAAAACAAACTTAAAAATTTCTGTTCTTCTTTTACTAGAAAGGCCAATATATACAAGTCCTACCGGTTTATCTTTCTTAGCCCCTCCAGGGCCTGCAATACCTGTCACTGATAATGCATAGTCTGTATTTGAAAGTCTTAAAACTGCTTCTGCCATCTCTTTAGCAGTTTGCTCACTTACAGCTCCAAAATTACTAATGGTGTCTTCTTTTACACCTAACAACTTTATTTTTGACTCATTAGAATATACTACCATAGCACTTTTTAAGTATAAAGAGCTTCCTGGAATATCAGTAATTGCAGAAGCTATTTTTCCTCCTGTACAAGATTCTGCAAGCGAAATAGTTTTTTTCTTTGCAATTAGCAATCTCCCGACTACAGACGCTAAAGTATCATCTTCAAAACCAAAAATATTATCTTTTAAAATATTAGAAAAACCTGACTTCAATTTATTTATAATTTCATCTATAAAAATCTCGTCCCGTCCTGAAACAGAAAATTTAATCTTCACAAAAGAATCGTTAGCTAAAATACCAAAATCAACTGCACTATCATAGCCAAACCTTGCTTCATCTATAACAGGTTTTATAAGTTCTTCAATTTCAGACTCTGCAAGCCCAAAAACGCCTATACAAGCACATTTTCTTATGCCTACAGAATAACTTTTTAAAAATGGTTCTACGTTATCGTTAAAAATCCCTTGCATTTCTCTAGGAGGACCAGGCAACAAGAACAAAGTTTTTCTAACACTTTTATCATTATCTTTAAAGTCAAAATGTAACATCTGCCCAGGAGCTGTACCAAATCTATTTTCTAAGATTTTGGCAGATTTAATAATATTTGCTTGTTTTTTATTAACTTCAGGAAATACTTTTCCTCTTTTTAAAAAATACTTTTTTATATTTTCTAAAACTCTTTCATCATTATAGACTGGAATATTTAAACATTCTGACACACTTTCAACCGTTATATCATCAAATGTGGGGCCAAGCCCTCCTGTAATAATAATAACGTTGCTTCTAGATATAGCGCTGTTAAAAACTTTCTTTAAATCCTCTTTTTTATCACTGACCTCTGTTATTAAGCATAACTCCTGACCTATACTGCAAAGTTTAGAACCAATAAAACCAGCATTAGTATTTATTGTTCCGTTTAAGAGTTCACTGCCTGTACAAATAAGTTCAATTTTCACAAAATTAAAATCCTATAGCCTTTACGACTTCATTTATGTCTGACTTAACTTTTTTGGGCTTTTGGGTATTAACAATCGCATTACCAGGATCTTTTAAACCATGCCCTGTAAGTATGCATACTACTTGTAAATTTTGCACATCTTTAAAGTATCCCTTCTTTACATATTTTATAAGACCAGCTATAGGTGCTGCTGAAGCTGGCTCACAAAAAACACCTTCTCTTTTAGCTACAAGCCTATAAGCAAACAGAATTTCTTCATCGGTAACTTTATCTATAACCCCTTTAGATTCGTCGCGAGCAAATTCTGCAGTTTTCCAAGAAGTAGGATTACCTATCCTTATAGCAGTAGCTACTGTTTCTGGTTGTAAAACAGGACACCCTTCCACTATTGGAGCTGCTCCTGCAGCTTGAAACCCCATCATTTTAGGGAGGCCATACTTTTTAGGATTCTCATTATTTAACTCTTTGTAACCTTTCCAATAAGCTGTAATATTGCCTGCATTGCCTACAGGCATGAATTGGTATTCTGGGGCCTTATCTAAACTTTCACATATTTCATAAGAAGCTGTTTTCTGGCCTTCTATCCTAAAAGGGTTTACTGAATTAACTAGAGTAATAAGGTATTTAGTACTTAACTCTTTTACAATGTTTAGAGCTTTATCAAAGTTTCCATCTATTTCCAAAACTTCAGCGCCATGCATAAGAGCCTGAGAAAGTTTGCCCAAAGCAATTTTCCCCTCAGGAATTAACACTACACATTTTATGCCGGCACTTGCTGCATATGCAGACGCAGAAGCAGAAGTGTTACCAGTAGAAGCACAAATAATTGCCTTACTGCCACTTTCAACAGCTTTAGACACAGCCATCGTCATGCCTCTATCTTTAAAAGAACCTGTTGGATTTAGACCTTCAAACTTAAAATATATTTGACCTTTAAATCCAATTTCTTTAGCCAAATTTTTTGCCTGTATTAACGGTGTGTTCCCTTCACAAAGAGACACAATTGGGGTCTTTTCATTTACCGGTAAATATTTTCTGTACTTTTCAATTAAACCTATATAATTCATCGTTAAAATTCCCTTTTATCAAACAATTTTAATGTATCATTTAATAATACAACCTCTCTTTTTTTACTACCTATTTATTACTGAACACTGAGTTTACCTAATATCAATGCCATCTTCTTATGATTTTACAGCATTAACTGCATTTTGGAAAATAATTTTCCCCCAACCGTATTCACCATCAAGTCCTTCTCTACAAGGATGTTGTAATGATAAAACATATCTTTCAGGATGAGGCATAAGACCAAAAACATTGCCTTTTTTATTGCAGATTCCAGCTATATTTTCAATTGAACCATTTGGACATAATGGATAACTTGCCTCTTTGCCATCTTTTGTAGAGTATCTAAACACAACTTGATTATTTTTATTCAATATTTCAAGAAGTTTTTTATCTTTGGGAATAAATTTCCCTTCGCCGTGCGCTATAGGCAAGCTTATAATCGATGCAATGTTTTTTGTCCAAATACAATTTGATTTTTCTTCCATTTTTAAATAAACCCAACGACATTCAAATTTATCTGAATCATTATAAAAAAGTGTAGATACTTGCTCAAAAAGTTTAGGTTCTGGGAGAAGACCCATTTTAGCTAAGACTTGAAACCCATTACATATACCAATAATTGGTCTCTCACTTAAAGCAAATTTTTTAACTTGATCTCCAAGCTTATTTTTAACCTCATTAGCAAGTATTTTCCCAGAGGCTATGTCATCCCCATACGAAAAGCCTCCTGGAAAAGCTAAAATATCGTAATTTAAAATCTTATCTTTATTATTTGTTAAAAAGTTTATATGAAGCCGCTCAACAGCTGCCCCACAAAGTTCAAATGCACTTTGAGTTTCTAAATCACAATTTGTGCCCGCTGTTCTTAAAATAAGTACTTTTACCTTTTTCATATCTTACCCTAATTACAACTTCAACAGTATTAAAACTATCTTTTCTTCTTATTATACTTAATTTATTTATTCTTTTTACTTTATTTTAACCTTTTTTTATCTTTTTTAGACAACTTCTTACTCTTTCACAATTACTTTTCTTTTTATTCCTTTTAATAAATATTATACTATTTATAAAATATTAACCTGGACACTATATAAACGATTTAAGTTCGAATCCTCATAGGACAACTCTTTCTTACTACTAAATAATACTATTTCAAAAACAAAAGCAATCATGTGAACTCAATCTATTCACGGGATTGTTTTTGTTTATGTAAGTTTTAGTTTAGATTTATAGAGTTTCTTTAAAATCACAAAAATCCTGTATTACATAGTGAGTTGAGCGGGCAGAACCTTTTTTAACTAATATTCCTTTTCTTATCAAATCTGCTATATCCCTTGTTGCAGTATCTTGAGATGATTTTGTTATTTTTGCCCATTTTGATGTTGTAAGATCTCCTTTAAAATCATCAAACATTTTATTAAGCATTTTTATTTGACGCTCATTTAGTAATTGAGCCTTATGCCTCTTCCAAAACTCAGTTTTTTCTAAAACAGATTTCAACAAAATTTGCGAAGAGTCTATAGCCAAAATTAAATTTTCTAAAAACCATTGAATCCAAACCGTAATATCTAATGATGATTTTTGCGTAATTTCTAATACTTTATAATATGATTTTCTTGCTTTTTTTATTTGGGACGACATAGAATAAAATCTTTCTGAAGAATTTTGGCTTCTTGCAAGTAACATATCGCTTAAAGTTCTTGCGATTCTACCATTGCCATCTTCAAATGGATGTATAGAAACAAACCACAAATGAGCAATTGCAGACTTTAAGATTAAATCTATACCATCTCCTTTGTTATTTATATATACAATTAAATTTCTCATTTCCTTCTTTAAAACATTTGCACAAGGCGCTTGATAATGAACTTTTTGTCTGCCCACTGCACCGGATACTACTTGCATAGGACCTTTGTTATCATCTCTATATGACCCAGTTTTAATTTTATATAAACCACTAAAACCTCCGGGGAACATTGAGGACTGCCAACCAAATAAACGATTTTCTGTAATAGGTTTATTATAGTTTTGCATTGCGTCTAGCGTCATTTCAACAACACCTTCAACATTGCGATCAATATTGATGTTAGATTCAATCTTTATTCCAAGTTTTCTAGCTATTGATGAACGGACCTGTTGCGTATTTAAAAATTCCCCCTCTATTTCATTTGATTTTATAATATCTTCTGTTATGGTATTAAGAAAAGCTTTTTCTTTAATATCAAATCCCAAAGAATCCATTTTGCCTAAGAGGTATGCTTGCCTCGATTTAACTTTAACAAGCAATTTGGCAATTAGTTCTTTATTCCATATAAAATTTGGCCATTTTGGATTTTGATAGATATACATTTTATCTCCGCATTTTATGCGGAGATTTTAGCGCATTATCTCCGCAAGGTCAAGTCCGTATAAGGGTTCCTGAGGTAGGGGTCTAGAGAGCCCATGTGAAATCATTTCTTTTTATATACAATTCAATTGTAGCTTTTTGTAAGAAGCTGTCTATGTTACAAGATTTTCCTTGCTGTTTAAGAGATTCCTCTCTTCTCTATTAAATCAATTTTTAACTATTTCGTATCAAAACATCAAACAAAATTCCATAAATATTTTTATTTCAATATTTTGGCTATGCCGTTTGGGACTATTAACGGCAAAAAAACATTCAAAAAGGAGATTGGTATGACTTATCTAAAACCCTGTTTGGACTCTTTCATCTTTTTTGTTTTTTGTACAGCCACATTTTGCACGCCTATAGCTACAAGCGCACAAAACTCAAGCCAGCCTCAGGCTAGTAGTGCTACTTTCAGAAAACCCAATGCTTCTGCAAATACTTCTGCTTCTGGACGTGCACATTTTGTCGATAGGCATTCTAGAGCATCAGGGACACTTTCTTCTAACCTGACTTGACCGCTTTAACGAAAAAAAGGAAAAAGCACTCATAAAAAGGAGGAAAGGGGAAACCCAAAAGGTCAAGTCAGGTTTCAAAAAAACAATCCCGTGAATAGCTAAATTCACGGGATTGTTTTTTTGATGTAAGTTTAGTCCCTAAGTTTGACTTGCAGGTTTTTATCTAATTTTTCTAAAAGATGTATCATGTCTTTATTAACTTCTGCATCCGTTAAAGTTTTGTTATCGTCTCTATATAATAACCTAAGTGAATAACTTATTTTACCCTTGCCGATTTTTGCTTCATCTGTATAAACAGAAAACAAAGAGTAGTTTCTTAAAATGCCGTTAGATTTCATAACACCTTTTATAATACTTTCTATTTCATTAAAAGGTAAGCTTTTATCTGCAATTACAGAAATATCTCTCCTTACTAAAGGAAGTTTTGAGAAACTTTTATATCGTATAACTTTTGAATTTTTATCTTTTTCTATAGCATCTATATCCATTTGACAGTAAAAAATTTCGTCTTTTAGATCTTCATTTATAGATGGACTTAAAATACCAACCTGGCCAATAACTTGACCTCTGTATATTATGCTTGCTGTTTTGCCTATATGATAATATTTTGCAGGAGTTAAATTTTGAACAATCACAAAATCTTCTGATAAAATATTTTTTATTACACCGCCTCCAAAATAGAAATCATATTTTGGACTGATTTTTTGCTCTTCCCATTTCCACCATTCTTGCCACACTCTGCCATAAGCAATTAATGAAAAGTTTTTTTTCTCACCTAATTCATTAAAAACTTTCCCAAATTCAAATAAAGTAACTGATTCTGCACATTGGCTAATATTTAACATCAAATTTTTATAAAGTCCTGGAAGTAAAGACGGCCTTAGAACTTCGTTTTCTTTAGATACAGGATTCATGATTTTATATGAGTATTGTAAACCAAACTTTTCTAGTTCCTTAATTTCGCAAAAACTACAATTTAAAGCTTCGTTAAACCCAAGTCCGTTTAATTTAACTCTAAAATTTTCTACAGTGTTACCAATAAAAGATTCGTTTAAAGTTGACGAATAAGCTGCCTGTTTACTTTGTAAAGGAATAGTATCGTAGCCTTTAATTCTTACAATTTCTTCAACAAGGTCTACTTCTTCTTTTATATCGTTACGCCACGATGGAACCGTGCAAAATATAACCTCTCCTTTTGACTCTAAATCTATGCCTAAGTATCTTAAAATTTCTATTATTTCATCTTCATTTATTTTGTAGCCTAAAACTTTAAAAACCCTATTAATTCTTAAAGCTATACTCGTTTTTTCGCGCTTAACATTTTGAAGATCCTCTCGTGCTTCAATTTTGCCGCCAGCAATATCAGATATAAGATTTACAGCTCTCCAAAAAGCTGTTTCGGCTATGTCCCAACTTAAACCTCTTTCAAACCGATAAGAGGAATCACTAGATAAATTTAATTTCCTTGAAGTCTTTCTTATAGATACACTGTCAAAAATAGCACTTTCTAAAAATACTGTCTGTGTACTTACATCAATTCCAGAATATTGACCTCCCATTACACCAGCAATTGCAACAGGTTGTTTATCGTCTGCTATAACAAGCATATCAGAAGAAAGACTATACTCTTTGCCATCTAAAGCTGTAATTTTTTCAGACTCGTTTGCAGCTCTTACAACAATATTTTTAGAAGATAACTTTTCTAAATCAAAAGCGTGTAGAGGTTGCCCTAACTCTAGCATAACATAATTTGTTATATCAACAATATTGTTAATTGACCTAATACCACTTTTTTCTAAAATATCTTTAACCCATTTAGGAGACTCTCCAACTTTAATATCAGAAATTACACCTCCTATATAACGCAAACATAAGTTAGACTTTACTTGGACACAATTTAATCCTGAAACATTAAAAGTCTTTATTTTAGGGATTGTAACAATCTTTTTAAGTTTTGCACCAATTTCTCTTGCCACTCCAAGATGACTTAAAACATCTCCGCGGTTTGGAGTTATTTCTATATCAAAAATAGAGTCTGAATCACCTAAAACGCTTTCTAAAGTACTACCTATTTTTGTTTTATCATCAAGAATGTAAATACCTTCTGATTCTTTGCTAATCCCAAGTTCTTTTTTGGAGCATAGCATTCCTTCAGACTCTATGCCTCTAATTTTAGATTTTTTTATCTGGAAATTATTAGGCAGTACTGCTCCTACTTTTGCAAGAGGGACAACTTGCCCTACAGATATATTTTTTGCTCCACACACTATAGTATACTCTTTTGTGCCGTCACTTACTTTACACAAAGAAAGTTTATCAGCTTGAGGATGCTTGTTTATATCTAAAATTTTGGCAGTAACCACATTTGGCCAGTTACATGTATTTGAAATAACAGATGTTTCTATTCCTATAGAAGTGAGTGCCCAAGCAAATTCCATAGGTTCTAAATCAAAACTTACAAAACTTTTAAGTAAATTATATGATACTTTCATTTTTTATCCTTTTTAAAGAGCATGACCACCAGAAACTTTTATAACTTGACCTGTAACTTGCGCGGCTTGCTGTGACGCTAAAAACAAAATGACGTCTGCTATGTCTTGTGGTTGTATAAGTTTACCTGTTGGAATTAAAGGCAAAACGGACTTTTCAAGATCTTTATCTATCCAGCCTGTTTGAGTTGGCCCTTGCGCAACTGTATTAACTGTTATACCTAATTTGCCAACCTCCATTTCAATGCTTCTACTAAGTGCTTCTACAGCAGATTTACTTGCTCCATAAGCAATTTGGCCAGCAAAAATTTGCGCTGAATCTGTACTTAAATTTATAACTCTTCCGTAACCATTACTTCTTTTTACAAACTCTTGCGTCATAAGAAAGACTGCTTTTACGTTAACATTAAATATTTCATCTATCGTCTTGTCATTAATGGATAATATTGTGTCATTTTTCACTACACATGGCTGCATTGTTTACAAGAATTTCAACATTGCCAAAACGTTACTCTATAATGTTAAATATATCAGTTATATTATCTTTTTCTACACTGTCTCTTTCAATAATCAAGTAATTATTAGTAATTTTCTTTATTTGCTTTATTTGCTTTATTTGCTTTATTTGCTTTTCAACTTCAGCTGCATCACATGATAAAGCCTTATGATATTTATTAAAACCATTCTCTCTAGTTTCATTTTCATTAAAATGGAATTTCAACTTCTTTATAAACACAAACAACTTTTGCACCTGCTTTTGCTAAACTAATTGCAGTGCTGGCTCCTATTCCTTGAGGATTATTCACTCCCGTTATAAGAGCAACTTTATTATTTAAATCTAGCATATAAAACTCCAAAAAATATATATTAAAATTGCTTTAAAAATCTTAAATCATTTTCATAAAATAAACGTATGTCATCTATACCATACTTAAACATAGCTATTCTTTCAACACCAATTCCAAAAGCGTACCCTGTATATTTTTCACTATCATAATTAACGGCTTTTAAAACATTCGGATGTACCATCCCACAACCTAACAGCTCTATCCAACCAGAATTTTTACATATCCTGCAACCTTTACCTTTACAAAAAATACATTGCATGTCAACTTCAGCTGACGGTTCTGTAAATTGAAAATACGACGGCCTAAAACGTATGTCTACATCTGTGCCAAAAAATTCGTGTGTAAAGTCTGACAAAACTGCTTTTAAGTCAACAAAAGTTATATTTTCGTCTACAGATAGACCTTCAACTTGGTGAAAAGTTGCCGAATGTGTTGCATCTGAAGCTTCATTCCTATAAACTTTACCTGGAACAATTACTCTTATAGGTGGTTTTTGGGTTTCCATAACATGAATTTGGCCTGGAGAAGTATGCGTCCTAAGAAGTTCTTTCATGCCGACAAGATAGAAAGTATCTTGGACATCTCTTGCAGGATGATTCTGAGGGATGTTTAAAGCTTCAAAGTTGTACCAATTTGTTTCTATTTCAGGCCCTTGCGCTATAGAAAAACCAAGCGATTTAAAAACAGAACTAATATCTTGTATCGTTTGTATTATAGGATGAAAGCTGCCTTTAGTAAAAGGGAAATAAAATTTGTTTGAATAATCGAGCTTTTCTTTTTGCATTTTTTCTTCTAATATTTCTTTTTTTAATGCTTCTTTTCTTAGTTCTATTTCAGTTTCTATAATATTTTTTGCTTTATTAGCTTCTTGTCCTATTCTTTTTTTATCATCAACAGAACAATTAGATAAAGATTTTAAAATTTGAGTTAAAACTCCACTTTTGCCTGAATATTTAACTTTTATACTTTCAATAGCTTTTAAATCCGCTTCTTTTATTTGTAAAATAGCTTCTTTAATAATTGATTCAATATTGTTCATCTACAAACCTCATTTTAAGGATTTCTCTAAAAACTTGCGTATAATTCTTGTGAATTTTTGGTAATGCATGGCAAAAATGCAGAACTATCGTGCATAAGCACAAGTTTTTAACGCAATAGTGGCGAAAAAGGCACAGTAAGGGTTTTAGAGAGAGTCTTTAACTCTTATTTTCTATGCCAATAAGTTTATCGAGCCTATCTTTTACTATCTTGTACTCAGAATTAATTGATAAAGCTTTTGAGTACATCTCTTTTGCATCATCTATTAAATTAGAACTTTCTTTAATAAGTCCTATATTATAATAGGCTTCTGCATTTGCAGGATTTATTTCTAAAACCTTTTTAAATTCCGAAACTGCTTCATCATACTTATTGTTTAAAAAATAAAATTTACCAAGTTCCATATAAGTTGCTTCCAAAGGAAGATTTGTCTTTAAATTTTCTGTGTTCATCCATTATACGGGTCTCTGTAAAAAAGCTAGCACACATCCTTATAGTTTTTAGAGAGACCCCTCCTTTTTTATTTTTGCTAAAGATTTTTCTGATCCAACAACAAATAAAACATCGTTTTGATTGATTTCGTCAGAGGGCCCAGGTACCATATTAACTTCCTCTTTTATATCACTTTGACCATCATCGTTAATTATGGGCACTCTCTTTCGTATAGCAATAATATTTATACCGTAATTGGTTCTTATATTTGAATCTTTTATAGTTTTGCCACACACAGATTTTGGAGCTACCAACTCAGCCAAATTATAATCTTTAGAAAGCTTTATTTGTTCTAAAATATTTGGCGTTACTATGCTTTCTACAAGTTTTTTTGCCATTTCAAGTTCTGGATAGACAACAGTACTTGCTCCAAGTTTTACAGCAACCTTTGAATGCCAGTTACTTGCAGACTTAACAATAACATTCTTAATCCCAAGTTCTTTAACTATTAATGTCGCTAAAATGCTTGTTTCTATACTTTCCCCTATAGATATTACTACACTGTCACAATCTGCAACACCTGCTTCTAACATGGCCTTTTCATCTGTTGCATCTACAACTAAAGCTTGTGTGACCAATTGACTTATTCTGTTAACTATCTCTGTATTAATTAATATCAATAGCTAAAACTTGAATACCCTTGTTTGCAAGATCTATTGCAACATTATATCCAAAAGTACCTAGCCCAATAACGGCAAATTGCTTACTTTTCATCAGGACCTCTTTATCCAACTAAAATCCTTCCCTCTGGATACTTTACATTTTTCTTTTTACAACCAGGTTCTAACATGAGTATAAATAACGTAAGTATGCCTATCCTGCCTACAAGCATAGCAATAATAATATAAATTTTACTTGCTAACGACAACTCTTCTGTAATACCCAAAGACATACCGACTGTTGCTAACGCTGAAACTACCTCAAAAACAACAGCAATTGGTCTTAAATTATCTTCATGTAAAATAACAACTGCAGAAAACAAAAATATTAAAGCAAAAAATATAATAAAAATTACCAATGCCTTTTTTATTAAGTCAAAAGGAATACTCCTTTTAAATAAAACATAGTCTTCATCACCAACAAGAACACTTTTTACAAATATAAATACGAGAGCAAGTGTAGTAACCTTTACACCACCGGCGGTACTGCCAGGAGCTGCACCTATAGACATGAGCAGTATCATAACAGACTCTGTAAACTCGTTAAATAAGTTTACTGGCACGCTGCAAAATCCAGCCGTTCTAGAACTGATTGCTTCAAAAAAAGAATTGTTGATTAAATAAAAAATTCCGTGTCCGCCTGCTGCCTTTGAAAACAAAAATACAATAAAAGCACAAACAGTAATAATTAAAGACATAAAAAGTACAACTTTTGTATGTATAGATAAATGCAATCTCTTTTCTTTATAATAATCATAAATATCTACTATAACAAAAAAGCCTAGCCCCCCAAGTAGTATAAGAATAGAAATAATATAGAGTACTATAGGGTTTTGCGAAAAAGATGTCATACTATTGCTAAAAACACTAAATCCTGCATTACAAAAAGCCATTACTGAATAAAATATTCCTAGGTATAGTGACTTTAAAAAAGAGAAATCTCTTAAAAAAACTACTGTTAAAGATACAGCTCCTATAAATTCTATCCCCAAAACAAAAAGCACAGCCTTTAATAAAAGCTTCTTTAGGCCGTTAAAAGAAGAAACTTCAAACATTTCTTGCATTATCCGTCTATCTTTCAATGCAATCTTGCCTAACAACAAAGTTAAAACAGTGGAGACAAACATATAGCCAATTCCACTAATTTGTACTAAAAGCAATATAATTATCTGCCCGAATTTAGAGTAATATTCTCCAATATTTACAATTGAAAGACCTGTAACACAAACAGCAGAAACACAAGTAAATAAATTATTAAAAAAAGAGTGTTCCATCACAGAATTAGAGGTAGCAGGTAAAGACAAAAGAACCATGCCTACTGCTATAAGTCCAATAAAAAACAGTATCAATGTTTTTGCTGGAGAATACTTCATTATTTATACTATGCTGACTTTGCAATTTCTACTAGTTTTTTAAATGTAGGACTGTCATTTACTGCTATTTCTGCAAGTACTTTTCTATCTAAAGCTACATTAGCCTTTTTAAGACCTGACATAAACCTATTATAAGACATGCCTTCTTGTCTTACTGCAGCATTTAAACGAACTATCCAAAGCGTTCTGAAATTAGCTTTATTGTCTTTTCTTCCTACATAAGCATATGCAAGAGATCTTTCTACTTGTTGAATAACCATTCTCCAACGGTTTTTCTTTGTAGCATAAGAACCTTTTGCTAATCTAAATATTTTTTTCTTTTTTTGTCTTGTATATACAGCACTTTTAGTACGCATTTAAAATCTCCTTGGATTGTGTAGGAATACTATCAAAAATTATAAGGCATAACCTTTTTTATAATCTTCATATCTGATTCTGATACGAGCACAGCTTTTCTTGATTTTCTGTTTTGGTTTCCAGAGTCGCCTGTTAAAAGATGTCTCTGGCCAGGTTTTTTATACTTGGCTTTACCTTTACCTATAATTTTAAAACGTTTTTTTGCGCCGCTATGCGTCTTCATTTTAGGCATTACTTTCTCCATTGCTTTAAACAGCTATTCCATAACTGTTAAAAATTAATAATATTATTTTAGTCTTTACTTTACTTTACTTTACTTTACTTTCTTCTTTGGGCCCAGTGTCAAAAATATTCTTGTACCCATAGAAGAAGTTCTACCTTCTGCTTCTGCTATATCAGACAAAGATTCTTTGATTTTATTCATCACTTTAATACCTAAATCTTTATGCTGCATTTCTCTACCAGAAAACATTGCTGTAATTTGGACCTTATTTCCATCCTCTACAAAACTTCTGGCATGTTTAATCTTTACTTCTAAGTCATGTTCCCCTATATGAGGTCTTATTCTAACTTCTTTTATTTGAGAAATTTTTTGTCTCTTTTTTGCTTCTTTATCTTTCTTTTCCATATCATACTTAAATTTAGAGAAATTAACTATTTTGCACACAGGCGGACTTGCCTGCGGAGAAATCTCAACAAGATCTAGATCTAAAGATTGAGCCTTGGACAAAGCCTCAACTGTTTTAACTATTCCTAACATGGTTCCATCAGAGTCAATGAGTCTTACTTCTGGGACTCTAATAAATTGGTTTATACGAAATTTTTTGTTTTCGACGATTCCCCCTCTTGTCTTTTTGTAGTATATTTAGAACTTTCTAAAAACCCGAACTACAGACAGTTTTGATAAAAAAATCAGGGCAGGATATTATCCGCCCCGTAAAATGTAAACTAAATATTATTCAACCTTTTCCCTTTTGAAACATTAGCTTGGTGAAGGTGAGCCGGGACGGCTTCTTTATATAATGCCTGAATTAGTATATTATTCTATAATAACTATATATATTTGTCAAACAAAAAGAAGGCCGCTTTTATTTTTTAAGTGGCCTTCTTTAAACAATGGTTTAAAATTTTTATTCTGCAGATTGAACATTTGATGTTTCTGTCGCTGTCCCTGCTGCCTGAGAAGTGCTTGTCTCTACTTCTACAACTTGTTCTTCAACTGCTTCTTGAGATGGTTCCTGAGCTTGTTCTCCTTTATTGCTTGAACAAGATACCAAACCAAAACTCAAAAACAACGACAATGCTGCTAAAAACGAAATCTTTCTCATATTATATCTCCTTATTATATTGTAACTTCATGGGGCAAATTTTATATCTTTTTTTTCTTTTTTGCAAATATTTTAATTTGTAAATTTATATACAAATTTAAACAAATCAATTTTAAGGTTCCCCTTATCTTTCTTTTTTATGAATAATTCCTTTCTTTTCAGCTTTTACTGGTCAAGTCAGGTTCTATGTAAATTAATATGCATTTGTCTAGAGAATAACTTCATTTTTAGAAAAGGCAAAATTAGTTTAATAATACATATACCTTCTCATATTTATAGAACATAAAACACCTATTGCGCATAAAGAAGAAAGTATTGAAGACCCTCCATAAGATAGCAAGGGTAACGGCATTCCTGTTACAGGCATCATGCCCATAACCATACCTATGTTTATAACAACATAAAAGGCAAACATAGTAGCAATTCCAATAGCAATCAAAGACCCGTATCTATCCCTAGACTCTTTAGCTATCACCAAAGCTCGCCAAATAAAGATAAAATAAATTATGATCGTGGCTTGAGATACTAACCAGCCACCTTCTTCACCTATAACAGAAAATATAAAATCTGTGTGTTGCTCTGGCAGAAAGCCAAGTTGAGTTTGGGTGCCTTTTTTAAAACCTTTACCTAAAATCTTTCCTGAACCTATAGCTATTTTAGATTGTATTATATTATACCCTGCTCCTTTAGGGTCTACATTTGGATTTAAAAAAACTATTAATCTTTTTCTTTGATAATCTTTTAGTGATTTTTCTACAGGAATAGATGCTAAAGATCCTAACGATATAGCTAAGCATAGGATAACCGGATATACAATAGGAATTTCAATTTTTAACTTCCATAAAAAACGCCAAATCCCTATAATAAAAACTAAAATTGAAAAAATTATACATATAACATTTTTATCATTCTTTAAAAATATGGCTAGCTTAGCAAAAAATGTTCCATCTTGTATAAATTTAAGTTGTAAATTTACAAATGTGTCTAAAAGAGGAATTCCTACAACTAAACCTCCAAAAACAACTATGCAAAAAAGATAAAAAGGATTTGCTCCTACAACAAAAAGTAAAACTAGAGTTACAGGAAAATATGAAAGCGTAGAAGAAAAATCTGGTTGCATCATTATAAGAATTAAATGTCCCATAAGTATCGCAAATACACTAATCAAAAAAGGAAGTGTTTTTGACATTTTTACCCTAATATCTAAAAATGCAGATAACACTAAAACAAACATTATTTTTGTAATTTCTACTGGTTGAAAAGAAATAAAACCAAAATCAAACCATCCTTTTGTGCCTCTTTTAAAAGAACCAAACACAAGAACAGCTGCCAAAAGCATTAAAGATAAAATATAAACAACTTTACTAAAATGTTTATAATATTGATAATTAAAACTTGTGAGAAACAAAAAACACACTAGACCGATGCCGACAGCAACAGCTTGCACAAAAATGTATCTAAATGATAAGCCATAAGCAAAACTTGCAGAGTATATAGCGAAAAAACTTATAGAAATCAGCATAAAAACAGCAAGAACAAGCCATACATCTATACTAGAAATTAAACGCTCTAAAAGATTTTTTTCTTGAACCATTTTCTTATTCCTATTTATATTTGGTCCTGTCTAAACCTTACAGTGCTATTTTTGGCGCTTCTGCAAGGTAAAACATACGATATAAACCTTGCTTTTTGCCTTGTTTTGTCAAAAGATTTATAGCAATTATACGCTTTAAAGAGGGCTGCTTTTATTAATCTAAAACTGAACTTGCACTAATTCCAAAATAAGTCTCGTATATTCTTTTTGCTATCGGCACAGCGTTTAATCCTCCACTGCCACCATGTTCAACAATAACTGCTACTGCAATTTCTGGATTATCTGATGGAGCGTATGAAATAAACCAAGAATGATCCTTTTTGTGTGGATTTTGCGCAGTACCTGTTTTGCCAGATATTTTTATACCTGGGATTTTGCATCTTCTTGCTGTTCCATTTTCAACAACTTCTAAAAGAGATTTATGTAAAAATTCCCAAGTCCTATTAGAAAGTTCTATACGATCTTTAATTTGAGAATTTTCATGTTTGTAAATTTCGTTACCGTTTAAATCTACAATCTTATCAACTACATAAGGTTTACAAATAAATCCTCTTTTTGCAATAGTAGCCATAATGTGTGCCATTTGTAGAGGCGTTACGCAAATAGCACCCTGTCCTATTGCAAAAATTAATGTGTCACCTTGCAACCAAGGAACTTTAAATTTTGATTTTTTCCATTCCGGGGTTGGTATAAAACCTTGTTTTTCGTTTGGCAAATCTATTCCTGTCTTTTGTCCAAACAGAAATTTTCTAGTATACACTTCTAAGTTTCTTATACCTAATTTTAAACCTAAATTATAAAAATAAACATTACACGAAACTGCCATTGCTGAAATTAAATTCAATCTGCCGTGAGCAGTTTTATGATAACAGACATATATTCTATCACCTAACTCAAATTTGCCTTTACAATCTATAGTCTCATAAGGATTAATGTCTAACAAATCCATTGCAGCTGCAAAAGTAACAAATTTAAACGTGGAGCCTGGTGGGTATAAAGCTTGCAGTGCTCTATTAAACAGTGGCAACTTACCATCTTTTATATACTCACAGATTCTGTTATTTAATACTTTGTTTGAGTCAAAGCCAGGACATGAAACTAAAGCTTTTACATTCCCACTTTTTACGTCCAAAACAACAACAGCACCTTTACCTGTATCACTATTTTTTAAAGCATTATATGCACAATATTGAAGTTTCAAATCTATAGTAGAATAAATACTATTACCCGTCTCAGGTGGAACATATTTTATCATCCTTACTTTATCACCTTTAGAGTTTACTTCTATTTGCCAACCACCATCTTTCCCTTGAAGATATTCATCATAATACTGTTCTATGCCACCTCTACCGATATAGTCGCCTAACTTATAACCTGCTCCAGATAAATGTTTCATTTCATTTGCTTGTATTTGGCTTATATAACCTATAACATGGCTAGTTTCTTTAGAAAAATGATATAAACGTTTAGAGGCTTTTGTTATAGTAATTCCTTTTAGTTTAAACTTCTTCTCTTGAATTTTAAATACCTCATTAAGAGTTAAATTTTCTACAAGAACCATAACTTTTCTTCCATATTTAGAAAAAAGACTATTGGAAGGTTTAATTTCTTTTTGCAAAATTTTACTCAATTCCAATAAAATTTGTTCTGAAGGCTTTTGATTTCCTGGACAAGGATAATACAATACAGCATAGGAATTTTTACTTTCTGCAAGTATTTGCCCATCAGCTGAATATATAACACCTCTCTTGGCACATTCTTTAGTATTATGAATTTTTTGATATTCTGAAATATTTTTATATTTACTACCATTTATAATTTGCAAATAAAAAAGACGTAATGACAGAGACAGGAACAGAAACATAAAAAACACAAGGATTACCTTGTGTTTAGCAAGAAAAATTTCATATGAAAACTTATCTTTCTTTTGCCATACCATCTATATTCCTTTTAAGACGCGACGCAAAACATAAAAAACAAAAGGGGTTACAATTGTTGTAGTAAAAATATTTGAAATATTTTTAAATGTAAGAGTATCTTTGAAATCTTGAATTATAATGCAATTAATAAGATATAAACCTAAATCATAAACTATATTTGCAAGAAAAACAATAACACACTGAAAAAAAGTATTGATAATGTCAAACTTTCTATTTAATTTTCCTGATAAGTAACCTAATATTGTAAATAGCAGTGCCCTTGTTGCAAAAACATCTGTGGAAAAAATATCCCAAGTAAGACCAAACAAAAAACCAACAAGTTGCGCATTAAAAGATCCTTTTATAAAACCTATACAAACAACACAAACTAAAATAAAATTCGGGAAAATTCTAAAACTATTTAAGTATTGGCTAAAGAAAAACTGTATCAAACAAAAAAATATGTATATAAGAAAGTAAAGTATTAATTTTCTCATTGTTTTTGCTCCGAAGGCACTAAAACAATTGCTATATTTGAAGAAACCATATCAAAAAAAACTTCTGCAGTGGCAGTCTGAAAATCCATGTATGGTTCTTGAACAATACCTCTAATAACACCCACAGGAATACCGTAATTAAAAATTGAACTTAAATTACTAACAACAAGCTCATCTCCGGGCTTAACATCAACATTTAGAGGAATATAAGTTACTTTGACTAAACACGAATCGAAGCCTTCAACCAAACAATTTATACCTTTGTTTTTAATTTCCACAGGCAAAATAGATTCTGAGTTTGTTATTAAAGCAACTTTAGATGAATTTTTATAAGTTTCAACTATAGTCCCCATTGCATACAAAGCATTTTTTGTCTTATTAAAAACAGCAACAGGAAGTTCATTATAAAGACCATCATCTGAACCTTTATCTATTATAAAACTTTGATACCACAAGCTAGGCTCTCTTACCACAATTCTAGCATAGACAGATTTAGTATTATCAACTTTGTCTAATTTGAAGAGTTTTAACAAGCTCTCATATTCATGAGTTATTAATTCATAATTGCGAAGTTTGTCTATTAATTCTTGATTCTTTTGTTTGTAAGATATATTGTCTTGATGTAGAGAAATTAAAGACTCAATATTATTGGCAAAGTTACCAGAAAATTTTAAAATATTATCAGCTGCACTTAAGTTAGGATAGGCTATGTAATAAATGAAGTGTTTTATACAGTTTATAGTAACAAAAAATCTACCCCCTATAAAAATAAAGCATATTAGTATTAATACTATAAAAACAATATTTTCATATCTTGATTTTTTATATAGACTCATTTCATTTATAAAAGTCTAAAAATTTTATATATTTTTTTTCTTAGATTTCTTTATATTATCAAGCTCTTCTAAATACGCACCTGTTCCCCTGACTACACAAGTAACAGGGTCGTCTGCCCGATTTACAGGAAGTTCCGTCTCTTGAGATAACAACTCAGGTAATCCTTTTACCAAAGAGCCGCCACCACTGAGTATTATGCCCTTATCTACAATATCTGCAGAAAGCTCTGCAGGAGTTTCTTCTAAAACATTTTTTACTACTTCTACGATTTTTCTTATTGGATCCTCTAAAGCTATTCTAACTTCTTCAGACGACATTGTTACAGTTTTAGGAAGACCTGTTAATAAATCTCTCCCTTTTACATCCATGGTTATTTCTTGATCCAAAGGAAAAACTGAACCTATCTGCATTTTTACTGATTCTGCAGAATTTTCTCCAATTGCAAGATTATATTTGCGTCTAAAATATTGAACAATTGCTTCATCCATTTTATCGCCGGCAACATCTAAAGATTTTGCTACTACCATACCACCTAAAGAAATAACAGCAACTTCCGTTGTGCCTCCACCAATATCTACTATCATAGTGCCTTCAGGATCTTGAATAGGAATTCCCGCCCCAATTGCTGCTGCCATAGGTTCATCTATAAGATATACCTCTCTTGCTCCTGCTTGCTCTGCAGACTCCCTTACAGCTCTTCTTTCAACTTCTGTTATCCCAGAAGGTACACCTATAACTACTCTTGGATGAAGAAGAGCTCTCTTATTATGCACTTTTTTTATAAAATATCTAATCATTTTTTCTGTAGCTGCAAAATCTGCTATAACACCATTTCTAAGAGGCCTTACAGCAACAATATTTGCAGGAGTTTTACCTAACATCTTCTTTGCATCAATACCAATAGCTAAAACTCGTTTTGTTTCTTTATCCATAGCAACTACTGAAGGTTCTTTTAAAACAACGTTCTTACCTTTTATGTATACCAAAACTGAAGCTGTCCCAAGGTCTATACCCATATCGTATGAAAATAGACCAAAAATATAATTAAACATTTATCATTTCCCTCGAGCTTATAGAATTAACAAACAAAAAACAAGAGTGCACTTAAGCTAATACAAATTAAACTTATATATATATTAACTATCTTATTAACACTCTATGCTTTTATTATATAAAATAAGTTTATACGGTAACAAAATTTAAAAAAGACAAAGTTTTTACTAAATAACTAATTTTACTATGGCTACTTGCGCGCTGTCGCCGCGTCTTGTTCCAACTTTTAAAATTTGTGTATATCCGCCATGTCTTTCTTTGTACCTTGGAACTAAAACATCAAAAACTTTTTTTGCAACATCTTTATTATGTATTTGTCCATTTATTGCTCTTATAGCACTTAAATCAGCCTTTTTAGCTTTAGTTACAAGCTTTTCCGCATAACTTACAAGCTCTTTTGCTTTTGGAAGCGTAGTAGTTATTTTTTCATGAAGAAACAATTCAGCAGCCAAGTTGCGAAGCAATGCTTTCCTATGCGCACTTGTTACTCCTAATTTGCTCCCATTATAAGTCTTTATCATTTCTTTACTCCGTTCTTAACTTCCATTCCAAACGTTAAGTTTAGTTCTTCAAGTTTTGTTTTTATTTCTTCAAAGGAACGTTTCCCAAAGTTATTAAGCTTTAATATATCCTCTGCTTTCATCTTTACAAGATCACCAATAGTTTCTATACTAGCATTTTTTAAACTATTGGAAGCTCTTGTTGAAAGGCCCATATTACTTATATGCTGACCAAAAATGCCTTCTTCTAAATTCTCTTTAACAGAAGAATCTTCTACAACAACTTCTTCAGACTCTACTGGCTCACCAGTAAAAGTTACTAGGCTATTTCTAAGTATTTTTGCAGATTTTATTAAAGCATCTTTAGGAGCAATAGAGCCATCTGTCCAAATTTCTATAACAAGTTTATCATAATTTAAAGCCTGCTCTACACGTGTATTTTCAACCTCATAATTTACTTTTGTTACAGGCGAAAATAAAGAATCTAAAAGTATTGTCCCTACAGAATCTTTAGAGGATTTTAATTCTTCAGCAAGAACATAGCCTCTACCCATACTTACTTCCATCTCCATTTCAAGAACTGTACCATTATCTATATGAGCTATTTCTTGTTCTGGATTCATTATTTCAACATTAGGATTCATCTCAATATCTTTTGCAGTTACTTTACCTGGATTTTTTACCTTAAGATAAAGTCTCTCTGGACCTTCTGAATTAAGTTTAACTCTAATTTTTTTTAAGTTTAAAACTATTTGAGCAACATCTTCCTTAACGCCCTTGAGAACTGCAAACTCGTGCAAAGCTCCTGTAACCTTTACAGAAGTTATAGCAGCGCCATCTAGACTAGAAAGAAGTACTCTTCTTAGTGAATTTCCAATTGTATGACCATAACCACGCTCAAAAGGGGCTGCCGTTAAACAACCATAAAACGAGGTGGAAGTTTTTTCATCTAAAACAAGTTTGCGTAATTTTTCTAAATCCGGTGCTTTCATTATTTAATAACCTCATTAAAACAACTTTTTAAGTTGTTAGTTTATTTTGAATAGTATTCAACAATAAGCTGGCTGTTGATAGGATGCGATACCTCTCCTGCAAGCGGCTCACTTACAACTGTTCCTGCTACCTTATTCTTATCAAAACTTAGCCAAGCAGGAATATTCGGTGCTGTTTTTTCAAGCAAATTATTTATACCATCACTTGTTTTATACTTTTCAGGCACTGTTATAACATCACCAATTTTAACTTGATAACGAGGCACATCTATCTTCTTATCGTTTACTAAAATATTCCCGTGATTAACAATCTGCCTTGCCATTTTTTTAGAAACTGCAAGTCCTAATCTAAAAACTACATTGTCTAATCTCATTTCTAAAAGCTTAAAGAGATTGTCTCCTGTAGAACCTTTCATTTTTTCTGCAACTTCATAATAGTGAACAAATTGTTCTTCTGTTAAATTGTAAACTCTTCTTGCTTTTTGCTTTTCACGTAAATGTTTTCCGTAATCAGACATTTTACTTTTAGCTGCTCCATGCTGACCAGGGCCGTTTTTCCCTCTTTTCTTATCAAGAGTACAATTAGAAGAGCATCTCTCCCCTTTTAGAAAAAGCTTTTCTCTCTCTCGACGACACAATTTACATACTGACCCTAAATAACGTGACATCTATTAAAACCCTCCAAGGTTTATTTACAAATTTCTTTATGTAAACAATACTTGACAGCAGCCGTTGTGCCAAATATTATCTTAATTATACTCTTCTTGGTTTTGGTGGACGACAACCATCGTGAGGTACCGGCGTAACATCTTTTATAGCTGTTATGTCAAGACCTGCACTCTGTAAACCTCTAATAGCAGTCTCTCTTCCAGGTCCTGGACCATTAACAAAAACAGCTACTTGTTTTACGCCCATATCCAAAGCCTTTTTACCTACAGAAGAAGCTGCAAGCTGCGCTGCAAAAGGAGTACCTTTTTTTGTTCCTTTAAAGCCTGACCCTCCTGCTGATGCCCATGTTAAAGTATTTCCTCTTTCATCTGTTATATTAACAATAGTATTGTTAAATGTTGACAATATATATGCTTTTGCTACTGACCCGGTATACTTTTTCTTTTTGGTACTACCGGTCTTTTTTTCATCTGCCATACTTCCTCCGTATTTTATTATCTACAATTAAAATTTTTAGAGAAACCCATTATTTTTTATTCCAAAAAACTTAAAAACTAACCTTTTTTACCTTGATCTTGAGCTTTACTTGCACCTATAGTTTTTCTCTTGCCACGTCTTATACGTGCATTTGTTTTGGTTCTTTGTCCTCTTACAGGAAGATTTCTTCTGTGTCTAGACCCTCTGTAGCTGGCTATTTCTATAAGTCTTTTTATATTTGATTGAATTTCTCTTCTAAGATCGCCCTCTACTTTTAAATTTTTAGTAATAAGATTATTGATTCTATTGACTTCTTCTTCCGTTAAATCTTTAACTCTTTTAGCAGGATCTAAAGAAAGTTCTGCAATAATTTCATTTGATATTGCAGATCCGATACCATAAATATATCTTAATGCTATATCAAGCCTTTTGCTTTTTGGTAAATCTACTCCAGCTACACGAGCCATTTATCATCCTCCAAATTCTGTGCTTCTATTTTAATTATATTTTCCCCAAAATTTATCCCTGTCTTTGCTTATGTCTAGGATCTTGACATACTACTCTTACTACACCTTTACGTTTTACTACTTTACATTTTTGACAAATAGGTTTTACAGATGTTCTGACTTTCATTTTGATATACTCCATATAAGTTCTATACTCTAATAAAGTCTATGCATTATACCACAAAAATAATAACTTTTAAATCCCTTTGGGTATTTTTCAATTGAGACTTTTTAATATTTACGCGTATCTACAAAAACCCTTTACTTTTCTCTATATACTATTCTTCCTCTAGACAAATCATAAGGAGAAAGTTCTACCTTAACTTTATCTCCCGGTAGGATCTTTATGTAATGCATTCTCATTTTCCCGCAAATATGCGCTAAAATAATATGCCCTCCCTCAATAAGTTCTACTCTAAAAACTGCGTTTGGCAAAGCTTCTAGTATCTTACCTTCAACAACAATTTTTTCTTCTTTAGTCATTTTATACCCTCGAGGTCTCTTTAAAAACCTTAACACGTATACTTACTGAGCCTTTTCAGACACTGCTACGTTAAAAAATATTGCACAATAAGTCCTATATTTTTGCATTGCCTTGTCAAAAAGTTCACATCAATCATACGAATTAGAGGCTTTAAGAAAAACACCCTGTCAAAATTTCATAACCATGTTCTGTTATAGCAATTGTGTGCTCAAAATGAGCACTTAAACTGCCATCTTTTGTAACAACAGTCCAGCCATCGTCTAACATAACAACTTCATGACTTCCTACATTAACCATAGGCTCAATTGCCAAAACCATACCAGCCATAAGCTTTACACCAGTTTCTGCCTTCCCGTAATTTGGAATTTGAGGATCTTCATGTAAAGATCTACCTATACCATGTCCAACAAAATCCCGAACAACAGAAAAACCTTCACTTTCTACTGCATTTTGCACTGCCCAAGAAATATCACCAAGTCTGTTGCCTATCAACACCTGCTCAATGCCTTTTTCTAAAGATATTTCCGTAACTTTAAGAAGTTTGGATGCGGTATCGGAAATTTTACCGACTGCGTAAGTTTTTGCTCCGTCTCCATAATATCCTTCATAAATAACGCCAATATCTACAGAAACAATATCGCCCTCTTTAAGCACACGAGAAACATTTGGAATCCCATGTACAACTTCGTCATTTATAGACACACAAGCTGAAGCCGGAAAAGGATATCTTATACCTTTTTGCCCTAAAAAAGCTGGCTTCATTTTTGATGACTTTATATATTTTTCTACAAATATATCTATATCTTTAGTTGCTATGTCAGGCTTTATTATTTCAGAAAGCTTCTCTAAAATTTCGCCTACAACTTTACCGGCAATTTTCATTTTTTCAATTTCTCTTGCCGATTTTAACTCGATATTAAGATTTTTTAAAAACACTTAACACTCCAAAATAAACGTTGTTATCTGTTTAAGCACATAACAGTCTATAAAATCTTTAAAGAACAGAAACTTTACGGTTTAATATTTTCACTTATTTGTTTAAAAACTTCTGACTCAGATTTTGACCCGTCTATTTCAATTAAAAAACCTTGCCTCTTGTAATACTCAACTAAAGGTTTTGTTTGACTCTCATAAACATCAAGCCTATTTTTTACAATTTCTTCTTTATCATCATCTCTTTGAATAAGATCTTTATTGCATTCATCGCATTTATTAGACTCTTTTGGAGGAATAAAATACAAATTATAACTTGCTCCACAGGAACAAATTCTTCTTCCTGATATTCTTTTGATTATTTCTTCAAATTTTAAGTCTATAAAAAATACTGCATCTATTTTAATATTTTCTGATTTAAGTATTAAATCCAGAGACTTAGCTTGGTTTACTGTTCTAGGAAACCCATCTAAAAGAAACCCTTTTTTTACACCCTCTTTCAAAAGATGTTTTTTGATCATATTTACAACTAATTCGTCTGAAATAAGTTGCCCGGAAGCAACAAGTTTACTTATAGTTTCATCTGATTTTTTAGCTTCTCTAAACATCTCTCCTGTAGACAAATGTACTAACCCAAACTTGTCTACAATATTTTTGGCTTGTGTACCTTTCCCTGCTCCTGGAGGACCTAAAAGTATATAATTCATTTTTTCCTTGTATTTTTAACACTTTTAAATTTAGGCAACACTCGTTTTGACAAAACGTAAACCCACATTTCTACAAAAACTCTCTATCTCAAAGCGCAGAATTTTAAATTTAGACAACGCTTGCGACGGCGAAGCATATGATTAAAATATATGAGCCACCGCATAAGGAAGTACAAATTTAAAGACTAGCCCAACTACTTAATGTTGAACCAACGTCCTTTTATACGCCCCTCTTTCATAAACCCATCGTAATGTCGCATAATCAAATGTGATTCTATTTGCCCGACTGTGTCAAGAGCTACACCTACAACAATAAGTAAGGACGTCCCTCCAAAAAAAAATGGTGCACTCATCGCAGAACGTAAATAGTCTGGGAGGACTGCAATCGCAGCAACAAACAACGCACCACCAAGGGTAACTCTTTCCAAAACTTTTTGTATATAGTTAGAAGTCGGCTCACCAGGTCTTATACCAGGTACAAAACCACCAGATTTTTTCATATTTTCTGCTAAATCTTTAGGATTAAAAGATATTGAATTATAAAAATAACAGAAAAATATAACTAAAAATGCATAAACTAGACTATATATTACAGAACTACCATTAAACCATTCCATAATTTTTTTAGCTAAAGGATAACCAAACATTGTCCAGTCAGGAGCAAACTGCGCTATAGTAAGAGGGGCAGATAGTATAGACATTGAAAATATAACAGCTATAACACCTGATTGGTCAACTTTTATAGGCAAAAAAGAAGTCTGTCCACCATAAGTTTTTCTACCAACCATTTTTTTTGCATAATGAATAGGGATTCTTCTCTGAGCCGTCTCTACCCATACAACAATAATTAAAACTGCCGCTACTATAGCTGTTAAAGTTAAAGCAAACAGTATTGAAAGCTCTTCCATTTGCACAAGTTTTATAACACTCATAACTGCATGAGGAAGCCTTTCTACAATGCCTGAAAATATTATAATAGAAATCCCATTACCTATACCTCTTTCTGTAACTTGTTCGCCAAGCCACATAATCAGTACAGTACCTGTAACAAGAGTGGTTCCTGTTAGAGCAATCCATGACCACGAAGGATCAACAACTATAGGGATACCAGAAGGTGTAGGCAATTTTGTTATTGCCATAGTTAATCCAAAAGATTGTATAGCACCTAATACAATGGTTCCATATCTTGTAATTTGCGTAAGTTTTTTTCTTCCTTGTTCACCTTCTTTAGCAAGTCTGTCTAAATAAGGTATTATATGCGCTCCCTGCAATAAACTCATTATAATAGACGCGTTAATATATGGCATAATACCCATAGAAAAAACTGACATCCTATTTAAAGCTCCACCAGAAAACATATCTAAAAATCCAAGTAAACCATTACTTTGCGCAGCAAATAAAGATTTTACAGCTTCACTGTTTATACCAGGAATAGGAACAGTAGCACCAATTCTATAAGCAACTATTATAAGCAATGTAAAGATTACTTTTTTTCTAAGTTCAGGTACCCTAAAAATGTCAGAAAGACTTTTTAACATATCTTTATCCCTGTTATCATTTGGATTTATGGGTCTATCTAAAAACCTTATAAAATCTATTAAAACAGATGCGTACAAAACAACAGACGTTCGTTTATATTATCTTCCGAACGTCTTATAAAAAACTATTAAAAAACAACGTTGTTCAGATATGTAATATTTTAAATCTTTAAATAAAAAATTATAAAACATATATTTGATTGCTTATATTACTTTACCTTAAAGAATTCTCTAAAAGCTTATTTTGCTACTTCAGCTTTACCGCCTGCAGACTTAATTTTTTCTACTGCAGATTTAGAAAAAGCGGCAACTTTGATTGTTAAAGACTTCTTAAGTTCGCCAACACCTAAAATCTTAACAAGTTTAGCTTTTTTTACCATGCCGGCCTGTTTTAAAATCTCAGGCGTAACTTCTACGCCCGATTCAAATCTATTTAAACTCTCAACGTTTACAATTTCGTACTCTTTACGAAACTGCTTATTAAAACCTCTTTTAGGAATTCTCCTAAACAAAGGCATTTGTCCGCCTTCAAAACCTATCTTTTTTGACCCATCACCAGAACGAGCTTTTTGTCCTTTAGATCCACGTGTAGATGTACGACCGTGGCCAGACCCTACTCCACGTCCAACTATTTTTTTTCTATGTTTTGAGCCTTCTTGAGGCTTTAAATTGTGCAAACCTATCATATTTCTATCGCCTCTTTTTTTCTAATTTTAGCAACTTCTTCCTTTGAGCGAAGTTCCTTAAGAGCTTCTATCGTTGCATAAACCACATTAAAAGGGTTTGAAGAACGCATTGACTTTGTAAGAATATCTTTAATTCCGACAGTCTCAAGAACAGCTCTTACAGCCCCGCCAGCAATAACACCTGTACCAGGAGCAGCAGGCTTTAACAAAACTTTCCCCGAACCTGAAACACCTATTATTTCGTGAGGTATTGTACTGCCCTTAAGCTGTACTGAAACCATATGTTTTGCCGCTTGAGCACTACCTTTTTGTATTGCAGACTGGACTTCGTTCGCTTTACCTAATCCGCAACCAACCTTACCAGACTCATCCCCTACCACTACTAAAGCATTAAAAGAAAATCTTTTGCCACCTTTAACAACTTTTGCGACTCTATTAACGACCACAACTGTTTCTTTTAAACCACTATCATTTTGTTGTTTACTTATTTTTTCAGCCAACTTGTCCTCCTAAGACTTACAACACCGTTTATTTAAAATTTATATTAAAATTCTAATCCATTTTCTCTGGCAGCATCTGCGAGAGCTTTTATTTTTCCTGTATATTCATAACCTCTGCGGTCAAAAACAACCTTTTTAATGCCTTTCTCTGTTGCTTTTTTGGCAATTAAATCACCTACTGATTTGGCAGCTGTAATGGTATCTGTAACTTCTAACTTACCTTTAAGTTCCGGAGACAATGTTGACGCAGATGTAAGAGTAACCCCTTTACTGTCGTCTATAATTTGAGCATAGATATGTTTATGCCCACGATGAACGCTTAAACGAGGCCTTTCTTGTGCTCCTTTTATTTTGCTTCTTACTCTTTTTACACGATAATCAAATCTTTTATTTGAATCTTTCATCTAATATCCTCTATTTTTTTTTGCTGCTTTTACTATGTTAATTATTAGATAAAAACAAATCTCCATTTTTGGAAACTAGCGCAAAAAATTACTTTTTGCCGCCTGCTGCAGCTTTACCCGCTTTTCTAATAATCTTTTCGCCTAAATATCTTATACCAAAACCTTTGTATGGTTCTGGCGGTTTTACAGCTCTAATTTTGGCAGCAAAAGCGCCTACTTCGTATTTATCTGTACCTGTTACGGTTATTAAGGTATTTTTGTCTGGAGTAAGAGCAGCAGTTACTTTAACTGTTTGAGGAATTTCAAGATTTACTAAATGAGAAAAACCCACAGCTAACACTAACTTTTTCCCTCCTTCTATATTCACCTTAAATCCAAGGCCTATTGCTTCCAATTCTTTTTTAAAACCTTTTGTAACACCTTCAACCATATTTACAATAAGCCCCCTCGTAAGACCATGAAACATGTTATGCTCACGAGAATCTCCAAGCGCCTCAACAAGTATATTATCCTTCTCAATTTTTACATTTATCTTGCTATCAATTACTTGCGAAAGTTTTCCACCGGGGCCTGTTATTTCTAATATACCGTCTTTAAATTCTGCTTTCGCCTTGTCCGGAATATGAACCGGTTTTTTGCCTAAGCGACTCATTGTTTGACCCTCAATATAAATTTTTTACAAAATAACAAAATCAAAATTCTTCAAGACAAATCTTGCCAGGACAATTGCAAAGAAAAACAATCTTTTACCAAACTAAACCCACTACTTCTCCTCCAACCTTCTCTTTTCTTGCGTTTGCATCAGTCATTAAGCCTTTAGATGTAGAAACTATTGTAACACCTAATCCACCAACTGATTTAGGCATATCTTCATAACCTTTGTATATTCTTAAACTAGATTTAGAAACTCTCTTTATACCTTTAAGAACTTGCCTGCCTGCTAGAGTGTATTTTAAATAAACTCTTAAAATTCCCTGTTTGTTGTCCTCAATATTCTTATAATTTAAAATATACCCTTCTTCTTTTAAAATCTTAGCTATTTCCATTTTCATTTTTGAAGATGGAATATCTACTTTTTCGTGCAACTTTGCATTCGCGTTACGAATGCGCGCAAACATATCTGAAATTGGATCTGTAATCATTCAACCGACCTCTTTTAAAAATATTACCAACTTGATTTTGTAAGACCTGGTATTTCGCCATTATGCGCTAATTTGCGCAAACATATTCTGCAAAGACCAAAATCTCTATAAAAGCCACGCGGTCTTCCACACAGACTACATCTATTCCTGTACCGTGTTGCAAATTTTTGAGGTTTACGCATTTTTGCTTCTGCTGAAGTTGTTGCCATAGAAAAATATCCTTTGCTCTATTTTGCGTTTCTATTTATTATCTCTTTTTTTAAACGGCATGCCAAGCGCCTCTAGCAAAGATTTTGCTTGCTCATCTTTTTTGGCCGTTGTTACTATAGTAATATTCATACCTCTAGCTTTATCTGACTTTTCGATACTAATCTCTGGGAATATGTATTGTTCTGTAAGTCCTAAATTAAAATTCCCTTGTCCGTCAAAACCATTAGGCTCTATCCCTCTAAAATCTCTTATACGAGGGATTGCTACATTTATAAGTCTATCTAAAAACTCATACATCATCGCATTTCTCAACGTTACTTTAATACCTATTGGCATTCCCTGACGCAATTTAAAGTTAGATACAGATTTTTTTGCTCTACATACTAACGGTTTTTGTCCAGTAATAGATGCAAGTTCTGCAGACGCAATATCTAAAACTTTAATATTATCTTTTGCTTCACTTAAACCAATATTAATAACAATCTTACTAAGACTAGGAATTTGATGAGTATTCTTTAAACTAAACTGTTTCTTTAATTCGTTTACTACACTTTCTTGATAAACCTTTTTTAAACGAGGTTGATTCATTTTATTCTTTCCTTATTATTGCCTTTATTCTCCAATTATCTTGTCTGATTATGCTATCATTTCCCCACATTTACGGCATAATCTTACCTTCTTACCATCGGAAAGCGTATCAAACTTAGGCCTTGAAGCTTGCTCACATTTAGGACATATAAGCATTACCTTACTCATAGCAATAGGAGCTTCTTTTTCACGAATTCCTCCAGCATCTCTTTGAGTAGGTTTTGTATGTCTTTTTACAAAATTTACTTTTGAAACAATAACTTTTCCCTTATCCGGAAAAATATCAAGAACTTCCCCTTTTTTACCTTTATCTTTCCCAGATAACACTACCACTTTGTCTTTCTTCTTAATGTTAAGCATTTTATATCCTGTTTGTTTTTCGCTTAAAAATTATATCCACAAGCATGTTATCTCTACCAATAAAAGATAACAATAACTAGAGGCTATATCACTTCAGGAGCTAGAGATATTATCTTAAGATAATTATTTTCCCTTAACTCTCTTGCTACCGGACCAAAAATACGCGTACCTTTTGGTTCTCCTTCATCATTAATTATAACAGCAGCATTGTCATCAAATTTAATGTACGTGCCGTCTACACGACGTACTTCTTTTACTGTACGTACAACAACAGCTTTGACTACTTCACCCTTCTTTATATTTCCATGCGGCAATGCGTCTTGTACTGAAGCATGGATTACATCTCCAATACTTGCATAACGACGCTTCAAACCTTTTGTAACTCTGAAACAACGAATTTTTTTTGCACCTGAATTATCTGCTACAGTTAAAATAGTTCTTTCCTGAATCATTCTGTTATCCTTCGATAAACTTATTTTTTAAATTTCTGCCGCTTTTTTTATAACTTCCATTAATACCCATCTTTTTGTCTTTGATATTGGCCTTGATTCCATTATTGCAACAGTGTCGCCAATATGAGAAATGTTTTTCTCATCGTGTGCAGCAAATTTAACTTTTCTACGAAGCACACGTTCATACAATGAATGACGATATGTCCTCTCTATGGAAACTAATCTTGTTTTATCACTTTTATCACTTACAACTATGCCCGTACGACATTTGCGTTTTCCACGTTCTTGTTGTGACATTGTTCCTTCCTATTTATTGTCTTATTTAGACTCTTTTCTTTTTTGATTAATTAAAGTTTTAATTCTGGCAACATCTCTTCTCAGTCCTCTAATTTCTAAAGGGTTTTTTACAGGAGCTGTCTGATGACGAAACTTTAACCTAAAAAGTTTATCCTGCAGCTGGCTAAGTTTTACGGAAAGTTCAGCTTCTGTCATATTTTTTGTCTCATTCCAATTTTTACTTTTCATCATACCCTCAAATATCAGCTCTAACTAAAATTTTTGTATGTATAGGAAGTTTGTTTGATGCAAGCGTTAAAGCTTTACATGCTTCAGCTTCTGAAAGTCCTTCCATCTCAAACATTATCCTACCAGGCTTTACCACCGCAACCCAAAACTGTGGATCGCCTTTACCTTTACCCATTCTTGTTTCAGCAGGTTTCTTAGTAATTGGTTTATCAGGGAATATTCTGATCCAAACCTTTCCACCTTTTTTTGTAAATCTTGTCAACGTAACACGAGCTGCTTCTATCTGATTACTATTTATCCATACAGGCTCAAGAGCTTGAAGGCCATATTTACCAAAAGCTAAATAAGTGCCCCCTTTAGCTTTACCTTTCATCCGTCCTCTATGTGTTTTTCTATATTTAACTCTTTTTGGCATCAACATATAAATTCCTTTGGTCTTTATATCTTATTAATTATTTAGATACTTCTTGTTTTGGCAATTTTCCTTGCTCTATACTATCAGAAGATGCTTCAACAAGCTTGGCTTCTTCAATTAAATCTTTAGTAGTTTTTTTAAAAAGTTCCTTTTTAAATATCCAAACTTTTACACCGATTTGCCCCATTGTCGTATAGCTTTCAGCAAAACCATAATCAATATCAGCTCTAAAAGTTTGTAGAGGTACTCTCCCCTCTTTTAACCACTCAGTTCTTGCAATTTCTGCTCCGCCAAGTCTCCCAGAAACCATGACCTTTATACCACCAGCTCCTGATGCCATTGCTTTTTCTATAGTTTTTTTCATTGCTCTTCTAAAAGCAATTTGCTTTTCTAATTGAAAAGCAATGCCTTCAGCAGCAAGTTGAGCATCTAGTTCAGGCTTTTTTATCTCCATAACGTTTATAAAGCTTTTCTTTGACGTCATAGATTCAACTTCTTTTCTTAAATTTTCAATACCTTGTCCACCTTTGCCAATAACAATGCCTGGACGCGATGTGTAAATATTTACACGTATATATTTACCTGGTCTCTCAATAACAATTTTGGACACAGAGGCCAATTTGAGTTGATTTTTTAAATAAACTCTTAAACGACGATCTTCTTCTATAAAATCGGGCATTTCTTTTAAACTAAACCACTTAGATTCCCAATCTCTAATATATCCTAATCTTACACTTTTGGGATGTACTTTATGACCCATTTATTATACCTTTCCTAAATTTTTTATCTTACCTTGCTTGCATTTCTTTGCCTGCACTTGCAGTCTTGGCAATTTTCTTCTTTCTTTTTTCAACAACACCAGCATCTGTAACAACTATAGTAAGATGAGATGTTCTTTTTTTAACTGGCATTCCTCGTCCTTGAGGGCCTGGTCTCATTCTTTTTAAAATAGGGCCATTGCCTGCCCAAGCTTCTTTTACTTTAAGACCAGAAAAATCTTTAAGTTTCCCTGAGTTTGCAGTCGCGCTTTTTAGCACTTTACTAACAAGCGGCGCAGCAGACTTAGGAAGGAAAGAAAGAACTTCAAATGCTTTATCCACTTTTTTATTTCTTATAAGCGTTAGCACTTGGTTAACTTTTCTTGGAGTATATCTAACAAATTTTGCTGTTGCCTTTGCTTGCATCTTTTGTATCCTTTTTTTCTTGTTCAACAGCATAGTGAATAGCCTGAGCTGTTGGATATTGTCTTGTTGTTTTTACGTAAGCGATGTTTCTTGTTTTGTCATACCACCATGACCTTTAAAAATTCTAGTAGGAGCAAACTCACCTAACTTATGGCCAACCATTTGTTCAGAAACAAATATTGGAAGAAACTTTTTCCCATTATGTATTGCTATTGTATGTCCTACAAACTCTGGTGTTATAGTGCAAGCCCTCGCCCAAGTCTTTATAACCTTTTTATTACCTTCTTCATTAAGTTTTTGCATTTTTTTCAAAAGTTTCTCATCTACATAAGGACCTTTTTTTGTTGAACGACTCATCTATTATCCCTCCGATTACTTCTTAGCTTTATTACGATGGCTTACTATTACCCAATCCCAAATCTTTTTAGGCCTTGTTTTAAAACCTTTAGCAGGCTGGTTCCATGGGCTTCTAGGCTGATTATTTCCTTTAGATCTGCCTCTACCTCCTCCATGAGGATGGTCAACAGAGTTCATTGCACTTCCTCGCACATGAGGCTTTTTGCCCATATGGCGGTTTCTTCCTGCTGAGCCTATCGTAATATTTTCATGGTCCAAATTGCCTACTTGTCCAACAGTGGCATAACAATTTACTCGAATAAGCCTTATCTCGCCAGAAGGCATTCTTACATGAGCATATTCGCCTTCCTTTGCTAAAAGCTGTGCTGCAGCACCTGCTGAGCGTACAAGCTGTGCACCCTTGCCTACTGCAATCTCCAAGTTATGTATAAAAGTACCCACAGGAATATTTGCAAGAGAAAGAGCATTACCTGGTTTTATCTCGGCATCCGGTCCGGAAACCAAAGTATCTCCAACTTTTACACCTACAGGCTGTATTATATATCTCTTTTCTCCGTCCTGATATTGCAGAAGCGCTATTCTGCTTGAACGGTTAGGATCATACTCAATTGCAATGACTTTGGCTGGAATATTAAATTTATCTCTTTTAAAATCTATGATTCTATAAAATCTTTTGTGGCCGCCACCCCTAAAGCGAACCATTACTTGTCCAGTATTGTTACGACCGCCTTTTTTCTTTATAATTCTTGTTAATGACTTCTCCGGCTCTGTTTTTGTAATATCTGAAAAATTTGAAACAGACATTTGTCTTCTAGACTGCGTATACGGCTTAAATGTTTTAATCGGCATTATACTTTCCTGTTATCGGGCAGTTCAATTTTTTTACTACCCATATTTACTTCTTAAGCAAATTAAATTGCTTGCGCTTAAAGTCTAAATTTAAGCTTCCTCGACCATTTGAATTTCTTGACCTTCACTAAGTTTCACTATAGCCTTTTTCCAATCACTTTTAAAACCAGAACGAGCGCCCATTCTTTTACTTTTCCCCGCATAATTTGCAGTGTGCACACTCTCCACTCTAACATTAAACAAAGACTCAACAGCTTGCTTTATTTGGAACTTGTTTGCTTCTTTATCTACAACAAAAGTATACTTATTGCTTTTTTCTTTTAAGATTGAGGCTTTCTCAGTTACTATTGGTTTCCTAATAATGTTTCTAATATCCATTTTTATTCCTAAATAGTAAAAGGCATCTAAATTAAACAGATTGCCTTTCTTTTATTAAATCAATAGCTTCAGACGTAAGAACTACTTTGTCTGCCCAAAGAATTTGATATGCATTAACATTTTTAATATTTTCAACAACAACATTTTTTATATTTTTTGCAGCCATTCTAAAATCTGTATCACTAGCAATTGCAAAAACTACTTTTTTACCTTCAACTTTAAGATTTTTTAAAATTTCTGCTACTTTTTTCGTCTTAGCTTCTTCTAATTTTACAGAATCTACAACAACAACATTGCCATTTTTCAACTGGGCAGAAAACGCCATACTTAAAGACGATTTTTTCTTTTGTTTTGACATTTTTGTATAGTAATCTCTTGGCTGTGGACCAAAAATTATACCACCCTTTCTCCACAATGGAGAATTTCTTTGTCCTGCACGCGCATTGCCAGTCCCTTTTTGCTTCCAAGGTTTTGCACCAGAAAAAGATACCTCTCCCCTTGTCTTCGTCTTATGCGTACCCGCTCTTTGATTGTTTAAATACGCTGTCGTAATCTCATGCAGAAGCACGCTAGAAACTTCCGTGCAAAAAAAAGAGGGAAGTTCTACCTTTCCCCTCTCCTGTCCCTTTGCGTTATAAACTATTGTTTCCATTTTCTCTCTCTATCCTATTAGAAAAATCTAATATATATTTAATAAATTCTAGACCCTAAAATAAATTATCTTTTACAAAAAACCAGTAACTGTCATAAACCTGATTATTTATTTCTTTTTAGCTTTAACTGCTCTTACTTCCTGAACAACAGGAACTTTTTTAACTGTACTACTTATAAATAAAGTGCCTCTCTTTACAGCAGGCACTGCGCCCTTAATAAGCAAAACATTTTTTTGCACATCAACATTTACAATGCGCAACTTTTGTATTGTAACATATTCGTTACCTAAATGTCCAGACATTCTCATACCTTTTAAAACCTTTTGAGGCCCTTGTCCACCACTAGAACCTCTGGCGCGCGTCCTGTCTGATTGACCATGAGTTGTAGGTTGCATACCAAAATTATGCCTTTTAATAACACCTGCATAACCTTTACCTTTTGTTAAAGCACAAACATCTACATAATCTCCCGCCTTAAAAATATCTGCCTTTATCTCTTGTCCTATTGAAAACTCTTTTGCATCTTGAACTCTAAACTCTTTTATAAATTTTTTAGGTTCAACATTGTTTTCCTTAAAAAATCCCTTTAAAGATTTATTAAGATTTTTTTCTTTAACACTTCCAAAACCAAGCTGCACAGCGCTGTAACCATCTTTCTCTACTGTACGTACATTTGTAACAATGCAAGGCCCAGCTTCTACCACTGTTACCGGTATAAGATTTCCCTTATCATCAAAAACTTGGGACATACCAACTTTTTTACCTATAATTGATTTCAACATATTTTCTCTCTACGGTTTTAATTGTTTTTTATTTTTACTCTATCCGCGAACTTCTTTATACTTAATTTCAATATCAACACCAGCAGGTGAGTCTATTTTTTGAAGTTCTTCTACCGTTCTATTAGAAGGTTCACGAAGATCTATTAATCTTCTGTGAATTCTCATTTCAAACTGTTCACGAGATTTTTTATCTGTATGAACCGATCTATTAACTGTATACTTTTTTATAGTTGTAGGTAACAGTACAGGACCTGTTATAGTTACACCTGTACGTCTTGCCGTTTCCACTATTTTGGCAAGAAAATCATCTAACATTTTGTGATCATAAGCCCGCAATTTAATTCTTAAATCTTGATTCTGAACTGTCTTTTCATTTCCCATAAATTTTAATCCTGTTTATTTTGATTATCTTTCTAATACCATCGACAACATTCTATATAGCAAACATTAAAATACGTGATTATTCAACAATTTCAGTTACAACACCTGAGCCTACTGTCCTTCCACCTTCTCTTATCGCAAACCTCAACTGCGACTCCATCGCCACTGGCATTATCAACTCTATATCCATCGTTACAT
>JAISYS010000026.1 GCA_031269735.1 Candidatus Endomicrobiellum cubanum | reverse complement strand
ACTTGCCCTCTTTACTTGTATATATTATTTACATAATATACTCTAACTTATGTAAATTAATACTCTAAATACATGGCAAGATAAAACGCATTCTATCAGAGCTTTATTATTATCCTGATAATAACAATAATGAAGTTGGCTTGCTAGATATGACAGATACTGATAGCCAGAAAGCATATGAGATAAAATCAGGAAGAACAGCTAAAAGAGAGCATTCTATTGTTCTTAATAAAGTTTCAGATATTTTAAATATTAAAGAACTGTGATTTATCGTGGAGAACATAAAGTGGAATAAATAATGTTGAATACGTTCCTATAGATGTTTTTTATAAAATAAGAAGATTAAGTTGGGACTGGCATTGAAAAAGTAGGTAATTTTATAAGAATTTAACATAGATTTAAATATCTTCTACAAAAATTAGACATAAAAAACTTTTTAACAGCTTATCCTAGCTCTAAATTTAAACTAATTAATAAGGCATTGGTAAGAATTTTTTAATGTGTTCTCAAGTGGAAATCAAAATAGCTAAAATAAGTTTTGTAATATTATTGTTTTAACATTTTCTTCTACAGTTCTTCTAGGCATAGCAAAAGCAGTTTTTATTAAAAAATCTTGAGTTAAGTCTTTAAGTTTGCATATTTTTGTGTACTTATTTGCATTTATAGTTTTTATTTGAGATATATCTGTAGTATCTGTAAAAACTATAAAACTTTGTATAAAAGGTCTAAGCTTTTCTTCTTTTTTAGTATATTTAAAATCATATAAAACTTTTTCTATACGTTTACTTACCTGTTTAAACTGATTTTCAGATTGCTCAAACAAGTTTCTCCTTTTAGTAGAAATTTTTTCTATATTATTTATAATAATTTTTGTAGGATCGTTGATATTTCCTATAATTTTTGCATTAGGGAAATACTTTGCTTCAAATAACATTATTGCAAATGGAAGAGGGGGTGCTGTAAAAGCTATAACGTCTATTTCTTGACCGTTAATTATAATGTTTTCTTTTGGCTCGTATGGTGACTGCATAAATACTTTTGTCATGTTTTTTAATTTATTGTTTACTTCGTCTTCAAAAAGTTGTCCAGCGCCCTTGCCTTTAATATCTAACATTTCTGTAAGTAAATAGTTTTCTTTTTGTAAATCCTCGATAGTTTTTGTTTTATCTTCTTTAGTAGTAAGCGCTTTTTTAATTTTTATAATAAGTTCTGTTTCTGTTGCTGGTTTTGCCACGAAATCTATTATGTAGTCACCTGCTATATCTGTTATTTTTTGTCCATAATTTTTTTCCATAGCAGAGAGCAATATTATTGGTAAATTTGGTGAAAATTCTTTTATGTTTGGTAAAATATCAAGACCTGTTTCTCCAAAACCAAAATAAATATCTAAAATCAAAAGATCTATTTTGTCAGGATTGTTTAAAAGAAATTTTTTTATTTCTATTGTATTAGTAAATTGTAATATTTCTATATCTTGAAAATATTTTTTTATTGTCCTTTCTATAGACATGCGTATACTAGAGTCATCGTCTGTTATAGCAATTATTTTTTTATTTTTTTCATTCATCTTTTTCTCCAGTTGAGAAATCTTTTATAAAGTAGGGAATATTAATTACAGTCTCTAAACCATTCATTTTTCTAAATCGAATATTTTTTGCATAAATAAAACCACCTAGTATTTTTATAAAATTGCTTGCTATTATAGTGCCTTCTCCAAGTCTATTGCCTTTAGAGCTTTCTATAGAAGATTTGTATATTTTTGAAATTTTATCTTTTGAGAGCCCTCCTGCATTATCTAAAATTGACAAAGATATGAATTTATCATCTTTAATTTTTAATACTATGTTTATAGTTGCAGTAAAATTGTTATTAAGCACGTGTTTTTGTAAAGCGTATACTGAATTGTCTAAAATATTATCAAAAGCTATAAAAAATAATTTATTTATTTTGCAATAAATGTCAATTCTTTTAGTTCTAATAATTCTAATTTTGATATAGGGAGCTTTTAACTGTAACATGGATACAGTATTTCCTAGTTCTTTTATTATATCTTGTAAGTAATAAATTTTTAAATCTCTGTTAGTTAGTTCTTCAATATATTCGCGTATTTCTTTTTGGTTTTTTAAAATAAGATTAGTATATGGTTTTACAACATTATCATAAACTTCAGTCAATAGTTCGTTTAGACCTGTTTTTGATTTTTCTAAATCATTTATCAAATCGTGCTTTGCGCTTTTTAAAAATTCTAAGGTATTATCAGACCAATTTAATTCTAAAACTTGTAGTTTTTGTTTTTGTTCATCAAAAGCTCCAGATATTTGTTCTGAAGTTTGTTTTTTTATAAGTTCATTATTTAATGTAACAGATTCTGTAACTTTGTTATTTCTTTGGTCAATTAATATAAAAGTGCACACAGTTACTAATAACCATAATAGTAGTTCTGGATTAGCTTTTACAATGCTAATTGTATTGTAATATTCTATAGGTGTTATACCTGTTATGACAATAAGTATGAATAAATATGTGATTATTAAAATACTTGATACAAAAAAAATGTCAATAAGAAAATATTTACTGTCTTTATCTATACTTTTAATGTCAAGATTATATTTTGGTGTAATTTGTAAATATTTATATGACCTTGCTGAAAAAAGATTTAACATTAGAAAAATAACAAATATAAAAATAGGAAAACTAAGAATTTCTAAAAATATATAATCTTGGAGAGAATACAATGATAAGTTATTCATAAAACCTACAAGCAAGTTAAGAGAAGTTGTTTTTATCTTTAAAATGTATATAATAATCAGTATGAAAAATAAGCAGATTTCTGGTGAGGAAAATCGAGTTAGTGTTATTTTATGCCAAGGTATATCAATTTTATATATTTGTTTTTGATAAGTGTTTGTTAATGTATAAATATTAAATTTGAATATTGTTAAACATATTGTAAGTCCGAAAAAGACGTCAATAATTTTGTCAGGAATTTCTATAAAAGTGTCTGCTATATAGTTTATAAATATTGTAGTAATGTCAGAATTTGAAAAATTAAAAAGATTTTTAAATAAATGAGCAAAAAACAAAGAGTAAGGTTTATCTACTAGTATATTTTGGAAGATGATATTTCTTATAATAGAAGAAAAAAATGCTGTCAAAAGTCCAGCACCAACACCATAAAATAATAAGAAATATATAGCTTTACTGAAATTAGACTTTAGAGAAGATTTTTGTTCTAAGGTTTTAAATATTGTAAAAATCCCACACTCGCTTAGAATGCCCCAATATAATGCCCCCACGATGTTTACGACTGCAAGATAAATAAAATGTGGAGATGTTGACACTGCAAGTAAAATTGTAGAAGCAAAAGCTACTATTATGCCCCATAAGCTTCCTAACACTATTGCTGCTACAAATGTTCCAACCATATCGAAGTATAAAAAATTGTAACTGTTTTCGTAAACAAAAAAGTATCCGGCCCAGTTTAAAAGAATAGAAAATACGGCTACAAGAAACAAAAACTTTTTATCGCGAAGCTTCCAATATAAACTTGAAAACAGATTAAAAAAGTTCATGAGAATATAATATTAATATTATTATAATTTTACAAGTAAATTTTAAATTTATTATAATACACGCATGCATGAAATAAAAGATATTATTTTTAGATGGGTTTTGTTTATCACGTTTATTCTTTTTGCTGTTTTTGTTACCCAAATAGCAGTTGTAAAAAAAGCGGCGGCTATAATATCGTCTGTTCCAATTGTAAGTTTGCCCGTATATTCTCCACAAGATTTATTAAATGATGTTAGTTTAAGAGCAAAGTATCTTTCTGCCAGAGTTAGAGAAACAAGCTTTTTTGTTTATACAGTAAAACCTAAAGATAACCTTTGGAAACTTGCCAAAAGGTATGGATATTCAGTACACACATTAATTGGCGTTAATTCTCAGCTTAAGACATACGAAATAAACACAAATCAAAAAATTTTAATACCATCTTCGGGAGGCTGTTTACATCCTGTTCAAGAAGGGGATACTTGGCAAAAAATAGCTCAGCGATATGATGTAGATATTGATGAGTTACAGCTTAAAAATTTTGGTGTTTCTAGTCTAATTGCAGGGGAATATGTATTTGTTCCTGGTAAATATCCTGCAATAGATTTAATGAATAAGAGCATGCAAGAAAAGTATGAGCAGAGATCTTTATTTCAATCACCAATAAGTGGCAGATATTCTTCTGTTTTTGGAAAACGTGTTCATCCTGTAACTGGGAAAGTAAGTTTTCATGGTGGTATAGATATTGCAGTGCCATCTGGTACGTGGGTAGGAGCAGCTGCTGATGGTATTGTGATAGTTGCAAGTAGTAACGTAAGCCATTACGGCACTGCTGTTTTTATAGATCATAAAAATGGATATATTACACATTATGGACATCTTTCTAAACTGTATGTAAGCGTCGGGCAGAAAGTAAGAAAAGGTCAACTTATAGCAAAAAGTGGAGCAACTGGTAGAGTTACTGGTCCTCATCTTCACTTTACAATAAAAAAAGGTGATAAAACTTTAGACCCTATGAAATTTATTTGGTAATTTGTTTATTTACTAAAAAGAAAGTTTGAGGTGAGTCTATCTCTAGCGCTCAAGTCATGGTATGCAGCTGTGAAGTTAAAATCTGTTTGAGCATTAGTGTTCCCCCCAAACCTTTCTTTTTTACTTTTGCCGGTCAAGTAAGGTATTACAGATAGATCAAGCCAGGATTTAAATAACAGAGACTAAATTAAAAGAAATTAAATTAATGTCAACAACCCCATTGAGTTCGTAGAGTTTGTTGCAGAACAAGTAAGAAGAGATACAGGTTCAGTACGTTATAAAAAAATGTTTGGCGAATTTTTAATATATATTAACGATAAGCCTATATTGCTGGTTTGTGACAACACTGTCTTCGTAAAAATTTTGCCATGTTTAGATACTATATATGGGAGAGGCTCAAAAAGGCTATCCGTATGACGGGGCAAAAGAACATTATATTTTAGACATTGAGGACAAAGAGTTTGTCAAAATAGTAGTCACGGAACTTTTGGCTGTAACAGCATTCCCAAAACCAAAAAAGAAAAAAAGCTGACACATATCAGTAAAAGTTACAAATATAAAGTTTTTGTCAAACTGGAATGAAGTGATTTCTATAGACAAACTATTCTTTTCTGTTTCTGTTTAGCATTTCTATCTTTTTGAACAAAAATTTTATTTTTTAAAAGATCTTTTTGACTGTAATACATTAATGTTGCGTTTGTGGATGGTGTTGGTGTAAAGATTTGCACTTGCTCTGGATGGATCTTTAGGTTTTTGTCTATAAAATTTTTAAGACTTTTCATTTCTTTGTCACTACAACCCGGATAAGCTGCAATAAAATAATAAGTTAAAAAAATTTTTGAAGAGTTTATTCTTTTAAACATTTCAATAAAATCTTTTAATATTTGAGAATTTGGTTTGCCCATAAGAGCTAAAATATTATCGTCACAATGTTCAGGAGCTATTTTCATTTGCCCAGAAACATTATTATTTACTATAAAATTTAAATATTTTTCTCCAAACAATTTATCTGAACAAACCATATCATATCTTATCCCAGAAGAGATAAATATTTTTTTAATATTTGGTAATAATGCTAATTCTTTTAAAAGTTCAATTTGGCTATCATGTCCTGCATCTAAATTTTTGCAAGTGCTTGGATATAAGCAACGTTTGTTTTCGCATGTTCCTGCAATTTTGTTTGCCAAGCATTTTGAATTAAACATGTTGGCTGTAGGCCCACCTAAGTCTGTTATATAACCTTTAAAATCTTTAAGATTTGTTATTTTTTGTGTTTCGTTAATTATAGATTCTTTACTCCTAGAAATAACTTTTTTACCTTGATGTATTGAAATAGCGCAGAAATTGCATTCTCCAAAACAACCTCTATGTGTTGTAATTGAAAATTTTATTGTTTCTTGGGCTTTTACATGCCCTAGTTTTTGATAGTATGGATGTACTTGCCTTGTGTAGTTTAGGTTGTAAATTTGATCTAGTTCTTCTTGAGATAAAGTGTCTTGTTTTGGGTTGCATATTAGATATCTATCATTGTGTTTTTGTGTTAAGATTTTTTCATTTTTACTGCAAGAATTTTTATAAAAAGTAGAAAAACTTTCAAAAAATTTGTCACTGTTTTCTATGCACTCTTCAAATGATGGTATTTCTAAAGAATCTTCTGGTTTGTTTTTTGATATATAACATATACCTTCAATATTTTCATAACTTGTGCCATTTTTAAAACATTTTGCAAGTTCCAAGGTGCTTTTTTCACCCATACCGTAAACTATAATATCGGCTTTTGAATCAAACAATATTGAGCGTCTTAAAGCATTGTCTTTGTAGTCGTAATGGACTATCCTTCTTAAACTTGCTTCAACTCCTCCAAGTATTATAGGTTTTGTGTTTTTAAAATATCTTCTTATTAGATTTGTGTAAACCATACACGCTCTGTCTGGACGTTTGTTATTTATTCCTCCAGGTGTTAAGTCATCGTTATTTCTAAACTTATTTAATGCTGTATAGTTTGCTACAAAAGAGTCCATAGCTCCAGCGCTTATTCCCCAAAAGAGCTTTGGTTCTCCTAATCTTGTAATTTCATCAGTTTTAATATCAGGTTGAGCTATAACTGCAACTTTAAAACCTTGATATATAAGATAGTTTCCTATTACAGCAACTCCTATGAAAGGACTGTCAATATATGTATCTCCTGAAACTAAAATTATATCAGGTCGGTCCCATTTAAGTAACTTTATCTCTTCCTTAGTTGTCGGCAAGAACATGAAAATCCTTAAAAAATGTATTTTTTGAACTTTTCTCTACATTTTTTTCTATAACTTTTTTTAGGTAAAAATTTTGAAATTCCAAAAATTAAACCAAAATAATATTTATTTAAAGTTTGCATTGTTTTTGAGAGCTTATTGAAATAAATTATATAGTTTAAAAAATCATAAAAATTATTTTTATCAGTTCTAGTGTAATCTTTAGGGAAGTTAATTTGTTTTAGCAAATCTACAATATATGGAACCATATCTTTAATATTAGGTGAACGTTCTATACTTTGAATAATTAATTGAATAAAAGATTCTTTGTAATCTTCGAATATGTTTTTTTTATTTAAATAGTTATATATGTTTTTAATAGCTTTAAAAATATCATTTCTATTTTTTTTGCTAGAAAGTATAGAATTTGGTCTTAATCTATAAATATAAAGATGTTTGTTGATAAAATAAATTTCTTTTGATTGTGTAAAAAATCTATAGTAAAATTCCAAATCTTCAAAAAGAATATTTTCTGAAAATATAATATTATTTTCCTTTATTGTACTCAAACGATATACTTTATTCCAACAATTTATAGGAAAAATATTTATATTTTTAGAAGTTACAATTAATGGCCCATTATCACTTTTTAGAAAGTAATTATCTTTTGTAAAAGACTTTTTTGTATCATCAAATATTTTTATATTAAACCATACGCTGTTTAGTTGTAATTCTTCAAGTTTTGTGTAGGCAACTTCTAAGAAATCAGGTTTTACATAATCGTCAGGGTCAATAAAAGAAATATATGTTCCTATAGAATTTTGTATTCCTATATTTCTTGCAATACCAGGAAGTTTGTTGTTGTTTAATTGTAATATTTTTATTCTATTATCTTTTTTTAAAAAACTTTCAACAATTTTTATAGAAGTATCTGTGCTACAATCGTCAATACAAAGTATTTCTATATCTTTTAAAGTTTGGGATATAACACTTTCTAAACACTGTCTTATATATTTTTCAACATTATAAATTGGAATAATAACTGAAACCTTTGGAATATTTAACATAAAAACCTCGCAATTTATTAAATTATTATACAAAAATTACTACTGTTTGACGAGTATTGTTTAAAGATATATAATTAATATACATAGTTTATACTTGTTTAGGGTTTACCATGAAAAGAAATAATAATGAAGAAAAACTTTTAACAGCAGCTCAAAAGCCATCTAAAATAGCAAAAAAATTACATTCTTTTTATAAAGGCAAAATAGAAGTAGTACCGAAATGCCAAGTGAAAAGCCTAAATGATTTTTCTATCTGGTACAGTCCTGGTGTTGCTGCAGTTTGTATGGATATTTATAAAAATCAAGAATTAGTTTATGAATATACAAATAAAGGCAATAGCGTTGCAATTGTCAGTGATGGTTCAAGAGTTTTGGGCCTTGGAGATATTGGCGCGAAAGCTAGTATGCCTGTTATGGAAGGGAAAGCTCTTCTTTATAAATATCTTGGTGGAATAGATGCATATCCAATATGTCTTGGAACAAAAGACGAGAAAGAAATAATACAAACTGTTAAAATTTTGCAGCCTTCTTTTGGTGGCATAAATTTAGAAGATATATCGCAGCCAAAATGTTTTTCTGTTTTAAATACATTAAGAAAAGAATGTTCCATACCAGTTTGGCATGATGATCAACAAGGCACTGCTCTTGTTACCCTAGCAGGTTTTATAAATGCTTTAAAAGTTGTAAACAAGAAAGCATGTGATATTAAGATAGCTATGATAGGTGCAGGAGCAGCTAATGTGTGTATAGCCAGGCTTTTAATTTTGTACGGTGTAAATCCTAAAAATATAGTTATGGTTGATGTTAAAGGAATATTGCACAAAGGACGTTTTGACTTAAAAGCATGTTATGAGCAGTGGGGACTTGCCTTAGATACGAATGCCTATGATATTAGAGGTGGTATAAAAGAAGCTATGACAAATGCAGATGCTGTTATTGCTTTATCTTCACCAGGCCCAGGAGTAATAAAGAAAGAGTATGTGTCTTTAATGGCAAAAAATCCTATAGTGTTTGCTTGCGCAAATCCAGTTCCGGAAATTTGGCCTTGGCAAGCAAAAGAAGCAGGCGCTGTTGTAGTTGTAACAGGTAGAAGCGATTTCCCTAATCAAGTAAACAATTCTTTAGGGTTTCCTGGCGTTTTTAGAGGAGTTTTAGATGTAATGGCTGTAACAATTACAGATACGATGTGTATAATGGCTGCTAAAGAGCTTGCGTCTTGTGTACCTGACAATAAAATAAAACCTGGTAAGATTCTTCCAACCATGGATGAATGGGAGATTTTTCCAAAGGTTGCAGCTGCGATAGGAGTAGAAGCTGTTAAAGAAAAAGTTGCTTCCAAAAAGTTAAGTTATGATAAGCTTTATGAAACCGCAAAAAAAATTATAGGAAGAAGTAGACACATAACAGAAACAATGATGAAAAAAGGTTACATACAGAGTGCGAAATATAGAATCTAAAATTATAATAGAAGCAATAGCAAATTTGTGTGCTAAAGCAAACTTTCATTTACCTAATGATATTTTATGTGCTTTAAAGCAGAGCATTTTGTATGAAGACAATGTGGCAAAAGATATTTTAGAAGAGATTATTGAAAATGCAGAAATTGCAAAAACAAATGGTTTGCCTTTGTGCCAAGATACAGGTACAGCTAACTTTTTTGTGAAATTGGGTAGAAATGTACAAATAGAAGATGGAAATATTTATGACGCAATAAACGAAGGAGTATCTTTAGGATATAAAAACAACTATTTACGTAAGTCCATCGTTACTGATCCTTTAAATAGAAAAAATACACAGAATAATACTCCTGCAAATGTTTATGTTGATAGTATAGATGGTGATAAAATAGAAATTTCTTTTTTACCTAAAGGTGGTGGCAGTGAAAATGCAAGCGCTTTAAAAATGCTTGCGCCTTCTTGCGGATGGGAAGGAATAAAAAGGTTTGTTTTAGATGTTGTAGACAACGCAAGAAATGCTTGCCCTCCTTTAATTGTAGGTATAGGTATAGGAGGAGACTTTCCTTCAGTTGCGTTATTGGCAAAAAAAACTTTATTTAGAGAAATCGGCAGCAAAAACAACAGTTCTTTTTATGATAATAAGGAAAAAGAACTCTTAGAAGATATAAATAAATTAAATATAGGACCTATGGGATTGCGTGGCAAAACTACTGCATTAGCAGTTTTTATTGAAACAAAACCTACTCACATAGCTTTGCTTCCAGTAGCTGTAAGTATTCAATGTCACTCTTGTAGAAGGCAAACTATCACAATATGAATGTACACTTAAATGATTTAATTTTTAATTTAAATAGTTTAAAAGCTGGACGAAAAATTTTGTTTAGTGGAACAATTTATACTGCAAGAGACGCTGCTCATAAAAGGATCATAAATTTACTAGATTCTGGTAATAAAGACAAAATTCCTTTTAATTTAACTAATTCTGCAATTTATTATTGCGGGCCCACACCAACAAAACCAGGGAATATTGTTGGCGCTTGTGGTCCTACAACATCTTCTAGAATGGATGTTTTTACACCAAGATTGCTCAAAGAGGGTATAAAAGTTTTAATAGGAAAAGGCGATAGGTCTAAAGAAGTTGAGAATTCAATAAAAAAAAACAATGCAATATATTTTATAGTTACAGGTGGTGTTGCTGCGCTTATTTCTAAGTCTGTAATAAAAGCAGATTTAATTGCTTTTGAGGATTTAGGACCGGAAGCTATTTATAGATTTGAAGTAAAAGATATGCCACTTATTGTTGCTATTGATAATCTTGGCAACAATATTTTTGTAAGAGGATAACAATGTTTTTAGCTTTGGATATAGGAAACACAAATATAACAGTAGGATTATTTAAAATGGAGGGCAAAAATGTTTTAAGTAATCCTTTACAAGTTTATAAAATGTCTACTATAAAGTGGCAAACTTCAGATGAATATGCAACTATGCTTATGAATATGTTTTTTTATAATGGTTTTAATGCTAGAGATGTAAAACATGTTGCTATTGCAAGTGTAGTCCCTTCTTTAAATGTTATTTTTGAAGAAATGACAAAAAAATATTTTAACAAAAAAGTGTTTTTTATCAATCATAAAAATTGTGGTGATTTAAAGTTTGCGTCTTTAGATAATAAAGAAGTTGGAGCTGATAGAATTGCAGATGCAGTCGCTGCTTATTTTATGTATGGTGGTGGTTGTATTGTTATTGATTTTGGAACAGCAACGACTTTTGATTGTATAGATACTAATGGAAGATACTTAGGTGGTGCTATTGCCCCAGGTCCATTAATTTCTGCACAATCTTTAAGTTTAAAAACAGCACAATTGCCCCAGGTCGAACTTAAAAAACCTTCAAAAGCTATAGGGACAACTACTGTTGAATGTATACAAGCAGGTCTTTATTTTGGATATGTCGGACTTGTTAAAGAGATTATAAAGCTAACAAAAAGAGAAATGAAAGTTAATCATATAATTGCTACAGGTGGACTTGCCAGTTTGATGTTAAATGAAATAGATGAGATAGAAGTTATACTCCCAAACTTAACATTAGAGGGTATAAGAATTATATGGGAAAAAAGGAATAGGGGTTTAAGAAAATGAACAAAATTTTTACATTTTTTGTAATGTTTTTTTTGTTAACTTCTCAAGGTATAGCAAATCCATACACATCTTTTAATTCTGTTTTAGATGCTTTATCCACCCAAGATGCTCAAAAAAGTCTTGATATTTTTACAAAAGATTTTGGGCAAGTAATTTCCGGAGGTACTTTTGGCGTTGACGATGCACTCGGCCCTCTTGGCGTTTATGCTAGTTTAAAAATTTCTTATAGGAGTATTTCTAAAGATAATATAATTGTTAAAGATACAGACTCAAAAGGGTTGTTTTTCCCTATGCTTCATTTTTGTATAGGATTACCTTATGATTTTAATACTATTTTAAGATTGTCAAGATTTGATGATACAACTATTATTGGGGCTGGTCTGCTTTACGAACTATTTAGACCAAAAGCTGTTATAGTTCCTGCCATTTCCTTGCAATCTGTTTATAATAATGCGTGTGCCAACACTGATAGTAACGAATTTAAAGCTTGGAATTTAAAAAATTCTATACTTTTGCAATTTTCTAAAATTCCACTGTTAAAACCTTATGTAGGTTTAAATTATGACATTACTCATCTTTCAGCATACACATCTAAATATGCAGGAATGTCTTCAGATGTGAATGGTTTTGGTTATGGAGCAGGCTTAAGTGTTAGTTTAGGTGTTTTTAACTTTATTTTCGATGTTTTTACTTATAGCGATGAACCTACTTATAGCTTTGGGATGTTTATGAGTTTTTAATTTGAGAAAGGCATGTATTTTTAGTAAAATGCTAAAGTTGTTATCCTATTGTGGGAGTTTTTGATGAAAAATCGTGTTGTGCTTATATTTTTTATGTTTTTTTTCACATCAATTGTTTATGGTATAGATAGAGTATCTTTTGTTTTGGTTGAAGGACTACATAGTGTTAAATTAAAAACAGTTTTATCAGCTATTAACATTAAAAAGGGCGAAATATATTCTGCAGATGTAGCTAGAGAAAATGTTCGCTCTATATCTGGTCTTGACTATTTTGAAAATGTCGAAGTAAGCTTTGATGACCAACGAGGGATTCTTACTTTTACAGTTACAGAAAAACCTTATATAAATCGTATTGTTTTTAAAGGGAATTCAGCTTTACCAACAAATAAACTAAAAAGAACAAGTGTATTAAAAGAAAAAGAATATTATGACATCTTAAAATTGGAAGAAACTAAAAATAAAATTTTAGAGTTATATAGCGATAAAGGTTATGCAGATTGCCAAATAGAAGCTTATCCAACGGTGGATGCAGACACAAATAAAATCACTATAACTTTTGTTATAACGGAAAATAATAAAGTTGTTATAGGTGGAGTAGATGTAGAGGGGGTGTTTTCGTTTAAGACTAAAAAAATTCTTAGGATTATGAAAACAAGACCTAAAAAAATATTTAAAGAAGGTATTTTTCAAGCGGATTTAATGGCAGTACAAAGTTTTTATAAAGATAAGGGTTTTATGGATTATCAGTTGCTGTCTTCATCTATTACATATAATGAAAGTAGGACAGAAATGTTTTTAAAAATCAATATAGATGAAGGCAATAGATATGAAATTGGTGATGTAAGTTATACTGGAACTTTTGCTATTGATGATAAGGATATTCAAAAAGTAATTAAATTAAAAAAGAAACAAATTTATAATCAGGCCCAAATTATTGAAATAGTTAGAAATATATATTCTTTATATTCTGACAGAGGTTATTTAAATGCAAAAATTGAGCCGGAATTTACTAAATCAAATGAAGTTTCTAGTATGGTAGATGTAAACTTTTCAATTCAAGAGAATACAATAGTATATGTAGGCAACATTTATATTGATGGTCTTGTTTCTACAAAAGATAAAGTAATAAGAAGAGAAGTCCTTTTGTCTCCAGGGGATGTGTTTTCTTTGCAAAAGGTGCGTAGAAGTGTAGAGAAAATTTATAATTTAGGTTTTATTGAAAGTGTTGAGACCCAACCTATGCCTACAGGTGATCAAGGTGTTCTAGACCTGTCTCTTGCTGTTACAGAAGGGAAGCCTGGCATGGTTACGGCTGGAATTGGATATTCTTCAGTTGATTTGCTGATAGGTTCTTTTCAGATACAACATATGAATTTATTTGGTTTAGCCCAAAGATTGAATTTATTATGTGAATTTGGTGCTCGCAGGCGAAATTATGAATTAGATTGGACAGAGCCAAGAATTTTAGGCAAAAATATAAAGTTAACTTTAAGCCTTTTTAATACAAATAGGAAAAAAGATTATACAACTTATACAGATGCTTACGAAGAGGGGAGAGTAGGTTTTTCTACAGAGATTGGCCCTAGATTAAGCGAGACTGTAGCCTTAGCTTTTGGATATACTTTGGAAGACATAAAGCTTAAAGATATGAAAGATGATGTGAAAAAACAAATAGAACAAGCTGCCGATCTTTCAAAAGGAAAAACCTCTAGTGTATCTACAGGGATTATTTATGATTCTAGAGATTATGTTTTTGATCCCTCAAAGGGTAGTAGACAATTTCTTAAATTCCAAGTGGCAAGTAATGAACTAGGAGGAGAAATAAACTATATAAGAGGTATTGCAAGGTCTACTTGGTTTTTCCCAACTTTTTGGAAATTAGTGTTATGTGCTAATATTGAGCTTGGTGCAATTACAGCTTATGGAAATCAGACTTCAGTTCCAATTTACGAAAGATTTTATGTAGGTGGCCAAGGCGATATTAGAGGTTACAAGCCTAGAGTACAAATAGGCTCTAAAAATGGTGGTAAAGTAAAAGGTGTTTTAAATTTAGAATATAAGTTCCCTATAGTTACAGAAAAAGACAGGTCAATACTTGTAGGTGCTTTTTTTTATGATATAGGTGGCTCTTGGACAGATTTTAATAATATAAATTTGGAGCTTGGAAGTGGGGAAAAGAATTTACGCTCTGGAGTAGGGTTTGGGATAAGAATAGCAACGCCAGTTTTCCCCGTAAGACTTGATTATGGCTACGGGTTAAACCATAAAGAGGGTGAACCTTTACAAGAGTTCTATTTTACGATGGGAAATGTTTTCTAAAAAATTTTTTTTATTAGTTTTTTGTTTGATTTTTATATCTTTAAAGGGATTTGGTCTAGATGAACCTTTAAGTGTTGAAGTTTTTAATAGTGTTTTTTGTGTTGATATGGACGAAATATTTAATGCTTACCCAAAAACACTAAAATATAAAAATGAAATTAAAGAGTTTGCCTATAAAAGAAAAGTGATTATAGAAGATTTAATAAAAGAGTTTAATAAGTTGAAATTTAAAATAGAAACTTTAGAGTCAAAAATATCAAAAGCAAAGCTGGAAAATAATGAAGTGCTTGTCTGTGAACTATCAAAAGAATTAGAAAGTCTTTTAGTAATTTTAAAAGAACAAAGTATAAAAATTTCAGATTTGTCTGAAAGTTCAAAGAAAGATATATCTTTGCTGGAACAACGTTATAGCGCAGAAGTTTTAAAAGATATAGAGACTTTGTTGAAAGAATTTGCAAAAAAGTATCACGTAGACACAATCTTGGATAAAAAAAGTGTTTTATTTGGTAAATATAAAAACATTACCGACGAGATTGTAAAAGATATAAAAGGGAAATAAATGAAGTTAACTGCTTGTGAATTAGCAAATATTGTTGCTGGCCAGCTTATTGGCAAGAAAGATATTCTTTTAACTGGTCTTAATAGTCTTTCTAATGCAAAAGAAAATGAAATTTCTTTTTTAGGAAATTTAAAATATTTGCAAGATGCTTTAACAACTAAAGCGGGTGTTATATTTGTAGCTTTTGATACAGATATTTCAAAATTTAAAGATAAAAATATTATAAAGGTAGAAAACCCTCAATATTCTTATAGTATAGTGCTTAGCTTAATAGAAAAAGAAAGATTAAATGAAATAGAAACAAAAATACATAGTACTGCTTGTATATCTAATGATTCTGTTATAGGGATATCTGCTTATATTGGACAAAACGTTGTTGTTGAGAGTGGTACAAAAATTGGAAATAATGCTAAGATTTTTCCAAATGTTTATATAGGCAAAAATGTTATAATTGGAGATGATTGCCTTATTTATCCGAATGTAGTTATAAGAGAAGGTACAATTATTGGAAATAGAGTTATAATACAACCTGGAGCTGTTATTGGGGGAGATGGGTTTGGGTTTGCGAATATTTCTGGGAAAATTTATAAAATTCCTCAAATAGGTTACGTAAAGATAGGAGATGATGTTGAAATAGGCGCAAATACTACTATAGATAGAGCTACTTTTGATTCAACTAAGATAGGTAATGGGACAAAAATAGATAATCTTGTACAGATAGCTCACAATGTTGAAATAGGGGAAGATTGTATTATTGTAGCTCAAGTAGGGATAGCAGGTTCTACTCACATAGGTAATAATGTAACTATTGCAGGACAAACTGGTCTTGGCGGACATTTAAAAATAGGTAATAATGTAACTATTGCAAGTCAATCTGGTATTTCTGGTAATGTAAAAGATGGCCAACAAGTAGGTGGAAACCCTATGGCGCCTTTAAACCAAAGTATAAAAATAAGAGCTTTAATTAGAAAATTACCTGAAATTTATAACGATTTAAAAAAAATAAAAAAAGATCTAGAGGATAAGTAGATTTATTATGACAAAACAAACGACTATTTTAAAAAAGATTTCGCTTGAGGGTATCGGTCTTCACACAGGGAATAAAAGTGTTGTAGTATTTAAGCCAGTAACCCAAGCTGATTATGGCATAAGATTTATAAGGGTTGACTTACCTAATAAACCTGAAATTGAGGCAAATTATGAAAATACAGCTACAGGACTTGCTGTAAGAGGGACTGTGATAGGGAAAGATGGTGCAAGAGTACATACAATAGAACATATAATGTCTGTATGCGCAGCTTTAAGTATTGATAACTTAGCTATAGAGATAAACAATAATGAACCTCCAATTTTAGATGGAAGTTCAAAAATCTTTACAGAAACTCTTTTAAATGCTGGTATAAAAGAGTTGGATGCGCAAAGGGAATTTTATACGATTAATGAGCCAATTCATTTTGAATCTGGGAAAACTAAAATTTCAGCATATCCTAGCGATCACTTAGAAATAGATTGTACTATAGGTTTTGACCACCCATTTTTAGAACATCAAAATTTATCTTTAAGGGACTTAAATAAAGATAATTACTTAATTGATTTTGCTAGCGCTAAAACCTTTTGTTTTGACTATGAAATAGAGGCTTTGAAAAAAAATGGGCTTGCTCTTGGCGGCTCAATGGAAAATGCCATAGTTATAGGGTTAAGCGGAATACACAATAAAGAGCCACTCCGCTATGAAGACGAATTTGTACGGCATAAAATTTTAGATTTAATAGGGGACCTTTATTTAGTAGGAAAACCCATTAAAGCAAAAATAGTTGCTCAAAAACCAGGACATAAAAACAATATAAATTTTGTGAAAGAATTTGTTAGTAAAGCCATTATTAAAAAGAATTAAAATTTCGGAGGAAAGAGTGAATATAAATATAGAATTATCTCCAACTGAAAAAATTTTAAGTCATGAGGAAGTTTTAAAGTATATTCCTCACCGGTATCCATTTTTAATGATAGATAAAGTTAAAGTAGATTCTTCTTGTCCTACAAAAGCTGTAGGCTATAAATGTGTAAGCGGAAATGAGAGTTTTTTTCAAGGGCATTTTCCCGGTGCTCCTATAATGCCAGGGGTTTTAATTGTTGAAGCTATGGCACAGACATCTTGTGTTATGTTTCTTTCAAAACCTCAAATGCAGGATAAGTTAGCTTATTTTATGTCAATAGATAAGGTTAAATTTCGCATACCAGTAAAACCAGGGGATCTTCTTGAACTTCATGTTGAAATAATAAAAGGTGGTGGCAAACGCGGCAAAATGAAAGGAGAAGCTTATGTGGATGGTAAGCTTACAACAGAAGCGGAATTTATGTTTATTATTGTAGATAGACAATAGCTTAAGAGGGGTGGTGATAATGATACATCAAACAGCTATTATAAGTAAAGATGCTGTTATAGAAGATAATGTAGAGATAGGTCCTTATACTGTAATAGGTCCGGATACTGTTATAAAGTCTGGGACTAAAATTCACGGACAATGTGTTATAGAGTATGCTCAAATAGGTAAAAATTGTGAGATTTTTAATTTTTCTTCTATAGGTAAACGTCCTCAAGATTTAAAATATCAAGGAGAGCATACTAAAGTTATAGTTGGCGATAATACCACTATAAGAGAGGGTGTTACTTTAAATAGAGGGACTGCTGCAGCTGGACAGACTGTGGTAGGCAATAATTGTTTACTTATGGCTTGTGCTCACATAGCTCATGATTGTATTATTAAAGATAATGTAATTGTTGGATATTCAACGGGTATTGCAGGTCATGTTGAGATTGATGATGGCGCAATTCTTAGTGCAAGTATTGGGGTACATCAATTTTGCAAAATAGGGAAGTCTGTGATTATTGGCGCAGGCTCTATGATTAATATGGATATTATACCTTACGTGACAGTTCAAGGTGATAGGGCTGTTTTGGTGGGTCTTAATCTTATAGGTTTAAAAAGAAAAAAGGTTAAACTTTCAGAAATAGAAGATATAAAATCTGCATATAGGATTCTTTTTATGTCTAAATTAAGTTTAGAGGATGCTATAGCAAAGTTAGAAGAATCTAATTCACTTTACGTTAAAGATATAACAGATTTTATAAAAAGATCTCAAAGAGGTATTACAAGACCAAAATAGAAAATATTCATATAACTTTATTTGGGGGTTGTTGTGAAAAGACTTGCCTTATTAGTTTTTCTGTTTACTTTTTTATGTTTGTAATGGTTCTTTTAGTAAAACCATAGGGGATCAAGAACTAACCATAAAAGCCGGATATGGGATTTTGGGTAAATTGGGAACTTCTGATAATAAAGTTTTACTTAATGGTGTTCCGCAAAAAATTATTGACTCTAGTACGAGTGACAACGTTAATGCAAATATCGATTTGGCATTAGAGTATTTGTATACTACTGCAAGCAAATTAAAGTGGGGAATCGGAATTTGTTATTCTCTTTCAAGATCTGTTTCTTTCAGTAATTCTGAAAAACAAGTCTTTGAAGATCTCGGTCTTGATGAAATTAAAGTTAGTGCATATCCAATTTATGTGACATTGCAATTTTACCCTATAAAAAGTTTAGAAAATCTTTATTTAAAAGGGAATTTAGGACTTGCCATTTTGCATATTAAACCTAGCTATGATGATATTATTAATTCTTTTCTTAGAGCTTTAGATCCGGATAAATAGCTGTTCTAGACAATAATAATACTACATATTTTGGTGTTTATTATGGTTTGGGTTTAGGTTACGATTTACCGTTGGGTTTATTTTTTGAAATATTGTATGATTTCAGTGGTAATGTAAGCAATGGTAGACCTAAAGAGATTTATATAGGAAACACATTAGCCTCAGAAATAAATTATACTTTTTCTAAGCTTACTCTTAGCGTAGTTTATAGATTTAAACTTTAATTGATTTGGAGTTAGTGAACAAAATGATTCATAAAACAGCTATAATAGACGGGACTGCAATTTTGGGTAATAATGTTTCTATAGGTGCATATACTGTAATAGGAAAAGATGTTGTTATAGGTAAAAATGTGATAATAGGCTCTAATGTTTTTATTGAGCATGCACAAATAGGTGATAACTGCAAAGTTTATAATTCAGCTTCTATAGGTACGCCTCCTCAAGATTTAAGTTATAATGATGAACCATCAAAAGTTTATATTGGGGATGGTACTACAGTCAGGGAATTTGTGACTTTTAATAGAGGGTCAAAAAAAACTGGCAAAACTGTAATAGGTAAAAATTGCTACTTTATGACTTCATCTCATGTAGCGCATGATTGTCGAATAGGCGACTATGTTATTATGGCAAACTGTTCTGCAGCTGGCGGTCATGTTGAAATAGGCGATAATGCTTTTATAAGCGGACTTGTTGGAATACATCAGTTTGTAAAAATTGGCAAAGATACAATGACAGGTGTTGGTGCAGCTGTTACTATGGACATAATTCCCTATGCTTTGTGCGCTGGTGATAGAGTAAAACTTGATGGATTAAATCTAGTTGGAATGAAAAGAAGAAAAATTTCTTCAATAGATATAGATGCGGTTAAAGAAGCTTACCGTATACTTTTTAAATCAAAGCTTTTACTTAAAGATGCTTTATCAAAACTTGAACAAATTCAGTCAGTTTGCGTCAAAGAGATTATTAAGTTTGTAGAAAGTTCTAAAAGAGGTCTAGCGAGGCCTTAAATATTTGATTTTGAAGCGTCCATAATTAATGATAAGAGAATAACATGGAAAGCATAGGCCTTATTGCCGGCAATAATAGGTTTCCATTTTTAGTTGCACATGAGATTAAAAAAAGTGGAAATAAAGTTGTTTGTATTGCTTTAAAAGAAGAAGCAGACCCTAAATTAGAAAAAGTTTGTGATAAAATTTTTTGGTTTTCAATTGGAAAATTTCAAAAAATTATAGATGCATTGAAAAGTGAAAATATTAAAAACGTTATAATGGCAGGTCAAGTAAAACATGTAAAAATTTATTCTGCTATAAGTATGGATTTTCGTGCTATAAAAGTTATGGGTAGTTTAATAAACAAAAAAACAGATACTATTTTAAAAACCATAGCTAACGAGTTCGAAAAGGAGGGGATGTATTTAATAGATTCTCACACTTACTTAAAACACTTACTTGCTTTGCCAGGTTTAATAGCTGGAAAGAAACTCTTTTTAGATGAAAGCAAGGATGTTGATTTTGGGTACAAGATAGCAAAAGGTATAGCTGGTTTTGATATTGGACAAACTGTCGTTGTTAAGGATAGGTCTGTGCTAGCTGTTGAGTCGGTAGAAGGTACAGACGAGTGTATAAAGAGAGCATATAAGCTTGGTGGAGAAAATGCTATAGTGATTAAAGTAGCAAAACCAAACCAAGATTTTAGGTTTGATGTCCCTGTTATTGGTTTGCAAACGATAGACACTTTAAAACAAAACAGAATAAGAGCAATGGCAATAGAAGCTGGTGTTACCCTAATTTTAGACAAAGACGAAGTTATAAAGAAAGCACAAGAAGAAAAAGTTACTATATTTGGTGTATAAGAAGGAAAAAATGATTAATGTAGCATGTCCTGTTATTGGAAAAAAAGAAAGGCAATTAATTAAAGAAGTTTTAGATTCAAAGATTTTGGCAAGCGGCAAATATGTTACTCAGTTTGAGCAATCTTTTTCAAAATATTGTGGTACAAAATATGCTATTGCAAATGCAAATGGGACTACATCTTTGCACACTGCTCTTTTAATGTGTGGTATTAAATCACAAGATAAAGTTATAACTACACCATTTTCTTTTATAGCTACCGCAAATTCAATTTTAATGTGTGGTGCTAAACCTATATTTGTAGATATTGACCCAAAAACTTTTAATATAGATCCACTAGAACTCGAAGAAACTCTAAAAAGAGAGAAGAATGTAAAAGCAGTTTTAATAGTGCACTTATATGGGCTTGCTTGCGATATGGACGCAATATTAGAACTTAAAAAGAAGTACGGATTTAAACTTATTGAAGATGCTTGTCAGGCACATGGAGCAGAGTTTAAAAATAAAAAGGTCGGATCTTTTGGAGATGCGTCTGCATTTTCTTTTTATGCTACAAAAAATATGATGACTGGTGAAGGTGGGATGGTTTTAACGAATAATAAAAATTCTGATAAATATGGTAGACAGATTATAAATCATGGAAGAGAGTCTCATTCAACACATACTGTTTTAGGGTACAATTATAGACTTACAAACCTTGCTGCAGCAATCGGTATAGCTCAACTAGAACAGCTTGAAAGTTGGATTAAAAAAAGAATAGAAATAGCAAATATGTACAACGAAGCTTTTAAAGAATTAGATTTTTTACAGATTCCTTTTGTTCCTAAACATTATAGGCATGTATTTCATCAATATACGCTTAGAGTTAATCAAAGAGATAAATTTATTAAATATCTTGCAAAAAATGATATAGGTAGTGGCATTTATTATAACACTGTTATGTACAATCAACCGTTCTATAAACAATTAGGTTATAAACATGGTCTTTGCAAAGAGGCAGAAAAAGCAGCTCAAGAAGTTATATCTATTCCAGTCCATCCATCTATTAAAAATAATGAAATACTTAAGATAATAAAAGTTGTGCAAGGTTATAAAAAATGAGTATAAAAACAGCTGTTATAGGTGTAGGCTCTTTGGGGCAGCACCATGCAAGAATTTTAGGGCAACATAAGAATTCTGTACTAGAGTTTGTTGTTGATTCAGACTCAAAAAGAGCTGAAAAAATTGCAAAAGCAAACAAGACAAAATATTTGACAGACTTTTACGACTTGATAGGTAAAGTTAACGCTGTAGTGGTTGCTGTCCCCACTCCGTACCATTACCAAGTTGCAAAACCTCTTTTAGAAAGTGGTATACATTGTCTTGTGGAAAAGCCTTTTACTTTAAATGTCAATGAAGCTCAAGAACTTATAGAAATAGCAAAATCTAAAAATTTAGTTTTACAAGTAGGGCATGTGGAAAGGTTTAATCCTGCTGTTATTGCAGCGTCTCCATTTGTAAATAAGCTTAAATTTATTGAAGTTAACAGACTTGGCCCTTACGATCCTAGGACAAATCATATAGGCGTAGTGCTTGATTTAATGATACACGATCTGGATATCTTATTTTCGCTAGTAAAAGACAGAGTAGTTTCTGTTGAAGCGTATGGAGCAAAAATCTTTTCAGAAACCGAAGATATTGCGAAGGTAAGGTTAAAATATGCAAACGGTTGTGTTGCAGATGTTTCTGCAAGTAGGGTGTCAATGGACAAATATAGAAAAATAAGAATTTTTCAAAATGACAGTTATATTTCCATAGACTATGCTGGCAAAAGCCTTAAAGTTTATACGAAAAAAGAAGGGAAAGAAAAAATAACTTCTTTGTTTGACATAGATATAAAAAAACCTAAATTACCTTCAAACGAGCCGCTCTTTTACGAACTTGATAACTTTTTAAGGAATGTAATTGAGGGTAAAAAACCATTAGTTTCAGGAGAGCAGGGAAGAGATGCAGTGGAACTTGCTCTTAATATTTTACAGAACATGGTGTTTTAATGGTAAATGATAAGATTTTTATATCAGCTGGAGATTTATCTGGTGATATTTGTGCTGCAGATGTTATAAAAAAAATCAAAGATATAAATCAAAACTGTCGTGTTATTGCATTGGGCGGGAATAATTTAAAATGTGCGGCTGATTACTTTATTGAGGATATAGTTAACATAAATGCTTTTGGTCTTATATCGTTAAAGCAAATTTTATATTTTAAAAAATTATTTAAAAAGTTAGTTTCTATACTTATCTTAGAACGACCTAATAAAATAGTACTTGTAGACTACTACGGATTTCATATACATATTGCAAAACTTGCGCTAAAGCTAAATATTCCAGTATTTTATTATATAAGTCCCCAAGTATGGGCGTCAAGAAGTTCAAGAATAAAAAAACTTGCAGAAACTGTAAAAAAGATGCTTGTCATTTTTCCTTTTGAAGAAACCTTGTATAAACAAAATGGAGTGGATGCTGTTTTTGTAGGTCATCCGTTAATAGATAAAATAACGCAAAAAAACAATTTTAATAAAGAGCCGTTCAGTGCTCTTAACCCTCCTTTAATAGGCTTGTTTCCTGGTAGTCGCAGTTGGGCGATTAAGCGTCACATTCCAATCCTTATTGAAGCTGCAAAAATACTCAAAGAGAAGATAAATGCAAAGTTTATAATGTTTTGTGTAAATTCTGATATTTCTTATAGTTTGCCAGATTATATTAAAATGGATATTTCAAACGATTTTGCTAAAAGGAAACTTATAGACTTTGCTATTTGTCCATCTGGTACTGTAAGTCTTGAAAATGCATTAATGGGTATTCCTATGGCAATAATATACAAATTGCCTTATATTAACTATTTCTTTCTAAGAGCAGTTATAAAGGTAAAATATATAACTATGGTCAATATTTTATCCTCTAAAAATATTGTATCTGAGTTTATTCAATTTAATGCAAATCCTAAAAAAATATCAGATTACGTACTTAATCAACTAGAACCTAAAAATTACATGTCAAAAGTTGAGGAACTTCTTTTATTTAAAGAAATGTTAGGCCAACCTGGCGTAAGTAAAAGAGTGGCAGAAATAATTTTAAAAGGGTCTGTCTAAAACCTCTAAACTTAAATACCCTGAATATGAAAAATATTTTACAAATATTATCTTACATACCAGAAAATGAGTTTGAAATTGTAAAAAAGGCTTATAATTGCACACTCTTGCCAGTGTAGAGCTTCAGGTGAACCTTATATGTCACATTGTATTAATGTGATGTAAAACTTAGCGGAACTAAAAATGGATTTTGCAACTATATCTGCAGCATTACTTCATGATGTCTTAGAAGATACTGCAGTAACAGAGCAAGAGCTCATAAGAGAATTCGGGATGGAAATAGTTTCTTTGGTAAATGGGGTTACAAAACTTTCAAAATATCAGTTTGACGATACTATAACAGAGCAAGCAGAGAATTGGCGAAAAATGTTACTTGCTGTTGTTAAAGATGTAAGGGTTATAATAATTAAGTTGGCAGATAGACTTCATAATATGAGAACTATTAAATTTTTGCCTTTACAAAAACACATTGCTCACGAATCACTTACCTTATATGCTCCATTTGCTCACAGACTTGGTATATATAATTGGAGAGGAGAGTTGGAGGACTTGTCTTTTGAGGTACTGTATCCTGCAGAATATAATTTTATAAAAGCGCAGTGGGAAAAACGTTCAGAGAGTAACTTAGAAAATCTTATGTTAGTAGAAAAACAAATTAAGGAGAAGTTAAAGAATGTTGGCATAAAGTATAGAGAGTTAGCAAGGCCAAAAAATTTGTATAGTATATACAAAAAGATGGAGAGGCAAAATAAACCATTCAGTGAAATTCAAGATTTGTTCGGTCTTAGGATTATTACAGATACTGTAGAGCATTGTTATGAAATACTTAGCATAATAAATTCAAATTTTAATCTTTTGGAAGGCTCTTTTACGGATTATATAAATATTCCGAAAGAATATATGTATCAATCTTTGCACTTAACTATTATTTCGGATACAAATGCCATAGTTGAAACACAAATTAGAACTGAAGAAATGCATCAAAGAGCAGAATATGGAGTTGCTGCTCACTGGCGTTATAAAGGTGTAGGTAAAGAAGACACAAGAAATGTTCTTGCTGATGAGGATAGGTTGGACTGGTTAAAACACTTTCTTGAGTATCAGAAAGGAACAACAGATTCTATAGAATTTTTAGACTCGTTAAAGACAGAATGTAATTTTGAACAGATATTTGTTTTTACACCTAAAAAAACGTAATAAAGCTTCCATGTGGATCAACAACTCTGGATTTTGCTTATGCTGTGCACTCAGATATAGGAAATACTTTTATTGGTGCAAAAGTTAACGGTAAGATGGTAACAATAAGTACAAAGTTAAATACAGGCGATATTTGTGAAATTTTAACTAGGAAAAATATGAAACCAAGCATTCACTGGCTAGAATGTGCAACAACTGTTCAAGCTCGTTCTAAAATAAGGAAATATTTAAGGGAGAATAAATAAAACTGTACAGTCATTACTTTTAATAATGACTGTACAGTTTTATAAAATTATATTGCTTTTTTTACTTTATTTGACTTAATACAAGAGGTACAAACATATTCACGGGTTTTCTTACCGTTAACAGCAATGTTTAAACTTTGAAGATTAGGTCTAAAAAGTCTCTTTGAAGCTTTATTTGAGTGGCTTACAGTATTACCTGACGATGAACCTTTGCCACAAACTGCGCATTTATAAGACATTTTCTACATTCCTCCCAATAGCACTAATATTTTAAGATTATACCTAATTTGCTAAATTATAGTCAAATTAGTATTTTCATTATGTTACGTCTTAAAAATTTGATAAACTATCAGTCTAAATTATTTGATTTACATTTAAGTTTGGAGAAAACAATGAAACGTTTAAAAAATATACATTTATTTAGACTTTATGAATATATTCAACCGCTTATAAATTATTCTATACCAAAAGAAGATAATATTTATGCAAATAAAGTTTTAGCTATAGCTCCTCACCAAGATGATGAAGCTGTTGGGTGTGCTGGGACATTGATAAAGCATGTAAAATCTGGAGGGCATTTAGAAATTGTTTTTTGTACAAATGACTCGCAAGAGAGAATGGAAGAATCTAAAAGAGCTGCAGAAATAATAGGGTCTAAGAAAAATCATTATATGCATTTTTCTTCACGTAACCTAAATTGTAATAAAGATTTTAAAGAAAATTTGGGCTTTGTCTTGAATTCTGTAAAGCCAGAAGCAGTTTTTGTACCTTTCTTTTTTGACAAACATAATGACCATATAGCTGTTTCTTGGGCAATTAATGAACTAAGGAAGAAAATAAAATTGAATTTTATGATATATGCTTATTCTGTGTGGTCTCCACTTAATCCGAATTGTTTATTTGATATAAGTAAGGAATGGGATGTTAAAAGACAAGCAATAGAGTGCTATAAAACTCAGATTATAACAAGAGATTATATAAAAATTGCTCAAGGGTTAAATCGATATTGGGGTGAAATTAAAGAACAAGGTATGATGTATGCTGAAGCTTTTCTTAAAATGACAGTCAAGGAATATATATCTTTGTGGGGTAAAGTATTTAGATGAGATATAAAATTTTACACATTTTTTCATCTTACTCTTTTGGTGGAGCAGAAAAAACTACACTTCTCTTGGCTGAAAATTTACAAAAGTCAGGAGTTTGCGATAACATAGTTGCTGTTCCTTATGAAAGTCAAATGTACAAAGAGGCTTTGAAAAGAAATATTAAGATAGTAACATTTAAAGCAGTTAATTCTTTTGATCCTTGTGGTATTTTAAAACTTGTAAAGATTATTAAAAGAAATAATATAAACATACTGCATGTTCATCAAGGTAAACTCTACTGGACTTCACTTATAGTAAAATTCTTGTGTTTAAATAAAATTAAAGTTGTTTTTCATAGAAGGCAAGATACTAGACATAGCTTTATAAGTAAAAATCATTATAAATTTGCTGATGCTATTATAACTGTGTCACAATCGGTTGCTAATGGTCTAATAAAGTATGAAAAAGTTGATCCTAAAAAAATTATGGTTGTCTATAATGGAGTCAATTTTGAAAAATTTAACAAAAATATAGATTATAGTGATGTTATTAAGAAATATTCTTTAGAAAATAAAAAAGTTGTGGGTACGGTTTCTCAAATTGTAGACTTTAAAGGTAAAGGGCAAACATATCTTATGGAAGCAGCAAAAATGTTAAGAGAAGAGTTTCCTGATTTAAGATACTTAATAGTGGGCTCTGGTAAAGGCTTACAGGAACAGCAAGCATATGCCAAAAAGCTTAATGTTGATGATATAGTTTGTTTTACAGGTTATCAAGATGATGTTCCTAAATATATTTTGGCTATGGATATATTTTGCTTGCTTGCTTGGGATACAGAAGGTATGCCGAACGTTGTTGTGGAGGCAGAATCTTTAGAAAAGCCTGTAATTGTTACCAACATTGGAGGAAATTCTGAAGCATTTGTAGATGGAGTTACTGGTTTTATGGTGGAACCTAAAAATTCTATTCAAGTTGCCAATGCAATAAAAAAACTTATTTTAAACCCACATATTGCAAAGCAAATGGGAATAGAAGGTAAAAAGTTTGTTGAGAAAAAGTTCGTTTTAAATAACACAATAAAAAATGTTTTAGAAGTATATAAGGGTCTCTCTAAAAAGCCTTAACGCATATCCTTATTGCGTCTTTTGCGATACTACTGTGTTAAAAAACTTATGCTTAGGATACAATAAAGCCTGTGTTTTTTGCCTTGCTTTGTCAAAAAATCTGCAGTAAATTATATGTATTAGGGTTTTTAGAGAAACCCATAAATCTTTTTAAAAATCTCAGTTTTTAGGACAGAGTAAAATGAACAAAGTTTCTGCCTACATATTGACTAAAAATGAAGAAAAACGTATCAAAGATTGTATAGAAAGTATTAAATGGGTTGACGAAATTGTGGTCATAGACGATTTTAGCTCAGATAATACGGTTAAAATTGCCAAATCTCTTGGATGTAAAGTTGTTCAGAATAAGTTTGAGTATTTTGGCAAACAAAGAAACTTCGCTTTAAAGCATTGTACTTATCAATGGGTTATATGTCTTGATGCAGATGAAAGGGTATCGCAAGAATTAAAAAAAGAAATAGAGTCTACCCTTCAAGGATATCTGAAATTTGATGTTTACGTTGCTCCGAGAAAAAGTCGATTTATAAATAAGTGGATTATGCATTCTGGCTGGTATCCAGATTATAGGCATCCTATTTTGTTTAACAAGAGTAAGGTAATATATAAGGATCAATTGGTACATGAGGATATAGATTATAAGGGTAAGCCGTTTTATTTTAAAGGAGATATTTTACATTATCCTTATGATAGTATAAAAAGCTTTATTAATAAATCTGACTTTTACAGTGATTTGCGTTCAAAAGAAATGTTCCAAAAAGGAAAGAAGTTTAAAGTTGTAAATTTGATAGTAAACCCTGCATTCATGTTTTTTAAAATGTATATATCAAAAAGAGGCTTTTTAGATGGTATTACGGGTTTAGTACTTGCTTTACTTTACTCTTCATTTTACACTCTAATGAAGTATGTAAAACTGTGGGAGTTAGAAAATAAATGAAGTCTTTATATCCAATATCTTTAATTTATTATGGGTTATATAAGCTAGATAGAAAATTCACTAAACCAAAAAAGTTGCAAAAACCTGTAATAAGTGTTGGCAATATAACTTTTGGAGGCACAGGAAAAACCCCTATCGTAATAGAACTTTTAAAGCTTTTAGTTAAAAAAAAGATAAGTCCTACAGTTTTAACCAGGGGATATTTAAGAAAAACTAAAAAAGCAGTGATATTAACAAATGGCAACATAGATATGGATGTTTCTATTACTGGCGATGAACCGATGCTAATAGCTAAAAGTGTTCCCAAAGCAAGTGTTATTATCGGATCAGACAGGTATTCCAATGCTGGAAGATTTACAGACCAATTGAATACAGATGTTTATGTTTTAGATGACGGATTTCAACATTGGAATATAAAAAGAGATTTAGATATAGTTTGTGTAAATACTTTTAATCCTTTTGGCAGTGGAATGTTAATACCTGCAGGAATTTTAAGAGAACCTATAAATTCTTTAAGAAGGGCTGATATTATAGTGCTTACAAATTCTGATATGGTAACTAATGTAGAATTAGAAAACCTTAAAAAGAAAATATTATCTTTAACAGGGAAAGACCCTGTAGTAACTTGTTATAGTAATTTTGAATATATAGATTTAGATTTAAAAACAGTTTTTGACATTAGATATTTAAAAGAGTCAAATTTATATTCCTTAAGTGCTGTGGGTTTTACAAATGGATTTAAAAATTCCATTTTAAAATCTGGATTAAAAATAAAGGATAGTATAGTTTTAAGAGATCATAGTAATTTCGATAATAAATTCTTAACTGATATTGTTAAGAAATACCAGAATGCTTATTTTATTGTTACAGCTAAAGACGCTGTAAAGTTTAAAGATATTGATGAAAGTGTAAGGGGAAAAATTATAGTTTTAAAAGTAACTCCTAAATTTATAACAGGAAAACTCCAGTGGGAAAACAGTATATTAAACACCCTGCAGTCTTTTTAGATAGAGACGGCACACTTATCTACAGTAAAAATTACTTAAGCTCTCCTGGTCAAGTTAAACTTTATTCTTATACTGCAGAAAGTATTAACAAGCTTAAAAGGGCTGGTTTTAAAGTAATAGTTGTAACAAACCAATCAGGAATTGCAAGAGGTATGTTTACATTAAAAGATTTAGATAAGATTCATAAAAAATTTTTGTCTCTTTTAAAGATAGCAGGAGCGTCTATTGACGGCATATATTTTTGTCCTCACGTTGATGCAGATAACTGCCAATGTAGGAAACCAAAAGTAGGCATGGTTATGCAAGGGTCTAAAGACTTTAATATAGATTTAAAAAAATCTTATACAGTTGGTGACAGTATTAGAGATTATTTGTTGGGTTTTAATGTTGGTGGCAAAGGTATTTTAGTGCTTACTGGTCATGGTAAAAACCAAAAACAAAAAATAAATCAGGAAAAAATAAAACCTTTCGCTGTGTGTAAAGATTTAAAGCAGGCCGTTAATTTAATTGTTAGAGATGTTAAAAAATGTTAAATAAGGCTAAATTCCTATTTTTGTTTATTATGTGCATGATTGGCTTTTTTGCAAAAAATTTGCCTGCAAGACAATTAATTCCAGAGTTTGAAAAAATAGACTACACGTTAACGTGGAATATGCTTCCTGTTGGTGAGGCAAGTTTAGAGCTTAAAGGTTTTAAGTATATTAATGGAGTAAAAGTTCGTTATGCTAGTTTGAATGTAGTAACAAATGATTTTTTGTCTTCTATGTTTTCTTTTGACGCTCATTTTGAGTCTTTATTTGAATATAATGCTATATATTCTTTTGAATTTACTTCAAAAATGCTTCAAGATGGTAAAGAAATGTCCGAGCATGTCGTATTTGAGCCAAAAGAAAAAATCTATAGATTAAGTAGAAATGGAATGATAAAGGAAGGTAAAACGCTAAAAAATGTAAAAGATATTTTAGCTATTTTGTATTGTATTAGAACGCTTGATTTAAAAGCAGGGCATAAATATATTTTAAATTTACATTCACAAGATATTTCTGTACCGTTAGCTATTATGGTTTTAAGGAAAGAACAATTAAATACAGTTTTAGGTCAGCGCAATTGTTTTGTTATAGAACCCTTGATTTATGAAAACAATATTATTGATTTAGGTGGTAAGATGTTAATTTGGGTTACTGCTGACACAAAAAAATTGCCAATTTATATAAAAGTTGAAAGCAATATAGGAATAATATCTGCAAAATTAGCATTCTTTAGTGATAAAAAATAAGGGATTTTTAATGAGTGTTTTAAAAAAGTCAATAAAGACAGCAAGACTTTCTGTGTTTTCTAATATTTCATTAACATTAGGTAAATTATTTGTTGGCATATGTGTAGGTTCAATATCAATTATTTCTGAGGCTGCGCATTCGTTAATAGATTTAGTTGCTTCATTAATGGCATATTTTGCTGTGAAAGAGTCTTCAAAACCTGAAGATAAACAACATCCATATGGATATGGAAAATTTGAAAATGTTTCAGGTACAATAGAAGCTTTTCTTATTTTTATAGCTGCTATTTATATTGTTTATGAAGCACTATACCATCTTTTGAATCCTTCAAAGATACGAATGCCAGTAGTTGGTGTTTTAGTTATGTTGTTTTCTGCATGTGTCAATTTTTTTATTTCAAAAAAACTTTTTGTTGCAGCAAAAGAAGTAGATTCTGTTGCTATAGAGGCTGATGCCTGGCATTTAAGAACAGATGTCTACACTTCTTTAGGAGTTATGCTTGCGTTATTTGTAATTACTGTTTGTGACTTTTTTTATCCGAAAATAAATATTTATTGGCTAGACTCTATTGCTGCTATTTTTGTTGCTAGCATAATTATTAAAACTGCTTACAAGCTTATAATTAAATCTTCTAAAGATTTGTTTGATGTAAGTCTTCCTGAGGATGAAGTTAAATTTATAGAGGGGATAATACATTCAAATACTTATATTTCTGGTTACCATGCTTTAAAGACTCGTAAAGCTGGTAATAAAAGATTTATTGAGTTTCACATACTTGTTAGACCTCAAATGAGTGTTTTACAATCTCACGATATAACAAGACAAATGAAACTGCAGATTTCTGAAAAATTTGAAAACACTTCTGTGACAATTCATGTAGAACCTTGCGATAACACGTGTACATTGAAATGCCAAGAGGGATGTTTAATTAAAAGATGTAATATAGAAAATATTAAAGGGTCTGTCTAAAACCTTAACACATATCTTTACAGCGCTTTTTTGGGCACAGCTGCGTTTAAAAACTTATGCTTATCTTATCCAATGATAAGTCTTGCGTTTTTGCCTTGCTTTGTCAAAAAATTCACTGCATTTATACATATAAGGGTTTTAAAAGTAATTTATTTTTTTGGGAGAGATTATAATGAGTGCAGAGAAAATAATTGATTGGATTTCAACAGATTTGAGTTTATCTGAAGTTGGAGTTAGAAACACTGTTGTTATGTTAAGTGATGGTGATACGGTGCCTTTCATTTCTAGATATAGAAAAGAAAAAACAGGAAATTTTTCTGAAATAAACGTAAGAGATATTTCAGAAAAATTGCAATACTATATCGAACTTGAGACAAGAAAGGAAACCATTTTAAATAGTATACAAGAACAAAAAAAACTTACCACGGAACTAAAAAAACAAATAGAACTGTGTAAAGAAAAAACAAAATTAGAAGATATTTATCTTCCGTATAAGCCAAAAAGACAAACTAAGGCGACAATTGCAAAAGCTAATGGGTTGGAACCTCTTGCCATAGAAATTTTGGCACAAAAGCTTTCTATGAAAGAAAATAGAGAAAATATTATAAAAAAATATTTGAATCCACAAAAAGGCATTGATACTATTGAAAAAGTAATTTCTGGAGCAATAGATATTATTGCAGAGCAATTGTCAGATGATGCAACTACTAGAGGAGTCTTGAGAAATTTTATAGTTTCAACAGGTAATATTCGTTCTAAGGCTACAAAAGCTGCCCAAAATTTAAAAACAAAGTACGAAATGTACTACGATTATAATGAACCTTTAAAAACCGTTGTAGGCCATAGATTACTTGCAATAAGACGAGGCTCAAAAGAACAGGTTTTATCTTGGAAAATAGTTGTAGAAGATCAAGATGCTATAGATTTAATACTTTCAAAAGTTGCAATAAATAATAGATCTTTATTTTATCCTGAGCTTTATACTGCTGTAAAAACTGCATATGATAGACATTTATATCCATCGTTACAGGTAGAAATATTTTTAGCGAAAATGGACCAAGCAGACCAAGATGCTATAGATGTTTTTGCTACAAATGCAAAAAATCTTTTACTTGCACCTCCTGCTGGACATAAGGTTATAATGGGTATGGATCCGGGTTTTAGAACTGGTTGTAAAGTTGCTGTCATAGATGAAAATGGAAAATTTAAAGAATACCATGCAATTTTTCCTCACGAGCCCCAAGCAAAAATACAAGAAGCAGAAGATATACTAATTGATTTGATAAAAGAATACTATGTAGAGCTTATAGCTATAGGCAATGGTACAGCGTCAAAAGAAACAAATACTTTTGTAAAAAATGTTTTAAAAAAGCACAGCTTAGATGCAAAAATTGTAACTGTAAGTGAGGCAGGAGCTTCAGTATATTCTGCTTCTGTATTAGCTTCCTTAGAATTTCCTGATTTAGATGTTACTGTTAGAGGAGCAATAAGTATAGCAAGGAGATTACAAGATCCTTTAGCAGAACTTGTAAAGATAGACCCTAAGTCTATAGGAGTAGGTCAATATCAACATGATGTAAATCAAATACAATTAAAAAAACAATTGGATGCTACAGTTGAATCTGCAGTAAACTATGTTGGAGCTAACTTAAATTCTGCTTCAACTGAATTATTATCGTATATTGCTGGTATAGGTAAAATTGTCGCTAAAAATATTGTAAATTATAGAACCCAAAACGGTTCTTTTAAAGATAAAAATGATCTCATGAAAATAGCACTATTTGGAGAAAAAACATTTAAACAATGTGCAGGTTTTTTAAGAATTGCTGGAGGCTTAAACCCATTGGATAACTCTGCTGTTCATCCTGAGAGTTATCCTGTTGTAGAACAAATGGCAAAAGATTTGGGTGTTGATATTACAGGCCTTGTGGGAAATGATGAACTCATAAAAAAAATTGATCCTAAAAAATATGTTACTCAAGAGATAGGGCTATTAACCTTAAATGACATTATTTCTGAACTTAAAAAGCCAGGTGTTGACCCAAGACAAGATTTTTCAACAGCAGAATTTAGTGATGATGTAAACACTTTAGAAGACTTAAGAGAAGATATGGTATTAGATGGTACTGTTACAAATGTTACTAATTTTGGAGCTTTTATAGATATTGGGGTTCATCAAGATGGACTTGTACATATATCAAAATTAAGTTCAAAATTTGTTAAAAATCCATATGAAGTTGTTTCCGTAGGAGATACGCTAAAAGTTAAAGTGTTGAGAGTGGACACTGAACTTAAAAGGATTAGTCTTGAAGTTGTTAGCAACTAAATTATTTTTTCGTATACACATTCATTTGTGTGTTTAATTTAAATGTAATATAATTGCCCTAAATTGCGGAGGAATACAATGTATAAAATTGTTTTAATTAGGCATGGGGAAAGTGTTTGGAATAAAGAAAACAAGTTTACTGGCTGGACGGACGTGGATTTATCTCAAAAAGGTTATCAAGAGGCATTAGATGCTGGTAAACATCTAAAAGATGATGGATTTACATTTGATTTAGCTTATACATCTGTACTTTCAAGGGCGATAAAAACTTTGTGGAATGTTTTAAATGTAATGGATTTGCTTTGGATCCCAGTCATAAAAAGTTGGAGATTAAATGAAAGGCACTATGGTGCACTGCAAGGCTTAAATAAAGCTGAAACTGCAGCAAAATATGGTCAGGATCAAGTAAAGATATGGAGAAGAAGTTACGATGTGCCTCCAATGCCTTTAGAAGAAAATGACGAAAGATACCCAGGTAAAGATAAGAGATATTCTGGACTTTCCAAAAAAGAGATTCCCTTAACAGAATGTTTAAAAGATACAGTAGAAAGAGTAGTTCCTTATTGGGAAAAAGAAATTGTTCCTCAAATAAAAATAGACAAAAAAATTATAATTGCAGCTCATGGAAATAGTTTAAGAGCTTTGGTTAAATATTTAGATAATATAAGTGATAATGATATTGTAAATTTAAATATACCTACAGCTATGCCTTTGGTTTATGAATTAAACGAGGATTTAAAGCCTATAAAGAATTATTATTTGGGTGATCAAGAAGCTGTCAAAAAAGCCATGGAAGCTGTTGCAAATCAGGGAAAAGTAAAATAATAAAAGGGTCTGTCTAAAAAACTAATACGTATAATTGCAGTGAATTTTTTGACAAAGCAAGGCAAAAAACACAGAGATTATCGAGTGATAAGCGCCAGTTTTGTAACACAGGAGTGTTTAACGCCGCAGTGTCAAAAATGGCACAGTAAGTAAAGATATGTGTTAGAGGGTTTTAGGGAGAGCCTCAAAGATGAGAGGTTTTGCAAATGCTGCGAAAGTTTAGATTATATTTTATAAACAACAAAATATGGTTTATTGTTGGTGCTATTGTTATAGGGCTTATAAGTTTATCTATTTATGGACTAAGTAAACTAGAGTCTTTTTATAGGGTGATGACTCTTGCAACAATGCCTGTACAACTTTTATTAGCATTTGCAAGCGCTGCTGCTTTTGTGTTTATGTACATGACAGTATTTACAAGAGGAGGTTTTGGCAACTTAAAAAAGAAGAGAATTAAAGCTAAAGATATTGAAGTTTCTTTTAAAGATGTTATAGGGCTTGAAGCTGCAAAAAAAGAAGCTTTAGAAGTTGTAAAACTTATTAAGGATAGAAAGCAAGTCCAGAAAATTGGTGGCAAAATAATTAAAGGTATTATTTTGATGGGTCCTCCAGGTTGTGGAAAAACTCTAATTGCAAAAGCTATAGCTACAGAATGTAAGATTCCATTTATTTCTATGGCTGGTAGCGAATTTGTTGAAATACTTGTTGGAGTTGGAGCAAGCAGAGTAAGAAGTCTTTTTAAAAAAGCTAGAGAATATGCTTATACTGATGGGGCTTGTATAGTTTTTATAGATGAAATTGAAGTTATAGGTAGAGGAAGAGCATTCTCTTATATGGGTGGTGGAGAAGAAACAAACAGCACTCAAAATCAGCTGCTTGTGGAAATGGATGGTTTAGATAATGGAAAAAGTAATGTTATTGTTATAGCCGCAACAAATGCTGACGAAGCTGTTTTAGATAGAGCTTTGCTTAGACCTGGCAGATTTGATAGAAAAATTTCTATTACTCTTCCAAACCTAAAAGAAAGAGAAGAAATATTTAAGTACTATTTTAAAAAAGTAAAAATGTCTTCTGAGGTAAAGATTGATAGGCTTGCAAGAAAAGCTGTGTACAAATCTCCAGCTGATATTGAAAATATCATTAAAGAAGCAGCTTTAATTGCTACAAGAAAAGGTAAAGAAGAAATAGATATGAAAGACATCTCAGAGGCTATGGACAGAATAGATTTAGGCATGGAAACGCATTTAGATATGACACCTAAAGAGCTTGAGATGACATCTTATCATGAGGCTGGCCATGCTGTAGCAATATATTTGATGCATCCGACAGACGATGTGTTTAAAGTTACTGTAAAATCGCATCAAGGATCTTTAGGACTTGTTGCCCCATTGCCTAAAGAGGAGCTACATAGTGAGAATAAAGATGAACTTCTTGCAGATATTATGGTATCACTGGCAGGGTATACTGCAGAAAAATTAAAGTACAACAATACTACTACAGGAGTTTCTTCTGACTTTTCTAGAGCTATGGCAATAGCGAATGCTATGGTATGGAAAGTTGGTATGGGAAACAATGGACTGGTAGGAAATTTTTCTGTTATACCTAAAGAGGAAATGTCTCAAAGTTTAAAAGAAAAATTAAATGATGAAACGATATCTATAATAAATTCTTGTTATTCTAAAGTGGAAGAGTTTTTAAAATCAAATTGGGATGCTGTAGACGCGTTAGCAAAAAGGCTTATAAAAGATAAAGAACTTGATTTTGATGAGCTAGAAGAAGTTATGGAAAGTGTAGGCAAAAGAAAGCCTAAGCCTGAGAATTCTATAATTTCTGATTTTTCCGAAAGAGATTAAAGCTTAGAATACTATATGTACAGGAAAAAACTGTAATTGTGAAAAAATTTAAAATTGCATTTAGCTTATTAATGTTAGGTTTTTTGTTAACTTCTTGTGGGGTTACTTACAAAAAAGGAGAAATTACACAAGATCTACAAGCCCTTGTAAAAAAAGAATGTGGGTTAGATTCTGAAGCTGTTGTTGTTGGTAGAACTCTATATTTAGATATAATAATAGACAATCTTGCTTCTAATGATGTCAAAATATTTCCACAAATAATGCATACAATACAAACTGTAAACCTATCTGTTGTTAGAGTTGTTTTAAGTAGTGACTCTAATATACAGTATATGGTTGCAACAGCTTTTGATAAAAACAGAATTTTAGCCTTTAGAGTTGTGCAAAACATTGAAGATATAAAAAATTACTTTTATATGCGAATATCTCGCTCAGACTATGAATCAAGAAATCTCGTAGAACTTGTTGGCAGCTCTTTAGTGCCCAAAATTATAAATGATAAACATGACATAACAAAAGATGAATTTGTTGGAAGGCTTATAGCATCTCAAATTAATATGATGGCTAGAACAAATCCTTTTTATGGTACTTTAATAGCTCAAATGCAAATGTACTATATTGGCATAAAAGATAAGGAGCTTTATTTATTAGTTTTAGGTGTTGTAGACTCTGTAGTGGAACCTATAATTCAAGATGCTTTACAAAAAAATTTTGAGAACTATGTAAATAAATATACAGCCTCTTTTGATGTCCTAAAAGCTATAAACATTGAAGGAAAAATTATATTTAATGTAAGTATATTGAATTCTAAAAACTAGTATGGAGGGTAGATGCCTTGTAAAGATATTCTTAAACAAATAGGTATGAGAATTAAAGCTATTAGAGAAATTGCAGGTTTGTCTGCAGAAGCTTTTTCAAAAAGTATTAGTTTAGATGTTGAAACTTTTGTAAAGTATGAAGAAGGTTCTCTTGACATTCCTATAACAGTACTTTCTGCAATTGCTAGCAAGTACAATATAGAACTAACAGCACTTTTAACAGGACAAGAACCTCATTTAAAAGCGTTATCTGTTGTTAAAAAAGGTGAGGGGATAACTGTAAATAGAATGAAAGAATATAAATATCAAGATTTAGCTTATGAATTTGTTGGAAAAAAAGCTGAAGTTTTTTTAGTTAAAATTGAACCATCATTTCAGCCCCAGAAGCATTCTTATTCTCATAGAGGACAAGAATTCAATTATGTTTTAGAAGGGACTGTAAAGTTTGTTTTTGTTGGCAAAGAGTATATTTTAGAAGTTGGGGATTGTGTGTATTTTGATTCTGGCCATGATCATAGTGTATTTACCATAGGAGGCGCTCATGCAAAATTATTAGCGGTAATTCTTGAGTTAAAATAGTTTTAACGTAAATAAAAAAAAGAGAAAAAAAATGATAGCTGAAAAGTTTGTAAAAATCAATTATAAATCTTATGAAGATTTTATTAAAAACTGTAAAATTTCTGTCCCAGACAATTTTAATTTTGGATTTGATGTTGTTGATGAGATAGCAAAATCTGAACCTAATAAAAAAGCAATGGTTTGGCGTAACCCTGAAGGTGAAGAAAAGATTTTTACTTTTAAAGATATAAAAAAAGAAAGTAATAAGGCTGCAAATTTTTTTAAATCTTTGGGAATAAAGAAGGGCGATGCAGTTATACTTATGCTAAAGAGACATTATGAATACTGGCATTGTGCAGTTGCTTTGCATAAAATAGGAGTTTTATTAATACCAGTAACACACTTGTTAACGGCAAAAGATATAAAGTATAGAGTAAAAGCTGCAGGTGTAAAAATTATTGTAGCAGCTTCAGATAGTAGAATTATTGATATAGTAACACAAGCAAAAAAAGATTTACCTGAATTAGAACATATAGTTTCAGTAAGAGGTAAAGTTGATGGATGGGTTGACTATTCAAAGGAAGTTCAGAAGTGTTCAGATGTTTTTCAAAGACCTACTGGTACACAATCAACAAGTTCAAAAGATAAATTTTTGTTATATTTTACTTCTGGAACTACTGGCATGCCTAAAATGGTGTGTCATGATTTTTCTTATCCTTTAGGGCACATTATTACTGCACGGTTTTGGCAAAATTTAGATGAAAATTCTTTACATCTTACAGTTGCAGATACTGGATGGGGTAAAGCTTCTTGGGGCAAAATTTATGGACAATGGTTGTGTGGGGCTTGTATTTTTGTTTATGATTATGAAAGGTTTGAATATCAAGATTTATTATCCAAAATTGCATATTATAAAGTAACTTCTTTTTGTGCTCCTCCTACAGTATACAGATATATGATAAAAGAAGATTTTTCAAAGTACGATTTTTCTAATTTGAAATATGCAGAAACTGCAGGCGAGCCTTTAAATCCAGAAGTTTTTGTAAAATTTAAGCAGATGACAGGTTTAGAGATAAAAGAAGGTTTTGGGCAAACAGAAAGTGTTGCTTTTATTGCGACTTTTCCCTGGATTAAAGTAAAACCAGGATCAGTAGGAAGACCCTCTGCAGGCTGGGATATAGATGTTATAGACAATCAAAATAATTCTTGTCAGTCTGGACAAGAAGGTCGTCTTGTGATTAGAACTAAAGAGTCTAGACCAGTAGGTCTATTTTGTGGTTATTATAAAGATGATGCTTTGACAGAAAAAGTTTGGAAAGGTGGGATATATGATACTGGAGATATGGCATATAAAGATGAAGATGGATATATTTGGTTTGTAGGTCGTTCAGATGATGTTATAAAAAGTTCAGGATATAGAATTGGCCCATTTGAAGTTGAAAGTGCATTATTAGAACATCCAAGTGTGTTAGAATGTGCTATTACTGGTGTTCCTGATGATATTAGAGGTTCAGTTGTTAAAGCTACTATTGTGCTTACTAAAGAGTATAGTCCGAGTCCAGAGCTTGTTTTAGAGCTACAAAGCCATGTAAAAAGAGTTACAGCTCCATATAAATATCCAAGAATTATAGAATTTGTAAAAGAGCTACCAAAAACAATAAGTGGTAAAATAAAACGTAAACAAATAAGAGAGACTGATTCTATCAAGTAGAAGTGGGTAGTAGTTATTTAAGGAGACTTGAAAGATGGATATTGGAAAACAAATTTTAGAAGCTGCAAAAAAAATAAAAGGTAAAATTATTTTTCCAGAAAGCTTTGATATAAGAATTTTAAAGGCAGCTTCTATGCTTACTAAAAACGCTATAGCGTCTGTTGTTTTGCCAACAAATAATTTAGAAGATATTAAAAATATAGCGAAGAATGCCAATATTGATTTAACTGGGATCGAAATAATTTCTATGGACAGGTCTTTATTAAATGGTACTAAAATTAAATCTTTTGTTGAAGCAAGAATGAAAAAAGGCATGTCTGAGCAAGATTCTATAGATTTGTTAAAAAATCCTTTGTATTTTTCTATGATGTATCTTAAAAGTGGTGAATGTGATGCGTGTGTGGGAGGCGCTGTTTATGACAGTGCAGATGTCTTGAGAGCAGCTATTTATGTTATTGGTACTCAAGAAGGCATAAAGATGATTTCATCTTATTTTCTTATGATTCCTCCAGAAAATCATCCTATAGCAAAAGAACCTTTAATGTTTGCAGACTGTGCTGTAAACCCAGAGCCTCAAGCTTTAGGATTACAAAATATAGCAGTATCTACAGTAGACAGTTATAAAAAAATTTCCCCAGGGAAAATTGCAAATGTTGCAATGCTTTCTTTTTCAACTAAAGGTAGTGCTACAAATAAAATGCTTTCAAAAATAATAGAAGCTACACAGCTTACAAAAGAATATTATAAAGAAGATAGCTCTGTAAACGTTGATGGAGAATTACAATTTGATGCTTCTATTGTGCCAAGTGTAGGTAAAAGGAAAGCACCGAATTCTCTAGTCGCAGGGAACGCCAATATTTTGATTTTCCCAGACTTAAATTCTGGAAACATATCTTATAAGATTGCAGAAAGATTTGGTGGATTCCAAGCTTTAGGGCCTATATTACAAGGTCTATCACTCCCTGTAAGCGATCTAAGTAGAGGGTCTAGTGCCGAGGATATTTACTTAATCTCAGCTATAATGCTTTTAAATAAAAGATAGAGTAAGGAACTAAGTATTCCATTTTTTAGTTTTTAGAGGTTATTATAATGTTGAAAGTATTAGTTACAGGATCAAATGGTTTTGTTGGGAGCCATATTGTTGAAGCTTTAATTGAAGCAAAATATAAGGTCTCATGTTTAGTCAGAGAAACATCAAATTTAAAATGGATAAAACATCTCCCTTTAGAATATTTGTATGGTAATTTGAATAATAAAAATTTTTTAGATGTTTTAGTTAAAGATTTTGATGTTATTGTACACTGTGCAGGTATTGTAAGAGCTTTTAGCAAAGAAGAATACTTTAGAGTAAATGTTGAAAATACAAAAATTTTATGTAGGGCGATTTTAGAAAATAAACCAACCTTAAAAAAGTTTATCTTTATTTCTTCTCAGGCTGCACAAGGCCCCTCTGATCTAAATTCTCTTAGGACAGTAACAGATAAAGAAAGTCCAGTTTCTGATTATGGTAGGAGTAAACTTGCTGCAGAGATTGAAATAAAACATATATTGAGCGATAAAATTCCATATACAATTTTTAGACCTGCTGCAGTTTATGGTCCCAGGGATAAAGATATATTTATATTTTTTAACTTGGTAAATAAACATTTACGACCTACAACTATTAAAAAAAGATTTTTACAACTTGTTTATGTTAAAGATGTTGCAAATGGTATTGTAAAATCTATAGAAAATGGAAAGTCAGATAATAATATTTATTACCTTGCTAATTCTACAAAATATACTTGGGACGATATTGGCAAAATTATATCTAATAGTGTAGGTGTTAAGACAATTCCTATTATTATCCCTGACTTTGTTTTTGATGTTGTAGGTTTTATAGCTAAATTATTATCGTATATAACAGGTAAACCTTTAGTTTTAAACGAACAAAAAATAGCTGAAATGCTTTGTGATAATTGGTCTTGTGATACAAAACCTGTTGAAAAAGACTTAAAATTGTCTTTTACTAGTCTTGAAGTTGCTTCTAAAATAACATATAATTGGTATTTAAAAAAAGGTTTTTTTAATAAACTAATATGAAATAGGAGATGTTTTAATGCCCTCTGATATTTTTGAAAAATGTTTTAATTTTCAGGTTGCAAATGAACTAAAAAAAGTAGGATATTACCCATATTATCATAGAGTTGAGTCAGAACAAGGGCCAGAAATTACAGTTGAAGGTAAAAAAAGAGTAGTTGTTTGTTCTAATAATTATCTTGGACTTGCTAACCATCCTAAAGTTATAGAAGCTTCTGCTAGAGCTGCTAGTCATTATGGTACTTCTTGTACAGGTTCAAGGCTTCTTAACGGTACAAATGATTTGCACGAAAAAGTTGAAAGAAAATTTGCAAAGTTTGTCGGCAAAGAAGATGCAATTTTATTTACTACAGGACATCACTCAAACTTAGGAGCTTTGTCATGTTTAGTCTCAAAAAGTGAAGTTTTTGTTACAGATAAATTAGATCATGCCTCAATAATAGATGGATGTCGTTTGTCTTTTGGACAGATGGCAAGATTTAGACATAATGATATGGATGACCTTGAAAGACAACTTATAAGATACAAAGATAAAGGAATACTTATAGTTGTTGATGGTGTTTTTAGTATGGAAGGCGATATTGCAAAACTTCCTGAAATTTCAATACTTGCAAAGAAATATGGAGCAAGAGTTTTTGTAGATGAGGCTCATTCTTTAGGTGTCTTAGGTGCAAATGGAAGAGGCACTGGAGAACATTTTAACATGGAAGATGATGTTGATGTCTTAATGGCAACAGCTTCTAAATCTATGGCGTCTATAGGTGGTTTTATAGCAAGTAAAATGGAAGTTATAGACTACATAAAGCATAATGCAAGATCTATTATTTTTACAGCAAGTCTTCCGCCAGCGTGTGTTGGGGCAATAGATGCTTCTTTAGATTTAATACAGCAAGAACCAGAAAGAAGAGCGAGGGTTATGAATACTGCAAAAAAAATGAAAGAAGCATTTAAATCTCTTGGTTTTAATACAAATAATTCAGAGTCTCCTATTATACCTTTAACTGTAGGTACAGATATGGTGGCATTTAAAATGTGGCGAATGCTTTTTGATGAAGGTGTTTTTACATCTCCTGTTGTAACTCCTGCAGTACCTGAAGGACAGGCAATTATTAGGACAAGTTATATGGCAACACACACTGATGAACATTTAAATTTTATCTTAGAAAAATTTAAAAAAGTTGGTAAATCTTGTGATGTAATAGCTTAAAATCTGTGAATATATGAAAATAGTTAATATAAGAAATAAAAGACAACTAAAACAGTTTATAGATTTCTCATGGGAAATCTATAAAGATAATAAATTTTGGGTGGCTCCCTTAAAAATAGATGTAGAAGAAATTTTAAGCGAGAAAAATCCTTTTTGGTTACATGCAAAAAAGCAACTTTTTTTAGTTTGTGATGAACAAGGAAAAACTTTAGGCAGGATTGCAGCTATCATTGATTATAACTATATATCTTTTCAAAACGATAAATGCGGTTTTTTTGGTTTTTTTGAATGTATTGATGATGTAACTGTTGCGAGACTTCTTTTTGATAATGCTAAGAGTTGGTTAAGCGAGCAAGGCATACATAAAATTATGGGACCTATGAACCCTTCCACAAATGATGAATGTGGATTTTTGATGGAAGGTTTTAATATTTTACCGAGTATTATGATGCCATATACTCCAGAATATTATTTGTGTCTTGCAGAAAAATGTGGATTAAAAAAAATAAAAGAACTTTATGCTTATGATATGGACGTTACAAGTGACTCTAGAGTAGCTAGACTTGGGAAAATCGTTAATATGGCAAAAAAGAAAATGCCACTGCTAAAAGTGGAAACTTTAAAAAAGAGTTCTTTTAAAGAAGATTTAGCTTCAGCAATATCTATATATAATTGCGCATGGGAGAAAAACTGGGGATTTGTCCCTTGGAGCGATGAAGAGTTTGCATATATTGCGTCGAAACTAAAAAGTTTTGTAGAACCTGAAATGATAATAATAGCTAAAGTGTCTGGTGTTGCTGTGGGAATGCTTATATCCTTGCCGGATTACAACCAAGTTTTAAAGAAATTAAATGGTAAAATCTTGCCATTTGGTATTTTTAAGTTTTTGTATTATAGAAGAAAAATAAATAGTTTAAGACTTATGGTAATGGGAGTTGTAAAAGAATATAGACATAAAGGCATAGAAGCTATTATGTATGAAAAAGGTCTTAAGAATGCTTTAAAGTTGGGTTATAAACATTGCGAACTTTCTTGGGTGTTAGATGATAATGTTATGACTCATCGTACGGCAGAAATGATGAATGGTAGGATTTATAAAAAGTATGCAGTATATGCTACTTTTGATAGTTTTTAGTTAAAGTTGTGTATAGTTTTTGTAGATTTATGCTCCTCTCCTAGAATAACGACGAAAATCTATAGTCGGAGGTATGGGAAAATGGTTATTAAAGCATTAAAGAAAAAAAGAAGTTTAAAAAAAGCAACTACAAAAAAAGAAACAAAACTAAAAACAAAATCTATAGATGAAAAAAAGCTAGAATTAAAAAATAACTGTAATAGTTATATTGTTATAGATTATCCATTTGAATCAGAAAATATTAAAGGCTTTCATTACGTTATTAGAGTAGGAGCTTCTAACGAAGGGTATGTTGAGCTTTCGTTTAACAATGGGGAATGGCTTCCTTGTAGATTTGCTTCTGGTTATTGGTGGTTTGACTGGTCTTACTTTACGCCTGGAGATCATTTCATTTCTGCAAGGCTTGTAAATCCATCAGGTGATGTTATTTTACAAACAGAAAATAGGAAGTGTAGAGTATGCTAAAAGAGAAAGATTCTTTATATGAGATTTTAGGTAAGTTTGTTTTAATTTCTGCAGTTGGATGTTCTTGCTTTGTTATTGCAAAAGCTTTTTTAAACAATGATGAAAAAAAGGCAGCCTATTTACAAAAAAGATTAAGACAATCTTATGATGGCCTTTCTCCAGAAGAATATTAGTATTGGGTTTTTAGAGAGACTCAACTTATAGGAAAATGTAATGTATTTAAAAAAAGTAGAGATGTGCGGATTTAAATCCTTTGCTGATAAAACAGTGTTAGATTTTGAGCCAGGCATTTCTTGTATTATTGGCCCGAATGGTTGTGGCAAGTCTAATATATCTGATTCTATTCGCTGGTGTTTGGGAGAACAAAGGGCTAAATCTATGAGAAGCTCAAACATGCAGGAAGTTATATTTGGCGGTACTCAAACTAGAGCTACTACAGGTATGGCGGAAGTTTCTCTTACGTTTGATAACTCACAAAATATTTTACCTATAGATTATTCTGAAGTTACAATTACAAGAAGACTTTTTAGAAGTGGAGAAAGCGAGTATTTTATAAATAAAGCACAGTGTAGACTTAAAGACATAAGGGATATGTTTTTGGATACAGGTATCGGCTCAGAGGGCTATTGTATAATAGAACAGGGAAAAGTAGATTTTTTAACTACTGCAAAACCTGAAGATCGAAGGGAACTGTTTGAGGAGGCAGCAGGTGTTTCTAAATATAAAGTTAGAAGAGAAGAAACTTTACGAAAACTTGAAAAAATAGATATGGATATGTCTCGTCTTTCAGATGCTCTTAGTATACACAAGCAGCAGATAACAGCTTTAGAGATGGCGGCAAAAAAGGCAAAACAATATAAACAATATCAAGAGGAGCTTGCTAAGTACGAAGTTGCTTCTTTAGTAAAACACATATCTTATGGTAGTCAGGAAATAGAAAGGTTAAAAAATGAGTTAGATCCAAAGATAAAAGAATTTGAATCCACAAATACTTTGATGTCTAAATTAGAAGTTCAAATACAAGAAACACGTATTAGTTTAGATGAAAAAAATGAACATTATGTGAGTTTAAATAGAGATGCTAGTAATATAAAGATGCAAATTGGGGTTTGTGATCAGATAATACAAAACGCTATGAATAGAGAAGCTGAAATAAAAGCCGAACAAGAAAAGCTAAAACAAGAACTTATTTTAAATAAAGATAAAATTACACAAACACAAGAACAATTAAAAAATTTAAATACTGATGACACTTACTTACTTTCTCAGACACAAAAGCTAGAGCAAGAATATAAGCAAAAAGAAGAACAATATAATTCTATTAAACTAAAGTTGTCGGAATATGGGAAAAGAGGGACTGAAATTCGTAACAGACTTTCAAGCTTAGAGTCTGAAAAAGAAACTCAGCTTAACTTAAAAGCAGAACTTTCAGAATCTAAAATACACTTGGATGCAGACATTGCTTCTTTACAAAGGATTATATCAAGATTTAAAAATGAAATTGAACCTACAAATAAAGAAATTACTTTGCTAGAAACAGAGCTAGTTTCTTTGAAAGATTCTTTAGAGTCTTTTGATAAAAAGAAAGAAGAAATTAATAAAACAATATCAGAAAATGAAGGAAAAATAAAAGCTTTGGAAAATCTTTTGCTTGAACATAAAGAAAAAATAGCTTCAAATCAGTCTCGTATAGCAACACTAAAAGAATTTGACCAACAAGATCCTGTAAGATCCTCGATTAGGGCAGTGCTTAATTTAGGTTCTGTAGCTAGAGGACCAATAAGTAGTATGATTGATTTTGAAGACGATAAAGCAGACCTTATAGCTTCTGCGCTTGGAGAGAAATTAAATTATCTTGTTTGCGAAACTTCTCAAAAAGCAGAAGAAGCCATATCTTTTTTAGAAGAAAATAGTTTAAGCAGACTGTCTTTTATAGTTGCAGACAAAATTACAGATTCTTACCAAAGCAGTGCTATTAGACTTCCATTAGGTTATACAGAGCTTATAAAATACTTAAAATATGATATTCAAGACGAAAAAATAATTCGTTTTATTTGTTCTAACACTTTAGTTTGTGCAAACAAAGTTTATAGTAATGTAATTGTACAAGGTGGTGGAAAAATATCTTTTGAAAAGCCTGTTTTGATTGAAGAACAAATAAAAACTCTTAAAACAAAATCAGAACAATTGTCCCAGGATATATTCTCTATTCAGTCTGAAATAAACCAACTAAATGAGTATCAAATAAATTCAAAATTGGAAAAAGAAAGGACTGGGTTTGAATCTATAAAAATAAAGACTCAAATTGAAGGAAAGCAGTTGCAAATTGAAGAAAAAAGAAATGACATAAAAAGCGTTTCTGAAGAGATATGTAAAAACGAAGAAGAAATTAATGCTAAAACTTTAGAGCTTTCTTCTTTTAGTGACAAAATATCTGCTTTTGAAACTCAACTTACAGATTTTACTGATGAAGAAAATAGGCTTTACGAGGAATTAAAAATTATTGAAGACAATATGTTTTCTGTAAGGAAAGAGGAAGACTTAATTGCCCCCTTAATGATGCAAGCAAGAAGTGATTGGGATAAAAAAACTTCTGAACTTGAAAATAAACAAAAAGGGCAGCAATATCTTCAAGATAATATAACTAATATAGAGCGCCAAATAGCTAGTTGTGAAAATAAAATTGAGATAAATGACAATAAGCTTGTAGAGCTTACTACTTGTGCGCAAGAAGAAACTGCTAAGTTACAAGCATTATATGAAGAGCAAACTTCTAAAGAAACTCAGATACAAGTTTCTTTGATAGACAAACAAACTTTGCAAGAAGCGTTAGATATAGATGCAGACAAAATGAATACTTTACGTTCTACAGTAGAAGCATTAAATAGTACTGTAAATTCTATGCAAGTAGATTTAAAAAATTTTGAATATCAAAAAAATGATTTAGAACAAAGACTTTTGCAAGTTTATAATAAAAACTATGAAGAAATAAAAAACGATTTTAATGATGTCCAAGTAAACAATGAAGAAATAGATCGAATTAAAAGAAAAATGGAAACGTTAGGTTCTATAAATCTAGCTGCTCAAGAAGAATATGATGCTTTAGAACAAAGATACAACTTTTTATTAACCCAACAGCAAGATTTACTAAAAGCCAAAGAAGACTTGCATGAGGTTATAAAGAAAATTAACCAGTCCACTATGGAAAACTTTAAAAAAACTTTTGATATTGTTAGAGAAAATTTTAAAAGTTTATATAAAAAGCTTTTTGGTGGTGGAGAAGCAGACTTGATGCTTACTGATGAAAATAACTTACTAGAAAGCGGTGTAGATATTTATGCTCAACCTGCAGGAAAAAAACTCCAAAATATTTCTTTGTGTTCAGGTGGGGAAAAGGCACTTACTGCTGTTGCGTTACTTTTTGCTTTTTTTATGGCTAAACCGTCTCCTTTCTGTATTTTAGATGAGGTAGATGCTCCTTTAGATGATGCAAATGTTGGCAGGTACAATGCAATGGTAAGTGAATTTTCTTCTAAGACACAGTTTTTAGTAGTTACTCATAATAAGCGAACCATGGAAATGGCTGATATTTTGTATGGTGTAACAATGGAAGAACACGGCGTTTCCAAAATAATTTCTGTTAGAATGAACAACCAAGAAAATAGAACTTCAGAGATTGCATAAAAGACGCAAAAGAAAAAAATTACCTAATTTTCAGTAAATAAGTAATAAATATAGCTCTATATGTGGATACACTCAGGAAGAGTTAGAGATTAATTTTAAATAGTACCTACCTTGCCCATTTTAACGAAAAAAAGGGGAAATTTATTCAGAAAAAAGGAGGAAAGAGGGAACCCAAAGAGTTAGTTTTATATAAAAACATCTAATTTTTGTTTTTTCTAA
>JAISYS010000025.1 GCA_031269735.1 Candidatus Endomicrobiellum cubanum | reverse complement strand
TATAGGTCTAACTTATTTACATCTGTTTTACAACATAGATAATGAGCACGGAGAGAGAGGGATTTGAACCCCCGATAGAGTTTCCCCTATAATAGTTTTCAAGACTATCGCCTTAAACCGCTCGGCCATCTCTCCTCTTAAACCTATTCAATAATCAAAAATCTATAATTAAACTTCTAAAAATTATTCAAAACTTACTCCTAGACCAGGATGCGGTTCCGAATATAAACTTTTTTATTTTATATACAATATCGAGGAATCCTACGCAAATTATCAACTATACTTTACTGACACACTTACTATCTTCAACAAACATTAAAACTACTGCCGGTTTTGTTCCCACTTGCCCAAAAAGACCAGAAGAGCCTTCTGTTACTACTTTTACAGTAACATCTTCTTTTTTACAGCCTAATTGCTTTAATCCTTTAGAGATTGCTTCTTCTACAGTTTTACCTTTAAATTCTAATTCTATCATTTAATCTGACCCTCTTTTTTTTTAAGAACGACTAATTTTTATGTGTGCCTCTTCTTTTTTTAGCACAAAATATTGCTCTATCATAGAAATTAAGCTATTTGTAATCCAATATATTACAAGGCCTGACGGGAATGACCAAAACATAAATGTAAAAAGTATCGGCATAATATACATTATTCTTTTTTGTGTTGGATCAGAAGTTGCAGCAGTCATTTTTTGTTGAAAAAACATTCCAAGTCCCATTATCAAAGGCAAAAGATGAATACAAAAAGAACCTATTGTTACGAAGTGATCAGCTGCCGATAAATCTTTTACCCATAAAATCCAACTTGCACTCCTTAATTCATAAGCATTTCTAAGCATTGTAAAAAATGCCCAAAATATAGGAAGCTGCAATAACATTGGCAGACATCCACCTAAAGGGTTAACTTTTTGGGTTCTATAAATATTTATCATTTCAGATTGTAATCTTTGTGGAGTATCTTTGTATTTTGTTTGAATCTCTTTAATAAGAGGTTGGACACGCTTCATAGCAGCTGTAGACTTTAAGCTCTTTAAGGTTAAAGGGTATACTAAAATTTGTATTACCACTGTAATCATAATTATTGCCCAGCCATAGTTGTTTGTAAGACCATAAAAAAATGTTAGCACAGCAAAAGCAATTTTACCCAAAAACCCAAAAAAACCAAAATCTACAGTTTTTTCTAAGCCTAAATTATAAGTTTTTAAATAAGTATATCCTTTAGGTCCTAAATAAAAATTAACAGAATATTCTTTTTTTGATAAGTCTTTAGGGAAAGTTGCTTCAAGACTTAACCCCAAAGGATGTTTTTTATCAAGTCTAGATGGTATAATCTTATCAAAGTCTTTTGGATTTTCCAGTATAAAAGCTGCCAGGAAATACCTATTATCTATAGCTGCCCATTTATAAGTAGGGGCAAGCTCTGGGTCGTTTTTAAGTTTCTTTAATTTATAAGGTTTGTCTATAGTGTATGCTAAAGCTCTTGTTAAAGTAATATTCTCTTTTTCTTCTTTTGAATCTGTACCTAGACCAGGCCCCCAACTAATATCTATTTGAGGAGCTGTTACATCTGCGCGTGTTGTTTCCATTACAATATTTAAGTTATGCATATAATTTTTATCTAAATTATATGTTTTTGTTATTTTCCATCCTTCTTTAGAAGCATGTTCAAAAACTATTTTATTGTCAGCTTTAGAAATTATTTTATAAATAGAACCAGGGAAGTTTGCCATTACAGGTTGTGATCCTGGAAAAACTAAATCTACCCACTGCCCGCTTTTTTCTTTAACAGACCAACTAAGTATAGCTGCGCCCTTGTTTGTTAAAACAGCTTTGTAAGTTTCGTTTTCGATATTGATTTTTTCTTCATCAACATAGCCTTCATTGGTACTTATAATATCCAAAGTACTTTGTTTTCTTACATTTTCTAAATTTGTAACAACCTGTGTTTGAGTACTGCTTTGTACAACTTTATGTTGTGCTTTAGGCGCCAAGAAAAAAAACCAAACAAAAATTGTGACAGATGATAAAACCACAAATAGAACCGAATTTTTTTGCATTATAACTTCCTCTTTTTACGCGTTAAATTTTCTTTTTAGGTAATGGAACCGGATCAATACCACCATTGCAAAACGGATGACACTTCAAAATACGTTTAACTGACAAATAAGTTCCTTTAACGAAACCATATATTTCTATAGATTGGTAAGCATAGCTAGAACAACTCGGATAGAAACGACATCTATGAGGAAATGTTTTTGAGATAAATTTATAACATTTAATAAAAAAAAGAGCGAGGTTTTTCATACATTAGTCCTGCAACGTACACAGTTTAGCTTTTGTTAGTAAACCTAAAACAGCATTTTTAAGATCGTTATAATTTAACAACGTGGTCTCACGTTTAGATATAAAAATTAAATCTAAACTAGGCTCTAATAAATGTTTATTTGTCCTAAAAATTTCTCTTAATCTTCTTTTTGTTCTATTTCTTACTACTGCAGTACCAATTTTCCTAGATGTAACAAGACCCAATCTGCGTAAGCTTTTCCCGTCGTTTCTTTTATAAGCTAAAATTTTTATCTTTTTATTTTCTAACTTTAAACCATTTTTGAATACTTCGTTAAAGTCGCTTTGAATATGTAAACGTTCTAAATATGTAAAAGAAAACAATTTATTGGTTCCGTATTGCTTAAACGACAAATTTTCTAAACAATTTTTACTGTTTTGCATACTACAAAAGTACTAAGCGCTTAACGTCTTACGCCCTTTTCTTCTACGAGCGCTTAAAACATTCCTTCCTCCAGGGGTTGCCATTCTTGCCATAAAACCTATTTTCTTTTTCCTTCTGTCTTTGTTGGGTTGAAATGTTCTTTTCATTTTAAATCCTCTTTGCCGCACTTCATGCGTTATTGTATAAATTATATCTAAAAAGCTTAAAACCTGTCAAACAGCTCTTTAAGGAAGAAACACCTAACCCCTGACTTGACCTGTAAAAGGAAGGAAAGGGGTACCCCAAAAGGTCAAGTCAGGGGTTAATGGGCAACAGTGATTACGTAATTGAAAATAAAAAATAGGCGCATCTTAAAAGAATGCACCTATTTGATTAAGTTTTTTTCTTAAATAGCGTATCCAAATTTTAATGCACCTTCTACTCCTTCTCTCTTTCCTATATATCCACTACCTCTCAATTCTATCCTCACTCCCCCTATCCTACTCTCTACTCCTATTTCCCCTATCCCTGTCCCTCCTTTTAACTCTATCCCTTTTAACTCTATCCCCTCTACTCTCCCCTTCCCTTCTCCAAATACTCCATACTCATACCCTATCCCTACATATGGCAATATCTTTTCACTATACCTGTACTCCCCCTTCACTCCTCCTCTTACCTTTCCTACTACCACTCCCTCTATCTCTATCGGTACTCCATTTTTCAACTCTATCTTTTTACCCTCTTGCCTTGTTACTAACATCTTTCCTGTTAATCCTATCTTTACATCTTTACTTACATCCATATCATATCCACACCCTACATGTATCCCTTCATACATCCCTTCACTATCATATCCTATATCTTCTACTTCTATCCCTATTATCTCTTTCTTGTACTCTACTCCATATTGCCCCAAATTTACACTCCCATCTATATACCACTTCTCTCCTATTACCTTCCTTATCAATCCCCCTACCCCTGTATATCTTACTTCCCCTATCCCTTCTACTTCTTCTATCTTATAATCTCCCTTACCATGCTCTACATATATCCCTCCTACTACTTCTCCTCCTTTAAATCCCTTTGCTATTCCTCCTACTCCCTTCATCCCTTCTATCTTTACATCTGTTACATTCTTATACTTATTTCTCTCCCCTTCTATCGCTCCAAACACTTCTACTCCTTCTTTCCCTTTTACTGCACCTACTGCTTCTTCTATACCCCTATCTGCTATAAATCCTAATCCCTGCCCTACCACTACCACTCCTGCACTTGCTGCTTGATTTATTCCTTGCGCTTGCTCCGTTGCTCTTATTCCTCTTATTATCAACCCCAATAAATTTGTCTCTTCTACTCTGCTATATTCATACTCTACCAACCCATTCCTGTATATATTTATTCTATTTGCTTGGCTTACTTCTCCTTGCGACTCTATCAAGTTTACTCTGTCTCCTTCTTTTGCCTCTCCTTCTACTCTCACACCTACTTTTGACCTGCTCAAATCTAGAGCACATCTTACGCTTAGTACCGCCGGGGCGTTTGCTTCCACTTTGCTAAAATTATATTCTTCAAATTCCGTTACTCCTCTTAATCTCCCTCTTATTCTACCCTCTATGTTTAATTTGTTCCCTGTAAAACTATCCGTATCAGGCAAATAAGGTCCTGATCCGTCTCCAGTGTAACCTCCCCAAATAGTAACACCACTTAAGTCTGGATTCCCTTTTATTATAACTGTATTATTTGTCGCTCTTATTGGAGACGTTATACACGTGTGACGTGTATACCCTTCCAAACCAATCTCTACATATCCACCATAAATGCCCTTGCTTATATTACCTACATATTCTCCACCATCAATTATTACTGTATTTGAACTCGCCTGCACAGTGCTAAAATTGCAACGATGGTTGCGAGAAGTGGCTACATGCCGTATTTTAACGTATCCACCATATGCGTTAATTTTACCTCTATTATTAATTATTTCTACTCTATTGCAATTAGCACATACTGCATTTTTGTACTCGTAATTAGCTGTTGCTATGGCCTCTATGAACCCTCCACGCATATCAATACTATACTCCTCACGATCCCCATACGTTGTATGTTGACAACCACTACTAATTACAATATTGCCGTGAACACAAACTTCTTCTCTCCAGTCTTTGCATGGCTCAAACTCTACATAACAGCCAAAAACCTCATGTGACAATTTCGCTTGTGTAGCTATAACCCTATTACCAGACACATTTATTGGCCTTTCTACTAACCTCTCTCTAACCACTCTATTGAATCCTCCATTAAAATAACAACCATAAATACATCTCTTAACAAGTGTTCCGGGATCTAGCCTTACCGTATTACCATTTACTCTATTATCATTGTTACTATATGCTGCTAAATGATCAAATTCTGGCCACAAACCACTTTGCCCTCCATTTCCAACTAAAGGCTTATCCTCACCCATAAACTGCCTACCACTAAATTCTCTCCCATTTATAACACAAGAATAGTAATCCGACCTTGTTACATGTAATTCTTGCCCTGCTATACAAAGCATTGGACTAATACTAAGATAAAACAAACACTTCAAAAACTTTTGTATATAAAGTCTCTTACATATACCCATCCTATCCCTCCTTTTAATTATTCCTCTCCCTTTATTACGGCAATACCCTCGGCTCTCTTATTCTTACGTCCCTTATCTCAGAATCATCATACATACCATCATATTCAAAACCTGTTCGCGCATTAACTCTCTCCCTATTGTTAAAATCAAATGCATGATTAGCATATACTACTGTTTTCCTCCCTACTCCTGCCCTCATCGCTCTCTCTGTTCTAATAGGAAATTTTATTACTATCCTACAATCTCCTCTAGATGTAAAATGTCTCCTCAGTTCTTCACTGTTAGATACTACTACCTCCCTACTTCCTCCCAACATCGGCCTATTGCTTACTCTCTCTCTTTCTACATCATCACTATCACAACAATCACATATCCCTCCATAGCTATTTGTACCCCACAACATCATAAACATTATTGCCATCAAAATAATCCTTTTCATTCTTTTTTCTCCCTCCTTTACTCTTTCTCTTATTTTGCTCTTATTCCTCTCCTTTTTATCCATCCATCCATCCATCCATTTATCTATCTTTATTTCTTTCCATAAATCCCTCCCTTACATAAATACTATCAATTACAACTTTTGCTTTTTTCATGCCTTGGCTGTGAAACGATGAGTTTTTAGGTTGGAATATTTGGCTTTGGCTTTGGCTTTGCTAATCTTTTTCTATGCAATTGCAACATTTTACTAACACCCCTGACTTGACCGTTTTAAGGAAAAAAAGGAAAATTCACTCATAAAAAGGAAAGTTTGAGAGGACCTTAATGCTCAAGTCAGGTTCTATTTAGTTTTGACAGGACCATAAAATAGGATTTACTATAAATACATTAAAGCAGATTTTCTTAAAAAAATCAATTATTCGTTACAATCCGCTTATAACAATTATAACAAATCCTATTTTATGGTCCCACCTTAACTATAGAAGGTAAATTAAAAAAGAGGTGCTAAAACCAATTCTCCAACGTAGACACTAAAAAACGGAGAGATAGGGATTCGAACCCTAGTTACCCTTTCGAGTAAACAGTCTTTCCAGGACTGCGCCTTAAACCGCTCGGCCATCTCTCCTCTTAAACCTATTCAATAATCAAAAATCTATAATTAAACTTCTAAAAATTATTCAAAACTTACTCCTAGACCAGGATGCGGTTCCGGGGCGCTCACCAGATGCTTTGCACTCTCCTTGTACCATTATAATACCAAGTTAGAGAAGCCCAAAACAAAGTTATGCCTTATCTCGTCGCCGTTTGTAGAGAATTATACACAGAATTATAAAGAAAAGTCAAAAAGAATTCTGACATTTTTGTGACGCTTGTGCCAATAAAATTTAGATGAAATCTAAATGAGTAGAAGTATAAGCAATGGAGCTAAGGGGGATTGAACCCCTGACCTCTTGCATGCCATGCAAGCGCTCTCCCAGCTGAGCTATAGCCCCAATAATAATGTTAAATTCCATCAAGATAGGGATTTTATTTTAACAGAGTGCCTTATAAGCTACTTATTCTTATGCGAATCTAGACAACACTTTCTGACGAGAAGTTTTATAATATTACTCAAATTTTGCAACTTCTATTTAGCTTATAATCCTTCCATACTGGCAAGTTCCATCTGTTTTAAAAAATCTTTATTTGACTTAGAATTACATAGACGCTTTCTAAGCTCTTCCATAACTTCTATAGAATTAATTGAACTCATCCATTTTCTTATTATCCACATCTTATTTTTCTCATCTTCATTTAATAATATCTCTTCCTTTCTGGTTCCTGAACGTAATAAATCTATAGCAGGGAAAATCCTTCTATCTGCAAGTTTTCTATCCAAATAAATTTCGCAATTGCCTGTCCCTTTAAACTCTTCAAATATGACATCATCCATTCTACTGCCAGTTTCAACAAGTGCTGTACCTATGATTGTAAGACTGCCTCCTTCTTCTATATTCCTTGCAGCACCAAAAAATCTTTTTGGTCTTTGAAGTGCATTAGAATCAAGTCCGCCCGAAAGAACTCTTCCACTTGAAGGTATAGCTGTATTGTATGCTCTAGCAAGTCTTGTAATAGAGTCTAATAATACAACTACATCTTTCCCATTCTCTACTATTCTTTTTGCTTTCTCTATAACCATCTCTGCAACTTGAATATGTCTATCTGAGGGCTCATCAAAAGTTGAAGATATAACTTCTCCTTTAACAGAACGCTGCATATCTGTAACTTCTTCTGGTCTTTCATCTATAAGCAAAACCATAAGAGTAATGTCTGGATTATTTTCTGTTATGGCATTTGCTATTTTTTGCAAAAGAACTGTCTTTCCAGTTCTCGGAGCAGCATTAATTAAAACCCTTTGCCCTTTCCCAATAGGGATGAGCATATCGATAACTCTCGTAGAAACTTCTTCTTTTTTTGTTTCTAGCACTATTTTTTCATTTGGATAAAGAGGAGTTAAATTATCAAAAAGAACCCTGTCTCTTATATGTTCTAAATCTTCTTGTCCGTTAACTGATTTTACTTGAAGTAATGCGAAGTATCTCTCCTGTTGAGCCTGAGGAGGACGAACATATCCTGCAACAGTATCACCTTTTCTTAAAGCAAATTTTTTAATTTGAGATGGAGATATGTATATATCATCTGGACCTGGAAGATAATTATAGTCTGGAGAACGTAAAAAACCAAAACCGTCCGGCAAAATTTCTAAAACACCTTCATCATAAACCAACTTATTAGCTTTTGATTGAGCTTCAAAAATTTTCGCTATAAGCTCCTGCTTCCTCAAACCTGCAACGCCGTCAAGCTTTAGATTTTTTGCAATCTCTACCAATTCTGTCATCGTGCGTTTAGACAAAATCGATACATTCATAGACCTGTCTTTTTCCATTAACTCCCTCCAGAGTTTAGAACTACTGCAATTCTCTAATTATTTTTATACAAAGAGATTATTATAAGTTGATTTTTCCTGTATGTTATATTTGAATTGATTTAAACTAACGTTTATAGATTTGAAAAATTCTTATTAAGTTATTTGCTTTGTATAAGATGGTATACTATTCTAACTTAGATGTCAATAATTTATACAAACTTATAATATTACTTCTTAACTTTTGTTTTGTACCAGAATTATCTATAACAAAATCTGCAAGTTCCATTTTTTTTTCTATAGGCAATTGAGATTGTATTCTTTTTTTTGCTTCCTGGTCACTTAATTTGTCTCTAAGAATAAGTCTGCCCATTTCTATTTTATAAGGCACCCATACAACAATAACTTTATCACAAAGTTTATCTAAGCCTACTTCAAAAAGAAGAGGAGCATTTATGATTATTATACTACATTCATCTCTTTTTTTAAAAACGATTTTATTAATACGCAAAATTATGTGTTTATGTAATATTTTTTCTACCTTGCATCGAGCCTCTCTATCTGAAAAAATAATATCGCCTAATTTTTTTCTATCTAAAGATCCATTTAAAAACAAAATATTTTTACCAAACTCTTTTACCAACCCATTGAAAGCTGGTAATCCTTTTCTAGTAAGCTCCTTAGATATTAAATCTGCGTCTACACAATAAGCCCCTAGTTTTTGCAAATACTTCGCACTTTCACTTTTGCCAGTAGCTATACCGCCAGTTAATCCTACTATCATTAAGACCTCAAAGCTTTAATTTTAAAATATTTCATAGGCTTAAATTAATATATTACTGTGAATTTTGGCACTGCAAGACAGAAATGTAGCAGTAAGCATATGTGTTAAGGGTTTTAGACAGATCCTTATAAACTTCATACTTTTTCCATTTGACCCCAATTAGCACCAACTTTTATATCTACGGATAACGGCACACTCAACTTAACAGCATTTTCCATCTTATTTTTTATCAAAAGAATTAAGTTTTCCTTCTCTTGTTTTGGCACTTCAAAAAGGAGATCATCATGAACTTGAAGCAGCATTAAAGATTTACAATTGTCTTTTTTAAGTTCATTATAAATATTTATCATTGCAATTTTTATTATGTCTGCAGAACTTCCTTGTACAGGCATATTTAAGGCAATCCTTTCACCCGCATTTTTTATTATTCTGCTTGTGCTTCTAAGTTCAGGCATATACCTTACTCTACCAGTTATAGTACATACATATCCTGTTCTTAAAGCTTCACTTATAACTTGTTTCATCCAAAATTTCACACCTTCGTACTTTGCAAGATACTTATCTATATACTCTTTTGCTTGTAACATGCTGACATTTAATTGTTTTGCAAGTCCAAAAGGCGATATTCCATAAACTATTCCGAAATTAATCGCTTTCGATGCACTCCTTAAATTTTCTGGCAAAGGTTGAGATTCTGGAACGCCAAAAATTTCTCTTGCTGTAGCAGAATGGATGTCAGCCCCGTTATTAAAGTCCTCTACAAGCTTTTTGTCTTTAGAAATATGAGCTAAAACCCTTAAATCTATTTGAGAATAATCTGCAGAAACAAAAATTGTTTCTTCTTGGGCTATAAAAGCTTTTCTAAACTCTTTTCCATACATAGACTTTATAGGTATATTTTGTAAGTTTGGATCTGTAGAAGAAAGTCTGCCTGTAGCTGTAACAGCCTGATTAAAAACAGTGTGAATTCTATTTCCATAATAAGTACAATAATTTATTATAGGATCTATGTATGTATTTTTTATTTTCTGTAATTCTCTATACTTTAAAATTTCAGACGCAATTTTATAAGATGATAATGCTAATAATACTTCTTCATCTGTAGAATAACCAGTTTTTGTTTTTTTGATAACAGGAAGTTGAAGTTTTTCAAACATTATATTTGCAAGCTGTTTTGGAGAATTAATATTAAATTCTTTATCTGCAATTCCATATATTTCATATTCACTTTTTTTAAGTTCTGAGACTATTTGTTCATTAAATTTATGTAAAAAAGAATGGTCTACTTTTATACCAGCAATTTCCATTTCTGAAAGAACTTCAATTAAAGGCATTTCTATATTAAAAAAAAGATTATTTAATTTTTCCCCTGCAATCTTTGCCCAAAAGACATTGTAAGCACCAAAGGAACAAGAAGAAATTATGCTGGCATACTTCGCACAATACTCAATAGAAGTATCAGCAAATACTACCTTTTTTAAATTTTTAAGAAAATAACTGTCGTCTATTTGAAAATCTAAATATCTTTTTGCAATATCAAAAATATCATGTGACTCCTGAGGATTTAGACAGTACGACGCAAGCATAGTGTCAAAAAATATATTACTCAATTTTATGTTGTTAGTATTATATATGTTTCTTTCTTGTTTTAAATCGTGACCTACTATTTTTATCTCGTCTGAAACAAAAATATTTTCAAAAATAGACTTAAATCCTTTTAAAGTAATTTGCCAAGCAGTTAAGTTATTATGTCCTATAGGAAAATAAAAAGATTTTATACTTTTTTCTTGTTCTATTGATAAGCTTATTCCTACTATTTGTGTTTTCAAAAAGCCTGGCGAAGAACTTAATGTTTTTAATGAAAATATTTTCGTTTTTTGGATAAGACCAGCAATCTCAGTAGCTCTTTGAATTGAAGAAACAATTTCAAAATCAATTTTAAAAGGAGCGTTTAATTGCAGTCTTTCTTCTTTCTTTGAATTTATAGTAGTATTATTGTCTTTAGGGATAGTCGCTTTTATTAAGCTCTTAAACTCGTACTTTATAAAAAATGGAATTGCTTTATTCAGGTTTAAATCTTTAATTTCAAAATCTTTTAAGCTATAGTTTAAAGGTACATTTTTGTCTAGCTCTACCAATTTTTTGCTAAGTAGAGCATCACTTTTATATTGTTGTAATAATTTACCGACATTGCCTTTTATGTAGTAAGCTTTTTCTAAAATATTTTCTAATGTACCGTACTCTTGTACAAGCTTTACTGCTGTTTTCTCGCCAATACCTTTTATGCCTGGCACATTATCTATACTGTCTCCCATCAAAGATAACATATCTATAATTTGTTTAGGAGCAATGCCATACTTTTCTACAACCTTAGTAGTATCGTACATTATGTCTTTAGAATCATTCCAAACTAAAATATTGTCATCTTCTACAAGCTGTAAAATGTCTTTATCCCCGGTTACTATAGCAATTTGAACATCATTTATTCTGTTTTGCTCTACAAGTGTTGCAATCAAGTCATCTGACTCATAACCTTCTAGTTCTACCTTTTTAATATCTAAGACATCTACCACTTCTCTTGCTATTGGCATTTGTCTTATAAGCCTTTCATCCAGAGGCTTTCTATTAGCTTTATATTCTGTAAATATTTTATGTCTAAAATTTTTTGACGGAAAATCAAAACAAACTGCCATAAAGTCTGGTTTAAAGTTATTTTTTATCTTAAATAACAGCTTTATAAAACCATAAACTGCATTAACTTGTTGATTATTGGTAGTAGTAAGAAGTGGCAAAGCGTGATAAGCTCTATGTATATATGCATTGCCATCTATTATAAAAAATTTTTTCATAAAGTTTCTAAGTAGTGGCCAGCACTGACTGCCGCTTGTGCACCATCTGAAGCTGCAGTTATTACTTGTCTTAAATATTTTTTTCTTATATCGCCGCAAGCAAAAATCCCAGTAGCAGAAGTATGCATATTTTCATCTGTAACAATATAACCTTTATCATCCAAAGCAATATTTGTAAGAAAATCTGTGTTTGGCAATAATCCTATAAAAACAAAAAGGCCATCTATTTTTATTTCTTGCGTTTCATTAGTTTCAATATTAATTATTTTTATTTTTTCTATAGAGCTTGTACCAATAATTTCTTTAGGTATACTATTATACACCACAGAAATATTATTATAAAACGACAATCTCTCTTGCAAAATTTTTGTTGCGCGCAAAGAGTTTCTTCTATGTATAATTGTTACATTTTTTGCAAACTTAGATAAATATATAGCTTCTTGAATAGCAGAATCTCCCCCACCTATAACAGCCACATCCTTATCTTTATAAAACGGAGCATCGCATGTAGCACAAAAAGATACACCTCTACCTATAAAAGCCGACTCTCCTGGAATATTCATTTTTTTTACATGCGTTCCTGAAGCTATAATAATTGTTTTTGCGTGGTAAGAATTATTTATTGTTACAACCTTTTTTATTTTACCATCTTCTATATTTGTAACTTCATCATAAACTATCTGTGCACCAAAATCTTTAGCTTGTGATTCTAACTTCACAGCAAGATCAAAACCATTTATTCCACCATTAAAGCCAGGGTAGTTTTCAAGCAAGTCAGTAATGATCATTTGCCCACCACAGCTATTTTTTTCTATTAACAAAGTGGTGAGTCTTGCTCTAGAAGAATAAATAGCTGCTGCAAGACCAGCAGGGCCAGCCCCTATAATAATAACATCGTATACCACAGTTATATCCTTTTTTAGAAGTCAAAACTAAAAGAATTATACTAAATTTCTAATTTTTCTGTTAGCAATATTTTTTTACTTGTAACTTAAGTAAAGCAAAAAAAAAGAAATGTTAGAAATAGAAAAAAGTGTACTAAAGACAATCTTGACGCATAGTTTTTACATGCAACCATTACTCTGTCGTGGTTTAGATGGAACAAATTACAGCAATGGACAAACTTATTAGTTGTGGACTCTAGTCCATCAAAAAACTTCTCCCAAATTTAGAGCAATAGGAACAAACAGATCCAGATTTGTGGAAAAATTTTCTGATGAAGAATATAGACAAATACTCGAAAGTTTGTTTGAAAAATATCGCAGAATTAGTATTTTAACCAAAGGAATGGTCTTTCTATAAACGATCAGGTCTAGTTAATGCAACAACTTATTACTGACCCCTGAAATTTATGCTGTACATGGGAATTATATACCCCTACCACTAGAGGACACCATCTATAAGTTTCTTTATATCATTTTTAGGTCTAAAACCAGTCACTCTCTGGACTATATTTCCATCTTTAAATAGTATTAAACAAGGGATAGAAGAAATTTGATATTGCTTAGACAAAGACATATTTGCATCAGTATTTATTTTAACAACTTTTATTTTACCTTCATATTCCGTAGCAATTTCATCTATAACCGGAGCAAGCATTTTGCAAGGGCCACACCAAGGAGCCCAAAAATCTACCAAAACTGGTTTATGTGAAGCCAATACTTCTTGAGAAAAATTATTTTCATTAACCTCAATTGCCATAACAACCTCCCTAACTTGCTTTTGTAACCTTAGTTATATCACAAATTGCTTATATGTATATGTTGATTTATCTATTAATGCTATTAAAATTATCGCCTATTTTTAACTTTCCACCTAAAACAAAAGACCATGCAGACATTACAGATTTATTTTCTAGTTGAAGTTTTGTAATTAGTATTTTTCCCCTACCACACGCAACTACAAACCCTATATTTTTCTCTATAGAAATAACTGTTCCGTAATTGTCATTTTTAGATTCCTTGTCTATAACTTCAAATGCTAAAATTTTAATTCTTTTACCTTGCAACTCCCCTTTGTTAAATATTGAATAAACTCCTGGCCAAAGATATAATCCTCTAAGTTTATTGTATATTTCTTTAGCACTTTTAGACCAATCTATTAAACCTGCTTCCTTTTTAAATACTGGAGCAAAAGTAGGGACTCCTTTTTGAGAACTTGCTGCCACTTCTCCTTTTTTTAATAAGTCTAAAGTTTGATTCATAACATCTACACCTATAGGAATCAACTTATTAAACAAAGTTTCTGCATTATCTTTTTCTTCTATATCTACAGATTTTTGTACTAAAATGTTGCCTGTGTCTAGGTCATCTTCAATATAAAAAGATGTTACACCTGTCTTAGTTTCCTCATTGAGCAAAACATACTGCACAGGAGCTGCACCTCTATATTTTGGCAAAAGAGAAAAATGTATATTAAAAGTTCTAAATTTCGGCAAATCAAAAATATTTCTTGGGATAAGTTTGCCGTAAGATACAACAACGCCCACATCTGCATCAAAACTTTTTATAACTTCACATACATCCTGGTTAAATTTCATAGGTTGAATAAATTTTATTCCTTTTTCTATGGCAAAAGTTTTAACTACGGGACTTACAACATGATGCCCTCTTAATGCAGGTTTATCTGGCATTGTTATAACAAAAAGTTTATGTTTATTATTATATAGGCATTCAAGATAAACTTTAGATATAGACGCGGTACCAAAAAATAAAATTTTCACCAGTCACCCATTTTCCTTTTTCTTTTTCTTTTTATTTCTTTTTCTATTATCTTCCTTTTAAAACCTGGCAGATAATCTATAAAAAGCTTTGCATCCAAATGATCTATTTCATGTTGAATAGCTACTGCAAAAAAACCTTGAGCACAAACTTCTTTTTTGTTACCATCTAAACCTGTATACTTAGCAGTAACTTTATCAAAGCGTTTTACTTTTTCATAAAAGGAGGGAATAGACAAACATCCTTCTTCTAAATATTTTTTATCCTCACCAAAAACAACTTCAGGATTAACCATAACTATTGGGGACTTTTGTTTTTCATCTACATCTATGACACAAAGTCTCAAGAGTTTCCCTACTTGAGGCGCAGCAAGCCCAACGCCTTTTGCAAAGTACATAGTTTCTAACATATCGTTAGCAAGTAATTTTATATCTTTACTTATTTCATTAACGTTTTGAGACTTTTGCCTTAAAACTTTACTTCCATACTTCTCTATATTTAATACTGTCATAGTTATATTAGTTTAACATTTTATATTAAAAAGTTTCAATTATTTTTATATATTATTTCAAAATTATAAAGAATACTGATAAGCTAAAGTGTTAGCATATAATAGAGTTGGATTTGATATAATTACTAGAACTAAAATTATTATAAGGGTTGAATATATTATGAAAAAAATACTCCCTAAAGGATTTTATGCAATAACAGACGAAAAACTGTCAAATGGTAAAGATAATATTACCGTGGTTAAGGAAATGTTAGACAGCGGAGTAAAAATTTTACAGTATAGAGACAAATACAAACAGAAAATAGAAAAGGTTAAACAATGTGAGGTTATACGTAAATTAACAGAACAATATAATTGCCTTTTTATTGTAAACGACGATATAGATATAGCTTTAGCTGTAAAAAGTGATGGCCTTCATTTAGGGCAAACTGATTTACCCATAATAAAAGCAAGAGAAATTGTAGGCAACGATATAGTGATAGGTATATCTACTCATCAACCAAAACAAGCTTTACTTGCACAGCAAGAAGGCGCAGACTATATAGGAGCAGGGCCAATATATCAAACTTCTACAAAAGATGATGCCGTGCATCCAGTAGGAATAGAATATCTAAAATTTTGTAAAGATAATATAAAAATTCCAACAGTTGCAATTGGAGGTATTAAATTTACAAATATAGAACAAGTATTCAAATGTGCTCCCAACAATGTTTGTATGATATCAGAAATTTTAATGTCAAATGATATAAAATCTACAATCAGGACAGTAAAAGAAATACTAAAATGACAAAAATTATAATTAATCGTTTCAATATCCTAATTGACCTCATCGCAAATATTTATAGGACCTGTCTAAAACCCTTAACGCATATCCTTATTGCGCCAGTTTGGGAACTACTGTGTAAAAAATTTTGTGCTTATTACATGATTGACTCTGAGTTTTTTACCTAGCATTGTCAAAAAATCCACAGCATTTATACATATTTAGAGTGTTTAGAAAAATACTCAAGGCTGTCGCGATGTAGAAATGAAAACTACAATTAATTTTTTAACCAAATATTTAATAATCATTTGCATGTGAAAATTTTATTTTTATTAGTTTATGAAAGAATAATTGTGTTTTCTAACTATCTTTGTCCTTTAAAAGTTAATATTTGTAATCTTTAAACTATTTTTACATAATTTATAATTAAGATTAAAAAAGAGGTTGAGTATGATAAAATTCGCAAGAAGTTTGCCAGCAAAACTGATTTTAAGCATGTTTATTGGACTAGTAGTTGGATGTTACGTCAATAATATTATTATTATGCAAGTTGTCGTTACTATAGAAAAACTTTTAGCCTCTTTTATATTCTTTTGTGTTCCTCTTATTGTTATTGGTTTTATAACACCTTCCATTACTAAGCTGGGACAAAGTGTTTCTAAAGTTTTAGAACTTGCTTTTTTGTTAGCTTACATATCAAGTATAGGAGCAGCATTTATGGCTGCATTTGCAGGATTTGAACTTATTCCTTACCTGAGTATAAGTTCTAGTATTACTCAAACAAGAGAATTACCAAAAGTAGTATTTGAATTAAATTTCCCTTCTATTATGAATGTACTAAGTGCTTTGGTTATTTCTGTTCTTATTGGAATAGCTACTCGTTGGACAAAGTCTGTAACTACAATAAAATTATTAGAAGAATTCCACCAAATAATTCTTTCTATAGTTACAAAAGTATTAACCCCAATACTACCATTCTTTGTTGGCTGTACGTTTTGTTCTTTATCTTATGAAGGTATTATTACAAAACAGTTGCCAATTTTTGCAGTTATAGTATTAATAGTAATTATAGGACATTTCATTTGGCTAACTGTTTTATATGTTTTTGCTGCTATATATTCTAAAAAAAATCCATTTAAAATCTTAAAATATTATGGCCCTGCATATCTTACAGCAATTGGCACTATGAGCTCTGCGGCAACTCTTCCTATTGCACTAGAATGTGCAAGAAAGTCAGAAGTATTAGATAAAGACATGGTAGATTTTGGCATACCTCTTTTTTCAAATATACATGTTTGCGGCTCTGTTCTTACTGAAGTGTTTTTTGTAATGGTTGTTTCGCAAATATATTATGGACATTTGCCTTCTGTTGGTCTCATGGTTTTGTTTTGTCTATTATTAGGAGTGTTTGCAGTAGGCGCGCCAGGTGTGCCAGGCGGTACAGTAATAGCGTCTTTAGGGCTTATTACAAGCATACTTGGATTTGACAGCAACGCAACAGTACTTGTCCTGAGTATTTTTGCATTACAGGATAGTTTTGGCACAGCTTGCAATATTACAGGAGATGGCGCTTTAACACTTATACTTACAAAATTTATTGATCATTTTAAGGTAAATAAAAAGTTAGTTTAGATAGCTCAAGGCAAGCAGAAAAAACTACATATAATTGAATATTGTTTGAATAAAAATATATCATATTATTTATAAACACAAAAAAGTTTTAAAACAAATAAAACTTAAATCTATCTATAACCCTTTATTTTCTAAACTAATGAGGCAATTACATTATATGTTTAAATTATCAAACTTTTTAAAGCATTTAAAGAGTCCCTCTTCTCTTCTCTTCTCTTCTCTTCTCTTCTACACTACTCAAACTATTAAATATCACTAATACTCCTAATTATACCATCTCTGGCAATAGTACTATTACTGACTCTTCTAATCCTGAGTGTGGAAGAATAAATACTTCTTCCCCTTGGCTTTCTTCTAACTTTAATGTCTCTTCTAATAACTCTCTTGTTATTCATTC
>JAISYS010000007.1 GCA_031269735.1 Candidatus Endomicrobiellum cubanum | reverse complement strand
AACAAGAAGTTACTTAGATGGGACTTGAGAAATGAGAATGGAGATAAAGTTGCTCCTGGTGTTTATTTTATAACTATAAAAACTGATTCCGGTAAAACTCAAGTCAAAAAGTTTGCCGTGAAAATATAAGAGTGTGTTACTATTAAATGAAACAAGAAATAGAAATAATTTATGAGAATGAAGATATTATAGTTGTAAACAAAACTTCTGGCATATATGCAATTGCGCAATGTAGTGTAAATGAAGCAAAAACAGTTTTAGGTATTTTAAGTAAACAAATTGCTCAAAAGATATTGCCTATACATAGTCTTGATGTAGACGTTAGTGGAAGTGTGGTTTTTGCAAAAAATGAGAAATCTTATAAACATATAATAGAACAGTTTAAGAACAAAACAGTAGTTAAGAAATATATAGCTTTATTGTCTGGTTGTGTTCAAGATGACAATGGAGAAATTAATAAGCCCCTATTGGTTTTAAAAGATGATGTTTCTATAGATATAACAGGACAAGAGGCTATTACAAAATTTAAGGTTTTAGAGCGTTTTAAAAGTTATACTTTAGTAGAGGCTTTCCCTATTACAAGTGTTAAACGCCAACTAAGATTACATTTTTGGAGTATGGGTAATCCTCTTGCTGTAGATGCCCAATATGGTGTTAATGAACCTATTTTATTATCTTCATTAAAACGTAGATATAAACCTAAAAAATGGCAACAAGAACGCCCTCTTATTTCTAGGTTAACACTTCATTTAGAGTCTTTAACTTTAAAAATTCCTGACACAAACGAAGAAAAAAAATTTAAAACTTTGTTGCCAAAAGATTTTGAAATTACTTTAAAAAAATTAGAGAAATATGGAAGATAATTTTTTAGTTTAAGGAGCATAATATGCCTAGTAAAGTTTATTTTCTTCCTTGGAATAGGTGCAATGAGTTGTATAATTATTTAAAAGCTTCTAGAATTTTTGGGCATATAAAAGCTAGAAACTTTATTGCTATAAAAGTACATTTTGGTGAAGAGAATAATAAAGGACATATTGATCCGAAGTATGTCTTACCAGTCGTGGAAATTATTAGAGAAAAAACAGCATACCCTTTTTTAACAGATGCAAGTACAATTTATGTAGGTAAAAGGGCTGATGCTTACCACCATCAGATTATAGCTCATAAGCACGGGTTTACAATTGATGTTTGTGGTTGTCCTATAATAATTGCAGATGGCTTAAGAGGAGATGTGCAAGTACAAGTTGAAGTAAATTTAAAACATTTTAAAACTGTTGCAATAGCTCAAGAGATATGTAGTGCAGATGGCTTTATATTTATGAGTCATTTTAAAGGGCATGAACTAACAGGTTTTGGAGGTGCTTTAAAAAATATAGGTATGGGGTGTGGTAGTAAAGCTGGTAAATATGCCATGCATCATTCTTGTAAACCTACCCTAGATCAAAAACATTGTATAGGGTGCGACAACTGTGTTAAGCACTGTTATCAAAAAGCTTTAACTCTTATAGAAAAAAAAGTAGTTATGGATAAAAAAAAATGTGTTGGTTGTGGACAATGTATAGTAAATTGTGCGTTTAAAGTGTTTGGATTAAAATGGAATGAAGATTCAGTAGGTGTCCAAGAAAAAATAGTTGAGTATGCAGCAGGTGTTTTAAAAGACAAGAAGGGTTCATATGTAAACTTTTTAAATCATATCAGCAAATACTGTGATTGTTTTTCTGTGCCTAAAAATAATCCGTTGATGGAAGATGTTGGGATTGTAGCAGGGGCAGACCCTGTTGCAGTTGATCAAGCGAGTTATGATTTGATAAACAAAGCTTATGGTAAAAACTTTTTTAAAGAAATTTATCCTCAAATAAATCCTATTGTACAGTTACAGTATGCTCAAGATTTGGGTTTAGGGTCTAGGGAATATACTTTAGTAAACTATTGATGGTATGAAGATGAAAATATTAATTAAAAAAATAGAAAAAATGCATTTTAATAAAAACATGTTTAAAGTATATTTCGAAAATGGAGATAGTTTAATAGTTTTTTCAGATACTATAGTTAAATTTTCTTTAAGGCCAGGCATCAGTATTTTAGAAAACGATTATAATGAGTTGATTTCTTATGACAAATCAAACAAAGTTATGTTTGACTCTTTAAAGCTACTTTCAAAGAAAGCTTATAGTGAAAATTCCTTAAGAGAAAAACTTATCCAGAAAGGCTATAATACAGATATTGCAAACAAAGCTCTTACAAGATTAAAAGAGTTAAATTATATAAACGATGATAATTATGCTAAAAATTATGCATTATATTTATATAAAAAAGGTAAAGGTGCATTTTTAATTAAAGCAGAACTTGAAAAGCAAGGAATTGAAAAAGATTTAATTAAGGAAACTTTAGAAAAGATTAAAGAAGAAGGTGAGTCTTTTGAGGTTATTTTGAAAATATTAAAAACTAAATTTAAAAATTTTAATAATAAAGATAAAAATGAAACAAAAAAAGTTATTTCGTTTTTTTTAAGAAGAGGATTTGCCTTTGAAGATATTTCAAGGGCAATCAAGAATGATATAGATTGTGATTCAATTTAAAAATCAGGAGATAATTTTTAATATGCCTACAGCTTTAATTAGTGTGTCTTGTAAAACTGGTGTTATAGAATTTGCAAAAGAATTAAAAACTATAGGCTGGAACATAATTTCTAGCGGAGGTACGGCGAAAGTTTTAAGAGAACATTCTATAGAATGTAAAGAAATATCAGATATTACAAATTTCCCTGAGATTTTAGATGGGAGAGTTAAAACTTTGAATCCTAAAATATATGGCGGCATTTTAGCTATTAGGAATAACCGAGAACATTTAAATCAATTGAAAAAATATGTTATAGATACAATAGATATGGTGGTGGTAAATTTATATCCTTTTGAATCCGTAATAAATAATATAGAAAAACCACAAGACAAAAATATCAACCAAGAAGTTATAGAAAATATAGACATTGGAGGAGTGTCTCTTTTAAGGGCTGCATCTAAAAACTATAAAGATGTTTTAGTTATTTGTGATAAAAACGACTATAGTTTAGTTATAGACAGTTTAAAAAACAGTTCATCGTTATACAGTTTAAAATTGATTTTAGCAGCTAAAGCTTTTAGACATACAGCTTATTATGATTCTCTAATTTCTACTTATTTGACATACGAGAAGTTTCCAGACCAATTGACTATACCGTTAAAAAAAGTCTCGAATTTAAGATATGGAGAAAATCCTCATCAGTGTGCAGCAGTGTACTCAAATGGAACTGAAAAAAATAAGTCTGCTGTAATATCTGCCAAGCAACTCCATGGTAAAGAACTGTCATATAATAATTATTTAGATTTAGAATCTGCTTGGCGCTTGGTGCATGAATTTGGAAAACCTGCTTGTGTAATTATAAAACACAATAATCCGTGTGGTTGTGCCCAAGGCAGAGATTTGCAAGATGCCTATTTAAAAGCATTTTCCTGTGATCCTATGAGTGCTTTTGGCAGTATAATTGCTTTTAATAGATCTGTAGACTCTATACTTGCGCAAGAAGTAAGTAGACTTTTTGTTGAGTGTATTATTGCTTGCGATTATTCTAAGGAAGCTTTAGACATTTTAACGCAGAAAAAGAATATTAGGCTCCTTAAACAGGATATATCTTACAAAAAAGAGAATGATGTTGTAGAATATAGAGCAATTTCTAGTGGAATGTTAGTGCAAGATAAAGACAATAGTCTTATATCTGAAATAAAAGTTATGACAAAAAGAAGTCCTACAGAAGAAGAAAACAGCTCTTTAGAGTTTGCATGGAAAGTTGCAAAACATGTAAAATCAAATGCTATTGTTTTAGTAAGAGGGTTGCAAACAGTTGGAATAGGTGCTGGACAAATGAGTCGAATAGATTCTTTAAAAATTGCAGTTGAAAAGATGAGGGAAGTAAAACACGGTTTAGATGAAAATAAAAAACCTCTAGTGCTTGCTTCAGATGCTTTTTTCCCGTTTCCAGACGTTGTTGAGGAAGCTTTTAAAGTTAATGTTACTGCAATAGTACAACCAGGGGGCTCTATAAAAGATAATGATTCAATAAAAGCTGCAAATTATAGAAACATAGCAATGATACTGACAGGAATGCGCCATTTTAAACATTGATTTGTAAAATAATAAGAGGTATTTATTTATGAAAAAGATTACACTTGTTTTTATGTTTCTTATTTTATTTGGAATTGTTTCTTCTGCAGATACAAAATCTAAAAAGAAAGAACAGGTCGATGTTTTCTCAAATATTTCTGAAACGTATGATGGCACAGGTAGACCTTATGCTTTAGATTACTATTGGGATTTTCCATATGGCCCTTTATATGAGCAAGCTGCTGAAGAGGGGTACGGAGAGACTTACTATACTTATGATCGTTTTTATGGATCTGAAGTTCGTAGAAAAAAGTCTTATCAAGAGTTAAATAATTTAGTGTTGTTGGAACAAAAGAAAACTCAAGTCAAACTTGTTCAAAAAGAAATTTCTGGAGTAAGAGTTTTACAAGCAAAGTTTTATAAACAGTATACGCCCGATACTGTACCTATTTCTATAGCAGAAATTACTGTGGAAAATAAGTCCAGTACGCCTATTATAACTGTTTTTTGTAGAGGTAGACTTATATCACATAAGACAGGCGAAGTAATATTTGAGGGTACTTTTAAATATGATATGCCAAAGGAGCTACCTAGCGGAACTAAAGAGACTTATGAGATTGACTTAAATAGTTTTGGACAGTGGGCAAAAGTAAGAGTTCCAGATTTAACAAAATTTGAGGTTGATATTGTTGGTATAGAAACGAATAAAGGAAAAGTTCTAGTTGCAGAATTTTCAAAAGAAGATAAAGCAAAATTGCAAAAATTAAGAAAGAAATATATATACTAAAATATATATAAAAAAAGTCAAAGTCTAGTTTGTCCTTTTCTGTTTCGTAAGAGTAATTTTTTTATGAGTAACTTCTTCTTTTTCCATAAGATTGGTCAAGTCAGGATTCGCATTAAAATGTGACTTGATCGAATTTAATGAAAAAAGAAGTAGCTTATTAACCCATTGTATTGTTTTTGCTCAAACTATTGATATCATTAATAGTTCTGATTACGACATTACTAGAGCTAGTCTTAATATACTAGCTCTAGTATTTCTGATTTTTAAAAATTGATTAAATTTACATTTATGGTAACTTATTTATCTGGCATTAACGCATCTGCAAAAGCACATTTTTTGTTTAGGCATATTACTCAACTAAAAAGCCTAAACAGCGCTAGCCTTCATATCTTTACTTTTGTCAAAGCTGAAGAATTAAATTCTTTTTATGACAATTTAAAATGTTTTTTTAAAGATAGTATTGATATTTTTTTATTTCCATATGATGACACACAAGCAAGAATTGTTACTATAGAAAAGATAAAAACGCTGAACAATTTTATTGTTTGTGCAACTGATAATTCAATAAACATGGAAGTTTCTAATCCTGAGGATAATCTAGGTGTTAAAGTTTGGAAAGGAAAAGAGTATGATTTAAATACATTTATATTATCTTTAGTATCTTTCGGATATACAAGAACAAATTTTGTAGAAGATAAACTGCAATTTTCAGTTAGAGGTGAAATTGTAGATATATGGCCACTATCTTTAGATATGCCAATAAGACTTGTCTTTGAATATGACAATATTGAATCTTTAAGATATTTCGAACCTGCTACTCAGCTTTCAAATGTTGCTTTAGAAAACGTTCATATACTTCCTATAAATATTCCTAAGTCCAATTTTACTATAAAAGACTATTTCTTTTATAAGAATAAAGGAAGTGAAACAGTAATATATTTTGATTATGCAATTGATAAAAAAATAGACAAGCAATTTAACAAATGTGAGTTTCTTATAAACGACCCGTTAAATGTACAGTCAAAATATATGGGCTATAAAAGTTTTGTTGGTTTTCAAGGAGATACAAATTTTTTTGTAAAATCGTTAAAAAATTTTTTAGATGATAACATTAAAATTAAAATCTATTATGCTAACGATGGCGAAAAAAGGCGTATTTTAGATATTTTACATGATAGTAGGCTAAATTATAAAGATATTGAATTTTTGTATGGCAATTTGTCAGAAGGTTTTTATTTAGATACTTTAAGAACAGTATTTATTTCTAGTAGGCAAATGCTTTATAAAAAAAGACCTGTAAATTTTCCAAAGGTAAAAGAAGGTAGGCGTTTAGAGGGAATTTGGGAAATTTCGCAAGGGGACTATGTAGTTCATGAAAGATATGGGATAGGTCGTTACGTTGGACTAAAAACGATTTCAAGACAAAATAGCACTAGTGAGTATTTATGTATAGAATATAAAAACTCAGACAGACTTTATGTTCCTCCTGAAGAAATAAAAACAGTAAAAAAGTATATAGGTATAGAGGGAGTTAAGCCTAAATTATATTCTATGGATACTCTTTCTTGGGAGAGAATAAAGTCTAGAGTGCGTGAAGCTGCTGCAAAATTTGCTAAAGAGCTTTTAGAACTTTACGCACAGAGAAGTTTAATTAAAAGGCTTCCTTTAGAAAAACAAACAACTTGGGAAAAGGAGTTAGCAGATTCTTTTCCTTATGAAGAAACTCAAGATCAATTAAAGGCTATAGAAGATATAAAAGATGATTTTTCTAAAAATTATCCTATGGAAAGACTGATTTGTGGAGATGTTGGGTATGGAAAAACTGAAGTAGCATTAAGGGCTGCTTTCAAAGTGGTGACGCATGGTAAACAAGTTGCTGTGCTTGTACCAACAACAGTTTTAGCTCAGCAAGATTACAATACTTTTTCCAATAGATTGTCCATGTTTCCAACCAACATTGTTGTTTTAAGTAGGTTTCAAACTAAGTATGCTCAAGAAAAGATAATAGAAGATCTTAAAAATGGTGCAGTAGATATAATTATTGGTACGCATAGACTATTACAGAAAGATATAGAATTTAAAGATTTAGGGCTTTTAATAGTTGATGAAGAACATAGATTTGGAGTTAAACAAAAAGAAAAAATTAAATCTTTAAAGAAACACATAGATATTTTATTACTTTCAGCAACTCCTATTCCACGAACATTATCTTCTGCATTGTCTGGGTTTAGAGATTTATCATTAATAGAGACGCCTCCGTATGGGCGTCTTCCTATAGAAACAAGCCTTGCACTATATGATGATATTTTAATAAAAAATATTATTGAGGCTGAGTTGTCAAGAAATGGTCAGTTCTTTTATGTATACAATAAAGTTGAAACAATTTTAACAAAAGCTGACAGTATCAAAAAACTTGTTCCAGATATCAAACTTGGTATTATTCATGGGCAGCTGCAGGCTAGAGATATAGAAAATATAATGTGGAAATTTATAAATTTAGAACTGGATGGTTTAATTGCTACTACAATAGTAGAATCGGGACTTGATATTCCATCAGTAAACACTATGATAGTAGAAGAAGCAGAAAACTTTGGACTTTCTCAACTTTATCAATTAAGAGGGAGAATTGGTCGAAATAGGCAAAAAGCTTATTGTTATTTGTTGTATAAGGATAAAAAGTTAAGTGATGAAGCAACTAAAAGACTTGAAGCCATGAAAGATTTCAGTGAATTAGGTTCTGGGTTTAGGCTTGCATTAAAAGATTTGGAAATTAGAGGTGCGGGCGGTATTTTGTCTAAAAGTCAGCATGGTTTTGTAAGAGATATAGGGTATGATATGTTTTCTAAACTTCTAAAAGAGGAAGGCAATAAACTTAAGGGCGATGGGAATATTACAGAAATAGATGATAGAGAAAACGCAAGTATAGATTTACAAGTTAATGCACTAATTACACAAGGTTATATTCCTCAAGATGATATAAGGATTTTATTTTATAGAAAGCTTTCAGATGCAGATAATCAGGAAACAATAGAAAATATACGTTCTGAACTTTTAGATCGTTTTGGCAAAATTCCACAAGAAACGAAAATGTTGCTAAATATAGCTAAACTAAGACTTTTAGCTCAAAAAATAGGAGTAGAGAGAATTTCTGAAGATAGTAAATATTTATATATATACTTTTTTGAAACTTTAGATTTTTCTAAATTAGATATTACAAAGCTAATAAATAATTATTCAAATAAAATAGAGTTTATTTCTGGTAAGAATTATGCGTTTAAATTAATAAAAAATATAACTAATGAAGATACGGTTGAGTATGTGAAAAACTTTTTGATAGACTTACAGTCCATATTCAATACAAAAAAATAAGTTTAAATGTATATTTTATAGGAGGATAAATAATGGATATTTCTAAGTTTACTGTTAAATCTCAAGAAGCTTTAGTGGACGCTCAAAATATAGCTCAAGATTATGGAAATCAAGAAATAACCCCAGAACATTTATTGTATGCATTAGTTAAACAACAAGATGGAACAGTTGGAGCAATAATTAAAAAGATTGCCGCTACTGGCCAAGAAGAAATGTTATTTTCAAGCATATCCAGGGAAGTGCTTTCTGATATTGAAAAAAGACCGAAGGTCTCAGGAGGTAATCTATTTTTATCTTCAAGTTTAAACAAAATTTTAAATAATTCACAGAAAGTTGCCAAAAGCTTAAAGGATGATTTTGTTTCAACAGAACATTTATTAATTTCGATTGCAGAAGAGACCGCAGAAACTTCTTCTAAAATATTAAAAAAATACAGTATTTCAAAAGATACTATTTTAAAAGTTCTTGTAAGTATTAGAGGTGATCAACATGTTAGGGACCAAAATCCAGAAGATAAGTACCAAGCTTTAGAAAAATATGGAAAAGACTTAACAGATTTAGCTAAAAAAGGGAAACTAGACCCTGTTATAGGTAGGGACGAAGAAATACGTAGATGTGTACAAGTTTTGTCTAGAAGAACAAAAAATAATCCTGTTATAATCGGCGAGCCAGGCGTAGGTAAAACTGCAATAGTTGAAGGACTTGCACAACGAATAGTTTCAGGCGATATCCCGGAAAGTTTGAAAAATAAAAAAATTATCGCTTTAGACCTAGGATCATTAATAGCTGGAGCTAAATATAGAGGAGAATTTGAAGATAGACTTAAAGCTGTTTTAAAAGAGATTCAAAACGCAAGTGGAACTATAATTTTATTTATAGATGAGTTACATACAATAGTAGGCGCTGGAGCTTCTGAGGGAGCAGTTGATGCGGCCAATATGTTAAAACCTATGCTTGCTAGAGGAGAGCTACGTCTTGTTGGAGCTACAACTTTAGATGAGTATAAAAAATATATTGAAAAAGACGCTGCCCTAGAGAGACGTTTTCAGCCGATTTTTGCAGGAGAACCATCTGTTGAAGATACAATAGCAATCTTAAGAGGAATAAAAGAAAAATATGAAGTACATCATGGTGTAAAGATAAAAGATTCTGCATTAGTAGCAGCTGCAACGCTAAGTGCAAGATATATAACAGATAGACATTTGCCAGATAAAGCAATAGATTTAATTGACGAATCTGCAAGTAGACTCAGGATAGAGATAGATTCTATGCCTACAGAACTAGATTCTATTGAACGTAAAATGAGGCAACTTGAAATAGAAAAACAAGCTGTAAAAAAAGAAACTGATTCTGCGTCTAAAGAACGGCTTTTAAATCTTCAAAAAGATATAGATAAGCTAAAACATGAATCTGCTGATATGAAAGTCCATTGGGAAAAAGAGAAAAATTGTATTTCACAAATAAGACAGCTAAAAGAAAAGATAGAAAATATAAAAATTGAAGAGCAAAAAGCCGAAAGGAATGGGGACTTAAATTTAGTTGCAGAAATTCGTTATGGAGAAATTCCAAATATGCACAAACAGCTTGAAGAAGAAAACAAAAAACTTTTAAATCTTCAAAAAGAAAAAAAGATGTTAAAGGAAGAAGTTGACGAAGACGACATTGCTCAAGTTGTTAGTAAATGGACAGGTGTTCCAGTTAGTCGTATGATGCAAAGTGAAATTCAAAAACTTCTCAAATTGGAATCCAGTCTACATAACAGGGTTATCGGTCAAGATGAAGCAATAACTGCTATATCTAATGCTGTAAGGCGTTCACGGTCTGGGATTTCAGACCCAAATAGACCTATAGGCTCATTTTTGTTTTTGGGACCTACGGGCGTTGGTAAAACAGAACTTGCAAAAGCTTTAGCAGAACTTTTGTTCGACGATGAGAAAAATATAGTAAGAATTGATATGTCAGAATACATGGAAAAACATAGCGTTTCGCGTCTTATAGGTGCGCCTCCGGGATATGTTGGTTTTGAAGAAGGAGGTCAGCTTACAGAAGCTGTAAGAAGAAGACCTTATTGTGTTGTTTTGTTTGATGAGGTTGAAAAAGCAAGCACGGAAGTTTTTAACGTTATGCTTCAGTTATTTGATGATGGTAGAGTTACAGATGGACAAGGAACAACAGTTGATTTTAAAAATACAGTTATCATTATGACATCAAATATAGGTTCTCAATATATTCAGCCAGGGAAAGATGATGAAGAAATTAAAATTAACATAAATCAAGAATTACGTACTTTTTTTAGACCAGAATTTTTAAATAGAATTGATGAAATAATAATATTTAAAAATTTAAATTCTAGCGAATTAAATAAAATTATAGATATTCAAATTAAAACATTACAAGAACGTCTTTTGTTGCGAAAAATAAACGTTAATTTGACAGATAAAGCAAAAGACTTTTTGTCTTTAAAAGGTTATGATCCTGTTTTTGGAGCAAGGCCTTTAAAAAGAGCAATACAAACATACTTATTAAATCCTCTTTCGTCAAAAATTATTTTAGGAGATTTTAAAGAAGGAGATGTTATATCAGTAGATGTTTCAAAAAAAGATGTCCAATCTTTAGAATTTAAAAAAGTTATGTAAATTAATGATAGAAGGGTTTCTCTAAAAACCTTGATGTACATCTTTACTGAGCTACCACAAAGTTTATTGACGATATAATTTGACAATGTATCTGAAATACTATAGAATCAGTTGCTAAGCAGGTTGATTTTTTTATTTGTAACCAGTTTTCCAGAGAAACCCAACTATAAAACGGGAGTTTAATAGTGAAAATATTGGTGTTAAATTGTGGGTCATCATCTGTTAAGTACACTCTTTTTGAAATGCAAAGTGAAAAGAAGCTTGCTTGGGGTATTGTTGAATGTATAGGGTTACAAGAGGCCTTTTATACAAGACATGTAGAAAATATTCAAGGAAGAAAAGAAGTTGTAAAGGTTTCAAATCATAATCAAGCAGTAGAGCTTATAATAAAAGATCTTTTAAATAAAGTAATTTCAGATGTTAGCGAGATTTCTGTTATTGGGCATAGGATAGTTCATGGCGGGGATAAATTTTATAAATCAGTTTTGGTTACAAATGAAGTAAAAAAAGACTTAAAAAATTGTTTTTCAATGGCACCTCTTCATATGGGTGCTCATTATGCTGGTATTGAAGCTGTTGAAAAGATGCTTATAGGTGTACCTTCTGTTTTAGTTTTTGATACGGCATTCCATCAAACTATGCCAGACTATGCTTATATGTACGCGTTACCTTATGAATTTTTCAAAAAAGATCATATAAGAAGATATGGTTTTCATGGGACTTCTCATAGTTATGTTTCGCAAAGAGCAGCTGAAATGTTAAATAAGCCACTAAGTGAGATCAACTTGATAACTGCGCATTTGGGAGCAGGAAGTAGTATTGCTGCTATTAAACAGGGAAAAGTTATAGATACTTCTATGGGCTTTACTCCTTTAGAAGGTGTTATGATGGCAACTAGGTGTGGAAATATTGATCCTGCAATTATTACTTACATAATAAATAAATACCCACAATATAAAGATGCAGTTGCTTTAAATAAATTAACAAATCAAGAAAGTGGATTAATAGGAATTTCTGGTGTTTCTGGTGATATGAGAGATATTTTAAAAGCCATAGAAAGGGGTAACAAAAGAGCTTCTTTAGCTTTTGAAATGCTTTGTCATAGTATAAAAAAATACATAGGTGCTTATTTTGGAATTTTAAATGGTATAGATGCTTTAGTTTTTACAGCAGGCATAGGAGAGAATTCTTTTCCGGTAAGAGAAAATGTATGTAAAAATTTAAGTGTATTGGGGATAGAAATAGATTTGCACGAGAATGCTAGACATTCTAGTAGTGAACGGTTTATTTCTACAGAATCTTCAAAAGTTAAGGTTATGATTATACCTACTAATGAAGAGTTAATGATTGCTAGAGACTCTAAAGCAGTGTTGACAAATATACAAATGACATCGTATAATTAGAAAATATTGTTATGAAAGAATTAGTTATAAAGTTGTCTGACTTTTTAAAAAAAGATATAGTAGAAATAAATAAATGTAAGTATACAAGAGATATTGGTTATCAAATAAATATAAGCGTATCTTTTAAAGCTATTAAAATTGCTGATTCTAAAGTATATGTAAAAGGCAAGGTAGCAGGTTTTATTGAACAGCAGTGTTCTCTTTGTCTTGAAGTTTATAACCATCCTTTAGAAATTCCTATTAATATAAATATGGATGTTAAAGAAGGTTGTGTTGATGTTAGTGAGGAAGTTAGACAGTTGATACTTCTTGAGATGCCATCAAAACCTGTTTGTAATGATGATTGTTTGGGTATATGCAAAATTTGTGGTAAACATAATCGAAAAGATTATTCTTGTTCTTGCGTTGATGAATATAATGAGTGTAGTAAAGAAAGATGGAAAGAATTGTTAAATAAATATCGGAGGAAGTAAAGATGCCAAATCCAAAAAGGAAACATACCCCACATCGTAGGGATTGTAGAAGATCAGCAAATTCAAAATTAGATGCTCCAAATTCGAGTAAATGTTCAAATTGTGGTGCGGCAAAAATGCCTCATAAAGTATGTCCTGAATGTGGTTTTTATAAGGGAGTTCTAATTGTGCCTAAGAAAGTCAAAAAAGCACAAAAATCTGAAAATGCTCAAGAAGAGGCACAAGCAAAATGATAATTGCACTGGATGCAATGGGTGGAGATTTTGCACCGGTATCGACTGTTGAAGGTGCGATTTTAGCTGCAAAACAAGCTAATCATAAAATTTTACTTGTAGGTCAAGAACAATCTATTCTTGATGAAATGCGTAAACACAGTAAAAAATATAATTTAAAGTCTCTTAATATTGAAATAATTAATGCTGATGAAGTTATTGCTATGGATGAACATCCTGTAAAAGCTGTTCGCCAGAAACGAAATTCATCTTTGTCTATTTGCGCAAATCTTGTTGCTAGTGGCAAGGCAGATGCATTTGTTTCAATGGGTAATTCAGGAGCAGTTATGGCAGCGGCTCTTTTTTATTTAAAAAGAATAGAAGGTGTTTTAAGGCCTGCTATATCTACTTTTTTCCCAACAATGGAAGGTAATTGCATACTTGCTGATATGGGGGCTAATGTAGATTGTAAGCCAGAGTATTTACTTCAGTTTGCTATAATGGCCAGCTTATTTTATGAAAAAATTGTTGGAATAAAAAGACCAAGAGTAGGGTTGGTTTCTGTTGGAGAAGAACCTACAAAAGGCAATGCTCTTTCTGTTGCTACTTTTGAACTTTTAAAAAAAACTGATTTAAATTTTATAGGCAACGTAGAAGGTAGAGATATTCCAAGATCCAAAGCAGATGTAGTTATATGTGATGGGTTTGTTGGAAACGTTATTTTAAAATTTGGAGAAGGTCTTTCTGAGATGATTTTAAAATTGATCAAAAAAGCTTTAAAAAAGCATCCTTTTGCTTGGGCGTCTTTGCCATTCTTATGGCTTGCCATAAAAGATTTAAGGAAAAGTGTTGATTATACAGAAATTGGCGGAGCTCCTCTTTTAGGGGTGAATGGAATTAGCATAGTAGGGCATGGGAGTTCTAATGCAAAAGCTGTAAAAAATGCAATTTTTGCAGGGGTAAGAGCTGTGGAGCAGAATCTTGTTTATGAAATAAAAGAAGCTATAGCAAAGTATAATAAGGTTATAGAATAATGAATAAAAAACTTGGTGTTAAAATTTTAGGTACAGGTTCATATTTTCCAGATAAAGTACTTACTAATACTGACTTAGAACAAATTGTTGAAACTTCTGATGAATGGATAAGTACAAGAACTGGAATAAAGGAAAGAAGGATAGCAGCTGATGGTGAATTTACTTCTGATCTTGCATATAAAGCTTCTTTAGAAGCTATAAAATCTGCAAATATCAAACCTGAAGAAATAGATTTAGTTTTAGTAGCTACAATTACTCCAGATATGTTTTTTCCTTCAACAGCTTGTTTTTTACAGAAAAAATTGGGATTGAACTCAGTTCCTGCTTTTGATTTATCTGCAGCTTGTAGCGGGTTTGTTTATGGAATTGCCACTGCAAAAGCGTTTATAGAGTCTGGGCTTTATAAGACTGTTTTATTGATAGGTGCAGAAGAGCTTTCTAAAATTACAGATTGGACTGACAGGAATACATGTGTTCTATTTGGAGATGGAGCAGGCGCTATGATTTTATCTGCTTCACAACAAGATGACAATGTTTTGTCTACTTTTTTAGGTGCAGATGGCTCTTATGCTGATTTGCTTTTGATGCCTGGTGGTGGAAGTGTGAACCCATCCACCGTTGAAACTGTAAATGGGAAATTACATTCAATAAAAATGCAAGGGAAAGAAGTTTTTAAAACAGCTATACCTAAAATGGCATTTGCTGCTCAAAAAGCTTTAGAATTTTCAGGAAAAAATTTAGATGATATAAAACTCTTTATTCCTCATCAAGCAAATATGAGAATAATTGAAGCTGTTGCAAAGAAGATGGGTATTCCTATGGAGAAAGTTTTTGTTAATATTTATAAAACCGGGAATATTTCGTCTGCAACTACTATTACAGCTTTAGATGAGGCTATAAAAACAGGAAAGTTAAATAAAGGGGACTTAGTTGAACTTATAGCTTTTGGTGGTGGTTTTACGTGGGGAGCTACAGTGTTAAGGGTTTAAGGTCTCTCTAAAAATCTTAACGCATATTTTTGATGTGCCTTTTTTGATACTGCTACGTTAAACACACCTGTGTTACTTACAGTGTATTAAAAAACTTGTGTTTATGGAACAACAATTCCTGTCTTTTTTGCTTTATATTGTCAAAAAATATGTAGTAATTATTACACAATAAGGTTTTTAGACAGACCCTTTAAACTAGAGGTTATAAATGCCAAAGATAGCGTTAATGTTTCCAGGTCAAGGTTCTCAAACAGTTGGTATGGGTAGAGATCTTTATGAAAAATATCCTAAAGCAAAAGAAATTATAGATTTAGCAGGTGATGATATAAAAGACGTTATTTTTAATGGATCAGAAGAAAAATTAAAACTTACTAAATATGCTCAACCTGCAATATTTACTGTTTCTATGGCTGTTTTTGAAGTTTTTAAATCTAATTATGATTTTTCAAAATCTGAGTTTGTTGCTGCAGGGCATTCTCTTGGTGAATATTGTGCACTATGCGCAGCAGAGTTTTTTAGTTTTAAAGATGGTTTAGAAATGGTAAAGGCTAGAGGAAAATTTATTCAAGAAGCTTCTTGTCAAAACCCTGGCATAATGGCTGCAATTTTAGGTATACAAAAAGAACAAGTTTTAGATATTTGCTCCAAAGTTTCTTCTTATGGTGTGTGTGAAGCTGTTAATTTTAACTCTCCAGGGCAAATAGTTATAGCAGGTACTTCTAATGCAGTAAATAAAGCTATAGATCTTGCAAACGAATTTGGTGCTATAAAAACTGTTGTATTGAATGTTTCAGGTCCTTTTCATTCTTCTTTTATGGAGTCTGCTTCAAATAAAATGGAACAGGAATTGAAAAAATATAATTTTAATAATCCTTCTTTTGGGGTGTACACAAATTGTGATGCTCAACTTACAAAAGATATATGTCAAATAAAAGAAAAACTTGTAGCTCAAATAAAAAGTCCAGTTAAGTGGGATGAGATAATGCAAAATATGATCTTGCTAGGATTTGAAAAATTTTTAGAACTTGGGCCTGGAAGAGTTTTGTCTGGACTCTTAAGAAGGATTGATAAAACAAAGAAATCTTTAAACATGGAAGACAGTATAAGTTTACAAAAAGCATTGGAGGAATTAAATAAATGAGACTTCAAGGAAAAGTTGCTGTTATTACAGGTTCTGCTCAGGGGATAGGTAGATCCATAGCTGAGACTTTTGCGTCTGAGGGTGCTAGTAGTGTAATTTCAGATATTAATGCAGAAGCTGCTTTAAAAACAGCAGAAGAAATAAAATCAAAATATGGTGTTGAAACTATATCTGCTGCATGCAATGTTGCAAAATTTGAAGAATGTGATTCTTTAATTAAAACTACTCTTGACAAATTTTCCAAAATAGATATACTAACCAATAATGCAGGAATAACAAAAGATAATCTTGTTTTAAGGATGACAGAAGCTGAGTGGGACGCTGTAATTGCCGTCAATTTAAAGGGTGTATTTAATTGTATAAAAGCTGTAAGTAAGTCTATGCTTAAAGCAAGGCAGGGTAGAATAATAAATATAGCTTCTGTTGTTGGGCAGATGGGCAATGCCGGACAGATAAATTATTCTGCAACTAAAGGCGGAGTTATTGCTATGACAAAGACTTGTGCAAGAGAGTTTGCATCAAGAAATATTTTAGTAAATGCTATTGCTCCAGGATTTATACGTACAGCTATGACAGATAAACTTACTGAAGAACAAAAGAAGGCTATGTCTGACAATATACCTTTAGCAAGACTTGGAGAAGCTTCTGATATAGCAAAAGCAGCGCTATTTTTTGCAAGTGATGATTCTTCTTATATAACAGGGCATGTTTTAGCAGTTAACGGTGGGATGTACATGTAAAAAAAATTGCGCAATCGCAAATATTAAAAAATAAAGGAGGACGTAAAATGGCAGATTTTGAAGCTAGAGTAAAAGAGATTATTGTTGAGCAATTGGGTGTAGATCCTGCTGAAGTTGTGACAGGCGCATCATTTGTAAACGATTTGGGAGCAGATTCTTTAGATACAGTAGAGCTTGTTATGGCTTTTGAAGAAGAGTTTGGGATTGAAATTCCGGATGAAGAAGCAGAAAAAATTCAAACCGTAGGAAATGCTATAGATTATATTAAGGTTCATGCTGCAAAGTAAGGCATAAAAATGAATAAAAGAATAGTTATAACCGGCATGGGAGTAGTTACACCTATAGGTATAGGTTTGCCTGAGTTTACTACAGCTTTAAAAGAAGGTAAATCTGGTGCCAGTACAATAGATTTTTTTGATACGAGTGTGTATACTACAAAATTTGCGGCTACTGTTAAAAACTTTAATCCAGAACAATTTATAGATAAAAAAAATATAAAAAAAATGGCGAAGTTTACGCAGTTTGGCTTTGCAGCTGCAAAGATGGCAATAGAAGATTCTGGTCTAGATTTATCTAAAGAAGACTTATCAAGAATTGGTGTCATAACAGGGACAGGCATAGGTGGTTTGGATGTAATTGAAGAAGAAGAGCAAGCTTTGCTTGCAAAAGGGCCTAGACGAGTAAGCCCTTTTTTAATTCCTATGATAATTACAAATATGTTGCCAGGAGAAATAGCTATTAAATATGGTTTTACTGGTCCAAACTATTCAGTTACAAGTGCCTGTGCTTCGTCTAACCACGCTATAGGAGATAGTTTAAAACTTATAAGAAGTCTAGATGCTGACATAATAATTGCAGGCGGCTCTGAAGGTGCTATTACTCCGTTAGGAGTTGCAGGTTTTTGTTCTATAAAAGCTCTTTCTCAAAGAAATGATGAACCTCTTAAGGCGTCTCGTCCTTTTGATAAGGATAGAGATGGTTTTGTTATGGGAGAGGGGGCAGGTATTGTTGTTCTTGAAACTCTAGAACATGCTTTAAATAGAGGAGCAAAAATATATGCTGAACTTTTAGGCTATGGTGCATCTGATGATGCGTATCATATAACCGCTCCAGAGCCTGAGGGAAAGGGTGCTATTATGGCTATAGAAAAGGCTATTTGTGATGCTTGTATTTCTAAAGAAGAAGTTGACTATATAAATGCACATGGTACCTCTACAGCTATGAATGATAGAATTGAAACTTTTGCAATAAAAAAAGTTTTTGGTAATAGAGCTTACAATATACCAGTTTCGTCTACAAAATCTATGACAGGTCATCTTTTAGGTGGTGCGGCTGGAGTTGAGCTTGTTGCCACAGCCCTTGCTATGCAAGAGGGTTTTATACCGCCGACTATCAATTATCAAACTCCTGATCCAGAATGTGATTTGGACTATGTACCAAATATAGCAAGAGAGCAAGCTATAACTTGTGCTATTTCAAATTCTCTAGGGTTTGGTGGTCATAACGCAACTATAGTAATAAAAAAATATGTTAAGTGAAAAAATATTAAAACTTCAAAAGATTATTGAATATTCATTCGATAATCTTGAAGTTTTAATAATAGCACTAACTCACAGATCTTATGCCTCACAAGTAGGGCAAAAAAATTGTAATGAGCGTATGGAGTTTTTGGGAGATAGTATTTTGTCAGCTATTGTAGCAGAAACTTTATACGTACGTTATCCTACTGAGAGTGAAGGTAAATTATCTCAATTAAAAGCTCAGGTAGTTTCTGCTCCTAATTTAAGTGTTTGGTCGCAAGAAATAAATTTGGGTGATTATATTTTTTTAGGAAAGAGTGATGATACAAAAGAATCTAGAGAGAGAGAAGGCTTGCTTTGTGATGTTTTTGAAGCTATTGTAGGAGCTATTTATTTAGATGGTGGTTTTGAAAACGCAAAGAAGTTTGTTTTAAAATTTTTGAATTCTAAAAAAGAAATAGTAGTAACAGATTATAAAAGTAAGCTTCAAGAACTTACTCAAAAATTATATAAAAAATTTCCAGATTATAAGATAATAAAAGAGTTCGGTCCTGACCACAATAAAAAATTTGAAGCTGTTGTACTTATAAATAGTAAGCTTTTAGGTAACGGCATTGGAAATTCTAAAAAAGAAGCTCATCAAGTTGCTGCTCAAAAAGCTTTAAAAAACATAAAGAGTCGCTCGACGTAAATAGTGTTTAGTAAGCAGTATTTACGCCGATAGATTTTATTAAAAGAGGTTAAAAGTTATGGTAATGAACTATATGTTGTCTGAAGAAGAACAAATGATGGTTGAAACTGCTAGAAACATAGCAGTAGAAAAAATGAAACCTGTTAGAGAACATTACGATGAAAAAGAAGAATTTCCGTGGGAGATTGTAAAAGAATTCGCTCAAGCTGATTTGTGTGGTGTTTATATACCTGAAGAATATGGTGGTTTTGGTAAAGGGATAATGGGACTTGTTCTTGTTGTTGAAGAGCTTTGTAAAGTTGATGGGGCAATTGCTCTTTCGCTTGCTGCAACAGCGCTTGGAACGCTTCCAATACTTATAGCTGGAAACGAAGATCAAAAGAAAAAATATTTACTAGACATTGCTTCTGGTAAAAAGCTTGCAGCTTTTGGTTTAACTGAAGCTAGTGCAGGTTCTGACGCTACTGGTATGAATACCACTGCAATTAAAGACGGCGATTATTATGTTTTAAATGGTACAAAATGTTTTATAACTAATGGAGGGGATGCAGAGACTTACACTATTTTTGCAAAAACTAATCCTTCAAAAGGTGCAAGAGGGATATCTTGTTTTATAGTAGAAAAAGGTACTCCCGGTTTTGAGTTTGGGAAAAAAGAAAAGAAAATGGGTATCAAAGCATCTTCTACAAGAGAGCTTATATTTAAAGATTGTAAAGTACACAAAGATAATGTATTGGGAAAAGAAGGGCATGGCTTAATGATAGCCCAAGCTACTTTAGATAATTCTCGTCCTGGTGTAGCAGCCCAAGCTCTTGGTATAGCAGCTGGTGCGTTAGATGAAGCTGTGGACTATGCCAGAAAAAGAGTGCAATTTGGTCAACCTATAGCTTCTTTCCAAGGCATACAACATATTCTTGCAGATATGGCTACAGAAGTAGAAGCTGCAAGGGCATTGCTTTATGCTTCTGCAAGAATGATAGATGCAGGTACTTCAAAGCGTACAAGTAAAGAATCTGCAATGGCTAAACTTTTTTGTTCAGAAGTTGCTATGAAAGTTACAACAAATGCAGTACAAATTCTTGGTGGATACGGGTATTCTAGAGAATATCCTGTAGAGAAAATGATGAGAGATGCAAAAATAACAACTCTTTATGAAGGGACAAGTCAAATCCAGAAAAACGAAATTGCTCTTAACCTTATAAAAGAGTCTGCAGCAAAAACAAAGTAGATTTTTGCCTATGTGAGACTAAATCCTCTAAAGCATATAAATGTTGTGAGTTTTTTGATAAAGGAAGTTAAAAACGAGTATCTGGTGATAAGTGCAAGTTTTTTAACGTAACAGTACCAAAAAATCATAAGTAAAGATATGCGTTAAGGATTTTAGATAAATCCCATATATTGGTAGATGTGGAGAAAAAATGAATATAATTGTTTGTATTAAGCAAGTGCCTAATACAGAAAATGTACAGATTGATCCCCAAACAGGTAGGCTTAAAAGAGATGGCATAGAGTCTATAATAAATCCTTATGATGAATACGCTATAGAAGAAGGCGTAAAACTTAAAGAGAAGTTTGGAGGTAAAGTAACTGCTATAACTATGGGACCTCCACAGGCAGAATCTGCGTTAAGGGAAGCTATTGCTAGAGGCGCAGATGAAGCTGTTTTAATAAGTGATACAGCATTTGGCGGAGCAGACACTTTGGCAACCTCTTATACTTTATCCACTGCCATAAAGACAATAGAAAATTATAGTATTATAATTTGTGGAAAACAAGCTGCCGATGGAGATACTGCTCAAGTTGGTCCGGGTATAGCAGAGATGCTTAATATACCGCATGTTTCTTGTGTTAAAAAAATTGAAGTTATAGATGATGTTTCTATTAAAGTAGAGAGAATGATGGAAGATGGATATGATTTAATAGAAAGTTTTCTTCCAGTTTTACTTACGGTTGTAAAAGAAATAAATAATCCAAGAATGGCATCTCTTAAAGGGAAGATGCTTGCAAAAAAAGCTATTATTAAGAGTCTTGATGCTATTTCTATTGGAGCTGATATAAAAAAAATTGGATTAAATGGATCTCCTACACAAATTGTAAATATATTTAATCCTCCACAAAGAACGGGCGGAGAAAAGTTTGTAGGACAAGCAAAAGATATTGCTGCTAATATAGTTAAAAGGTTATCGGATCTTGGAGTAATATAAAGTTGGTTATAAAAAGTGAACTATAAACTAGTTTTTCACTTTGTAAAAACGGGAGTTTTTTAAAATGGCAAGTACTATTAATATAATAAGTGAAAAATGTGTTGGGTGCCAAATGTGTGCTAAATCTTGTCCTTTTAGCGCGATTTCTATGGTTGAAAGGCCAGAGCATCCTAAAAAACTTATGCTTGCTAAAATAGATTTAAATAAATGCACTTATTGTGGAATTTGTAATCAAACTTGTAAATTTAATGCAATAGAAATAAAACTAGATACTCTAGCAACAAGTATTGACAAGAGTCTTTATAAAGGTGTTTGGATTTATGCAGAGCAAAGGCATGGAGTCATTCATAAAGTATCATATGAACTTTTAAATAAAGGAAAACATCTTGCAAAAGAGTTAGGAACAACTGTTGGTGTTGTTTTAATTGGCGATAATATTAAGGCAAAAGCGCAGGAATTCATTAATAGAGGTGCGGATAAAGTTTATGTTTGTGACGATCCTATTCTTCTTGAATTTCAAGATGAACCTTATGTATCGGTTTTTTCTCAATTGATAGAAAAAGAAAAACCTGAAATTATTTTAATAGGTGCTACAGATATAGGACGTTCTTTTGCCCCTAGGATTGCAGCCAAGATTAAAACAGGTCTTACAGCAGATTGTATCTCTTTAGAAATAGACCCTCAAACAAGAAATTTAAAACAAACTAGACCTGCTTTTGGTGGCAACATTATGGCTTCTATTGTAACTCCTCAACATCGTCCTCAAATGTCTACAGTTAGACATAAGGTTTTTAAAGAAGCTAAACTGGAAGAAGGGAAAATAGGTGAAATTGTTGATTTTAAAGTAGATGTTAAGACAATAATAAACAGAACAAAATTTTTAGGGTTTGTAAAAGATGAAAGCACTTCTATAGATATTTCTGATGCAGATATTATTGTAGCAGGAGGAAGAGGTGTTGGTAGTGTGGAGGGTTTTAATCTTTTAAAAGAACTTGCAGATCTTTTAGGAGGGGCAATAGGAGCTTCGAGAGCGGCTATTGATGCTGGCTGGATACCTTATTCTCACCAAATAGGGCAAACAGGCAAGGCAGTTTCTCCTAAAGTTTATATAGCTTGTGGAATATCAGGCCATATTCAGCATACTATTGGTATAAATGCAGATATTATTATTGCAATAAACAAAGACCCTTCTTGCACAATGATGAAAACAGCTACTTATGCATTAGAGGGTGATATGCATGAGATAATTCTCAATATAATAAGAGAAATAAAGTCTTGTAGATGCGGTTAATTAAAAAACTATAGCAAGATTAAGATAGATCTAAGATATAAGCTTATATCTTTAAAATTTGAAAAAGTTAAGAGAGGGTTAAAACTTTTGTGTTAATATAGATTGATCTCGATAGGAGATAAAAGTGCTTAAAACAAGAAATAAAGAAATTGTTAAAAGTGTTAATCCTAATCGAAACATGGATAATTTTATTGTAGATAATACTAAATCTTTAAAAGGGCTTATTCTTCGTGTAAAAAAAGCGCAAGAAATTTACGCTACTTTTACTCAAGACCAAGTTGATTCTATTTTTAAAGCCGCCGCACTTGCTGCAAATAAGGCAAGAATCCCTTTAGCAAAAATGGCTGTAGAAGAAACTGGTATGGGTATTGTTGAAGATAAAGTTATTAAAAATCATTTTGCTAGCGAATATATTTATAATAAACATAAAGATGCTCTAACTTGTGGCATCATAAGTGAAGATAAAGCAAATGGTATTAAAATAGTAGCAGACCCTGTAGGAGTTATAGCGGGCATTGTTCCAACAACCAACCCAACTTCAACTGCAATTTTTAAGTCTCTTATTACACTAAAAACGAGAAACGGTATTATATTTTCTCCTCATCCAAGATCTAAAAAATCCACTGTAGAAGCTGCAAAAATTGTTTTAGCTGCTGCCGTTAAAGCTGGTGCTCCAAAAGACATTATAGGTTGGATAGATATCCCGTCTTTAGAGCTTACAAATTTACTTATTACAGATCAAAATGTTGCAACAATACTTGCAACAGGAGGGCCTGCGATGGTAAAGGCGGCATATTCTTCAGGGAAACCTGCTCTTGGAGTAGGCGCTGGTAATACTCCTGCAATTATTGACGAAACTGCAGATATTCAAATGGCAGCTTCTTACATTTTGATGTCTAAAACTTTTGACAACGGTATGATTTGTGCTTCAGAACAATCAATAATAATTATAAAAGATGTTTACAAAAAAGTTGTTGATGAATTAGTTTTTAGAGGAGCATATATTCTAAACAAAAATGAAAAAATTAAAGTTGCAAAAATTATAGTCATTAATGGCAAATTAAATTCTCAGATAGTTGGACAATCTGCGTATAAAATTGCTCAATTATCTGGCATAAGAGTGCCTGAAGATGTGAAAATTCTTGCAGGAGAAGTTTCAGATATAAGTTTAAATGAAGCCTTCGCTTACGAAAAATTGTCCCCTGTAATTGCTATTTATAAAGCTGAAAATTTTGAAGATGCAGTGGAAAAAGCCTATAAATTAGTAGAACTTGCTGGAGCAGGACATACATCTGTTTTGTATACTGACGCAAGAAAACAAGATAGAATTAATATTTTTGCTGAAAAATTGCATACAGGGCGCGTGTTAATAAACACTCCTTCATCTCAGGGTGCAATAGGTGATTTATATAATTTTAAACTAGAGCCGTCTCTTACTCTGGGGTGTGGTTCTTGGGGAGGCAATGCCGTGAGCGAAAATATTGGAGTAAGACATTTATTAAATTACAAGACTGTTGCTCAAAGACGCGAAAATATGCTGTGGTTTAGAGTACCTCCGAAAATTTATTTTAAAAGAGGAGCAACAGATTTAGCTTTGCGAGAACTTGTTGGCAAAAAGCGTGCATTTATAGTTACTGACAGGTTTTTGTTTGATTCCGGAGTAATTTATAGTATTACAAAAGTTTTAGAAGATATAAAAGTCGACTATCAGATATTTTTTGATGTAAAACCAGAGCCTACCCTTAGTACCATAGATGAAGCTTTAGTGATAATTAACGTGTATCAGCCTGATGTTATTATTGCATTTGGTGGAGGCTCTCCAATAGATGCTGCAAAGATTATGTGGTTGATGTACGAATACCCAGACACTAATTTTCAAGATATTGCAATGAGATTTATGGATATTAGAAAAAGAATTTGTGATATCTCTGAACTAGGGGAAAAAGCACAGATGGTTGCAATCCCAACAACTTCTGGGACAGGTTCTGAAGTTACGCCTTTTGCTGTCATTAGAGAAGATTCAACTCATATAAAATATCCAATAGCAGATTATTCACTAACACCAAATATGGCAATAATAGATCCAAACTTTGTAGATTCTATGCCTAAAAATTTATGTGCTGCTTCAGGAATAGATGCTTTGACTCACGCTATTGAGGCATATGTTTCTGTGCTTGCTACAAATTTTACAAACTCACCTGCTTTAGAGGCTATGAAATTGATATTTAGATATTTACCGCGTTCATATGAATATGGCATAAATGATCCAGTTGCAAGAGAAAAAATGCATTATGCTTCAACTCTTGCAGGCATGGCTTTTGCTAATGCTTTTTTAGGTGTATGCCATTCTATAGCGCATAAGTTAGGAACGGCATTTAGTATTCCTCACGGTATTGCAAATGCTTTAATTATAAATCAGGTGATACGATACAATGCTACTGATCGTCCAAAAAAGCAAGCAATTTTTCCACAATATAAATTCCCTAATGTAAAAGCAAAGTATGGGCAAATTGCAGATGAGTTAAACCTTGGAGGAAAAAATGATGATGAAAAGCTAGAACTGTTAATAAATGCGATAACAAAACTTAAAAAAGATATTAACTTGCCTCTTTCTATAAAAGAATATGGTATTGAAGAAAAATCTTTTTATAATAATTTAGATAAGTTGGTAGAGCAAGCTTTTGATGATCAATGTACTGGAGCAAATCCTGTATATCCTTTAATGGAAGACTTAAGAAGTATCTTGATTAAAGCTTATAATGGTCAAGTCAGGTAATAAGGTCAAGGCCTTGGGAAGAGAAAGCGAGATTAGAAGCAGCAGCTTGGGAAATGGTAATGGTCTGAGGGTCAAGGGTAATAGGAGAAGAATCAGAAATAGAAGGGTCAAAGGTA
>JAISYS010000054.1 GCA_031269735.1 Candidatus Endomicrobiellum cubanum | reverse complement strand
AAAACCATCATTAAAGTAGTTACTGGTTTTTTTATCCCTATATCAATCATATATTTTTATTATTATGTTTGAAGAGTAATCTTAAACTATTCAGGAATAGGTATATCTTCATCTTGTTCTTGACTTTCTCATTAGGGTTCCCCCGAGCCTTGCTTCTTAACCCAAGCAATAGGCTGATAGCGAGCAAAGAACGTCAGTTTTGATTATACGATTTCATTTAATATCTTTAGCAAATCTCTATCTAAATCGCCATCATATTTTTCATAAGGTATCTTAAATCTATCAAGGACAAGTTCAAAGCGCCTAAAACCGTCTTTATCTTTCAAAGCAACCCAACTAATGCCTAATTCCTCAGCTTGATTTTTGTTCTGTTGCGATAAAGTATCAGCCACAAAAACATCTGATTTTCTTGCAAATATAGCGTCTGCACTTTCTGGATTACCTTTCCCCATCAATTTTATTTCGCACAGATATTTCTTCCCGTTATTTACAAGATAGAAATCTATTTCTCTATCAACTTTTTTGTTTTTATCTTTTACAAAATTTTCAGCGTCATAGTATTTCTCATCAATCTTATACAATTTACAAAGTGTAATCATTAAATACTTCTCAACGCTTTTGCCAGCTGTGCTCCAAAGTCCGCCTCGCAGCTGCGCTCTTTTTACCGCTAATGTGTTTATAACAATTAAACTTTCGCTTACATTCAATTCAATGCTAACACTTTTCAATTTTATAGTCAGGGTAAGTTCTACTTCTTTTTCCATTTCAATAAGAGACTGAATGCTGTTATATAGCATCTCAAAATGTTCGTTTGCGGCTTCTATAACTATGCTTCTTGTTGCAGAGCCATACATATTGCTTATGGTCTTTTTATTTAAACCTGCATTTATAGCAATATCGTTGGCAGGCAGGCTATCGTTCATAAATGCCATTTTATACCAACCAATCGTAATATCTTCGGAATTTAATTTTGCCAAAACTATTTTCTTAAAAAACTCAACGGCAAACTGCAAAAATTCCGCATTGATTAAATTTACAATCTCAATACGGTAGTTCTGCGACTTTATCAATCTGGTTATTATATTTTTTACAATCTGGTCTGTTAAGGTCATTTGTTAGCCTGTTTTTTGAATTGCTCTAATGTTAAAAACTGAATTTTTACATCGTCAAACAAGTTCTTATTTTTTGTTTTAGATTTCATATATTCAAAATACTTGTTTTCTTTTTCCGTCAAAAAAAACAATCTATCTAATGATTTTGCCGTCTTCCCAACAGTTCCACTTCCGCCGAAAGGGTCAAAAACCAAATCGCCCTTGTAAGAATAGTATTGTATAACCCTTTTGCAAAGTTCAGCAGGGAAAACTGCTGAATGAACCTTATCAAAACAAGGGTCTATTTTCCAAACATTAGTAGTTTCATAGCCATCTATAACTTTACTTTTTTTGACGGTCTCATAACCATAACTTCTTATATTCCAATCCAACAACTTTTCTGTTGATTTACGATAAACCATTAAGTATTCCGTCACGGAATTAGGTTTATAGCCCAACGGTTTTCTATGTTGCATAAAACCGCCTATTCTATTTTTAACGCTTGCTTCGGGTTTTAGCCAAACAATGTCGTCTATAAATTCCCAGCCATTTTTAACTAAATACGGGTGCAGATCAAATGGAATAGCATATCGCTTGCTTGAATGAGCGCGACTAATACGAGGTATTATAATAGGCGATGTATTAACTATTAAAAAACGCCCCTCTTTTGTTATTCTATGAGTTTCAATAAAAACTTTTTCTAAAAACTCCAAATACACTTGATAACTTGGATAAATGGAATAATCTCTTGCATTATAATATGGCGGTGAAGTAAAAGTTAAATGTACACTTTCGTCAGGCACAAATTTCAAAGCCGCTAAAACATCGGCATTCACGACAACATTTTTTAAGAAATCATATATTTGAGTATGCGGCAATATATTTTTGCTTTTATTCTCTTTTGAAAAATATTCTTTATAGAGTATGGTCCTAACCATTTCATTTGGGTGATTGACAAGCGAACGCAAAGATTTTTCAACTTCATTATCTTTTTCAAACACAAGAAGCCCACGAATAGCCTGACATACAATTTTAGGGTCTTCATCTTGCAAAAAATCAACGAGCATTTGTTTGTTTGCAGGTTTTCTTTGACGACTGATAGAAGAAACTATTTCTCTGCGAACGCTTGTATCTGTCTCATTTTTATAAAGGTTAAAGAGACTTCTCGTATCGCCTTTGCCGTTTAATTTTCCAATATTCTTAACGGCATTAAGCCTAATTTGCGAATGGCTATGATGTAAAAGTTCATACAAAAAGTCAGGGTTAAAATCTTCAGGTAAATGTCCTAAACTTTCAAGTATAAAATTTATACTGCCGACATTTCTTTGAGAACTTATAAGAGCAGAGATATCACCATTGCCTTTGCGCTTTAATTCTGTTATGTATTGTTTTGTTAACATAAATAATACCCTCTATACTTATTATATTATACTTATCTTTTCATTACTATGTTGGTGTCTCTAAAACCCCTGTCTATTCCATTTATTAGTTAGATTGACAAACTTTTTCATCTTGTTGGCTTTAAGTAAAGCCCAAATGTGAGACATCTATGTCAACTTATATTTTTGCCTATTGCTCTTTTCTCTCCATTGAGAACATTATCAACGCAAAAACCATCATTAAAGTAGTTACTGGTTTTTTTATCCCTATATCAATCATATATTTTTATTATTATGTTTGAAGAGTAATCTTAAACTATTCAGGAATAGG
>JAISYS010000053.1 GCA_031269735.1 Candidatus Endomicrobiellum cubanum | reverse complement strand
TGTATATTATGTAAAATAATATTCTCTTCTTCTTTTTTAGAAAAAACAAAAATTAGATGTTTTTATATAAAACTAACTCTTTGGGTTCCCTCTTTCCTCCTTTTTTCTGAATAAATTTCACCTTTTTTTCCTTAAAACAGTCAAGTCAGGTTCTACGTATTGGACTTCGTCAATAATCGCATGCTTATTATCAAGCAGAAAACCTTTCAGGTCATCTATTGCATATTGCCTAAGAGCTTTATCCTCTAAGTTTACAATTTATAATCTTTAAAATTTGTTTTGAGCAAAGTAGACTTGCCACTTTTCCGTAGACCGGTTACAGCTACAACCGGATACTTTTTGTTAATTCTTTGATTTTCCTTGTTAATTCTCGATTTATCATAGTGTTAGAAGTATAACACAAAAAAAATTTTATACAAATCACTGACTATAGTTTATACAAAATACCGAACGAGATATGATTATGCAAGAAATCGGAAAGATTATTACCTGATTTAAGTAAATTGAAAATTGTTGTGGATTTGAAATTATCTAAATAACTATTAAACGAATTTATTCCTATTAGCACGTGTTCTTTAAATTAAATGATTGTTCTGACACATTTTATTGATTTTTCATCTTGTTTTATGATGCTATATCAAATCATCTATCTTGTTTAAATTATGTGAACAGGACAAGAATTATTTTAGGTATTTTGATTTTCATATTGACTATCTATTGTCTGCTCTTGTATAGGAAATATCCTTTGAGCATTTGTATTATTTCTCATACCTTTTGTTACTAAATAAACATATGGGACAAAAAATAATGCTAAAACTAAAGCAAAGGAAAGTCCGCCAACAACTGCTATAGCCATAGGTTGGTTTGTAGATCCACCCTGACCTCCAATCCCTATTGCAAGAGGAATCAGTCCTGTAATTGTAGTAAGAGTCGTCATAGCTATAGGTCTAACATGGTGTACTGTTACCTCTACAACTTTTTTCTTTAAAGTTAACACATCTGGTTTTTGACCCTCCACTTTTTTTTGTTCCTCATTATACATTATATTAAACCTGTCCACTAATAAAATAGAAATATTTATAACATTTCCTACAAGCATAATAAAACCCAGCATTGAGATAGAGTTTATAGATTGCCCAGTAACAAATAGAACAAGAGTTGCACCGACTATGCCCAGAGGAATTGCAGTCATAACTATTATAGGTTGAAACAAAGATTCAAACTCTGAAGCTAAAATCATAAATATAATCACAACTCCAAACCCTAAAGCAAAAGAAACTTGTGTTAAAGCTTCTTTCATGGCAAGCATTTCACCAGAAATAACACAATGGACTTTTTCATTATTATATTTAACATTTAATATATCTTGAATTTCTTTTACAGCTTTTGCAAAATTCCCTTTAACATTTGCAGAGAGTAAATAAGCTCTTTCTCCTTCAATTCTTTTTATAGAAGGCAATGTTTTTATAAATACAGGATCTGCAATTTGTTTTAACTGCACAGTCATACCCCAAGGGGAGTACGCTGTCATTTCCATAACTTTACTAAGTTTGTCTCTGTCTTCTGAACGCATTCTCACTCTTACATCTATTTCGTCATCTTTTCTTTTAAGTTTAGTAGCTACAAACCCCTTTATAGCAGCTAAAGTCATAGCAGAAATATCTTGTGTTGAAAGACCAAACATGGAAGAACGTTCTCTATCTATAGTAAGCCTTAATTCTGGAACTTCATCAGGAGGATCCAGTTTTATGCCATAAAATTGAGGCATTTTATTCATAATCTCACGTATCTTATTTGCAGAGTTTTTTAAAATATCTAAATCAGTACCTCTTACTTCTATTAAAAGTCCAGAAGATGCCCCTACACCAGAACCAAAAAGCCCCTGTTGAGTCATAAATTCTGTTTGGAGTCCGTTAATATCCCACTTTTTTATTTCATTTGAAATATCTGCTACTAAAGAATCTGTATCCAGTCCTTCAGGATACAGTCTTCCTACAATTCTAGACTGATATGTGCCCAGAGACTCTATAGATGCCACACCAGAACTATCACCTGTAGAGCCTACGCTCACTGCAATATCTTTTACTTCTTCATATTTAGAAATTAATCTTTCTATTCTTTTTGATACTGAGTTTGTTATTTCTAACGGAGTATCTGGAGGCAAAGTAATGTTTAAAACAAAACGACGTTCGTCAACTTTAGGCATAAAAGCTTTCGGTACTAACATAAAACAAACAACACCTATAGCTGTATAAATTAAAACTATTAAAGTAACTTTACTTATACTATAATCCAAAACCTTCTTAAACATTGGCGAGAAATACTTATTAATTGTGTCCATTCCAGCAGTAATAGATTGCTTGGATAAGTCTGCGGTAAGACACAAACGAGGTACAAGAAAAAGTGCTGCAAATATAGAAGATATTAATGAGTATGTAATTGTTAAAGCAAGCTGTTTAAAAAGTTGCCCTATCATGCCCGCTACAAAAACAAAAGGGATAAATATTGCAACAGACGTAAGTGTAGAACTCATAATAGGAGCTATCAAGCTTTTTGTAGCTTCGTAAATAGCTTCCTTTTTAGCCACATCTTTAAGTTTATGAAATGACATTAAAATATTTTCTAAAACAACGTTAGAGTTATCTATTACCATACCTATACCTACAGTAAGCCCTCCAAGAGACATAGTATTAAGCGAAATATCACCAAAATACATAAGACTTGTTGTAGAACATAAAGCAACAGGTATAGCTATATTAATTATTGTTGACGCCATAAAACTTTTCATAAAAAAGTATAAAAGTATAAAAGAAAGAAGTATTCCTTGAATACCATTAGAATATAAATTTGCAAGAGATTCTTTAATAAAGTCAGACTGGTCTGATGTTACTTTAATATCTATATCTTCTGAAAATTTTTCTTTTATATCTTTTAGTTTATTACGAACTGCTTTTGACAAATTGATTAAATTTGACCCTGACTGTTGATAAATACCCACTGAAATATTTTCTTGACTATTATAACGAGAGTAACCTTTTCTATCTCTTAAAGCTTCTCTAATGTCTGCAACATCTTTCAAAAAAACTACTTTACTGCCAGAATCTTGAACCTCATTTTTAATTCTCTTAGAGCTTCTAGCTCTATCTGCGCCATTATCTGCTTTAGCAAAAGACATATTCGCAATATCTTCTACAGTCTGGAATTCCCCAACTGTTTTTACTAAATATTCATGCTTTCCTTCTTTAATTGTTCCTGCAGGATAAGTTATATTGGCATTTTCTAATGACGTAATAATATCTGTTATAGAAACTTGATTTGCCAAAAGTCTTCCCTTATCTATTTCAACTAAAATTTCCTTTTCTTCACCACCTCTGAGTTCAACTTTAGCAACACCCTCTATGCGTTCAAGTTCATCTTTAATATTTTTTTTTGCCATTCTTCTTAATTCAGCCATTTTTAGATCTGAAGAATCACCACTTTTATAACTTACAGAAAGCATTATTGCCTCAACTTGCGTTGGATTGTATTTTAAAACTACAGGGTCTAAAGCATCCTTTGGTAAGCTTTCTTTTATGAGATCTATTTTCTCACGCACGTCCATAGCAGCAAAGTCCATATTTGTACCCCAACGAAATTCACATGTAACTATAGACACTCCTTCCTTGGAGTTAGAAGAAACTCTTTTTATATCTTTTACAGTACCTGCAGTTTCTTCTACCATTTTACTAATTAGCTTTTCTGCTTCTTCAGGACCAGCACCGTCATATTTTGTAACAATAGTTATCTGGGGATATTCCATAGATGGAAATAATTCCTGAGGGATTCTTGTATAAGAAATTAAACCCAAAAGGCCTATGGACAAAAATAACATGATTGTCGTAACAGGTCTGTCTACAGGCATTCTCATTATGCTCATAACATATCCTCAAATTTTTAATTTCGGCGGTTTTGGACTACTAACTCCCTTTTTAATAATACCAGGAATTCTAAGCCCTTTCTTAATTATCGAATTAGAAACTTTATTTATTGTTGGTATAGCAAATTTTGTTAAAAATCTTAAATTGTTTAACATACCTTTGAAACTTTTCTTTGGGTTCTCCATAAGATAATAAGCAGTTGGAATAATTAGCAGCGTAAGCATAGTTCCTGTAAGAGTTCCAAAAAGAACTGTCAAAGACATAGACCTCCACATTGATGCCGCGTCATCTTTACTTAAAACCATAGGCAAAAGACCTAAAGTTTTCATTAAAAATGTTATAAGTTCCGGCCTTAATCTTTCTTTACAAGATTCAAAAATTACTCTCAATATATTTGTTCTACCAACTCTTCTTTGATTAATTTTGTCCACAATAATGATAGAGCCATAAACAATAGATCCAAATAAAATCATTATTCCAATATAAACCCCTAGACTTATTGGCTTTTTAAAAGCCCAAAGAGAAAACGAAACACCTATTATGCTTAAAGGTAAGGCAAACATAATAAGAAAAGGTTGTTTATAAGATTCAAAAATAGAGGCTAAAACAAAAAATATCAAAATAACAGTTAAGGCAATAGCTAACATAAATTGCCCTTGGCTATTAACTGTTTTTTCATAATCACCAGAAAGGTTAAAAGAGTATTCCCTAGGAAATTCCATATCTTTTAACGCCTGTTTGATACCTTTAGCTGCAGTTGTTAAACCTACCTTTTCTCTATTTGCGCTTAGTTGTATAAAACGCCTTTTATTTTTATGCCAAATTTCTTGAGTGGATTTAACTTGTTGCGCTGCTGCAACCTGTCCAACACGTACAACTTCTTTTTTAGAGTTGATGATAGGCAAAAACAATACATCATTTATATTTTTTACACTACCAGGTTCAAGTCTTGCTATAGCTTCTACTTGTTCCCCATCTTTTCTATATTGCGTAGCTATTAAACCTCTAAGATTAGCATGCAAAGTATTTCCAAAGCTATTTACATCTAAACCAAACAAAGCTAACTTATGATGGTCTACAAAAAGATTAAACTCCGGCTCGTCTTCTCTCATTCTTATTTTAACATCCGTAAGACCTTTAACTTGCTGCAATTTACCAGATGAAGAAAAAGCGAGCTGTTTTAAAGTATCATAATCTTGTCCAAAAAAATCTATAAACATTTCTTTAGAGCCTGAAGTATTTGAATCTTGGTAATAAACAAAAGCAGGAGAATAATCTCCAAAAAATTTACGGAATTCATTCTTAAAACGCTCAGTTTCTTTATAAACCGTAACTTCTAGAAAGGTAGATAATTTTTCTACTTTAGAGGACACTCTTTTAACATCATCTTTGAACGACAATAACTTTTTTTCCATTTTTTTTACTATTTCGTTTGAGACTTCTATACGTGTAGCTGGTGGAAACTGTATGCCTATTCTAAACATGTCTGTATTGCCAGAATCCATAAATTCAGAATCCCTAGTCGTGAAAATTTTTACAGAAAACAAAAAACATATAAATACTAACATCCAAACAAAAGTCTGCCTCTTAAAAACAAATTTTAATATTTTGACATATGCATGTTGAATTTTTACATACCACCCTTGAAATTCTAACTCAAAATTGTTTTGCCACCTGTAAATTTGTGGGGGAACAAATATCATTGTGCTTATTAAAGATGCTATTAACGCAAATGTAATTGTCAAACCAAAAGGCATGTAAAGCTGTCTTATTTCAGGATCTAAAAATACCAAAGGTAAAAATACCACTATTGTTGTAACTGTTGAAGCAAAAATCGGCTGCCAAAGTTCTGCAGTACCTTTAACAACAAGTTCTTCCTTAGTCTTATAAGTTTTTCTATGATAATGAAAAGAGATATTTTCTATCACGACAATAGCGTTATCCATAACATTAGCCATACCCATAGCAAGACCACTTAAAGTCATAACATTAAAAGTTTGATTCGTAAAATGCATAAGAACTATCGACATAAAAAGACTTAACGGTAAAGTTGTAGCAACTATTACTATATTTCTAATATTTTTCATAAATAAGAACAATATTCCAGCAAGTAATATTGCTCCAACAACTAAAGCCTCACAAAGAGAATAAATTGCTTTACCTATATAATCTGCATCATTTTTTACAACAGTCAAAACAATATTTGGATCTATTTCCCCTCTTAATCTGTCAATAACTCTTATAGCCTCACTGGCAGTGCTTATAGTATTTGCTGCTGTTTCTTTTTGGATATACAATGATACTACAGCTTGCATATTAAGCCTAGAAAATGACGACGGCTCATAAAAGGAATCTCTGACAGTCCCTATATCTTTCAACTGCACTATTGAGCCAGAAGGAGTAATTGCAATGCCTGTATTTGCTATTTCGTCAACATTGTTATACTCTCCAGTTGCTCTAATTACAAAACTTCTGTTATCTTGATCTATTGACCCTGCTGATATTGACACATTTGAAAGGCTTATCTTATTTATAACTTCAAGGATAGGAATGTTATAAGCTATTAGTTTAGAGTTGTCTATGTTTATTAAAAGTTTTCTTTCTCTACCACCGCCAATTTCAATATTTGCAACTCCAACAACTCTCATTAGCTTTTCTTTTATATTCTTTTCAGCTAGATTTCTAAGTTCTTCTGTAGAAAATTTTTCTGAACTAATAGCCATGATAATTATTGGAGAATCCGATTGTTCAAATTTTGCAATTATTGGCTTTTCTGTTTCTTTTGGTAGCAAATGTTTTACTAAGGCAATTCTTTCACGTATATCTATTACGACAAAATCAGTATCCACATTATGTTGAAAAGTCATCATAATATTGGATTCTGATTCCTTTGAAGAAGAAATCATTTCACTTAAACCGCCAATTTCAGAAAATACTTCTTCTAAAGGACGAGTTACATTTTTCTCTACTTCACTAGAAGCAATACCGCCTCTAAGACGTGTAATAACGCTGATCATTCCCGCTTTAGCACTAGGGTTTAACTCAACAGGAATTCTAGTAGCCATAACCGACGAGAACATTATCAACGCAAAAACCATCATTAAAGTAGTTACTGGTTTTTTTATCCCTATATCAATCATATATTTTTATTATTATGTTTGAAGAGTAATCTTAAACTATTCAGGAATAGG
>JAISYS010000041.1 GCA_031269735.1 Candidatus Endomicrobiellum cubanum | reverse complement strand
CGCTCCCAACGAGATTTGAACTCGTGTCGCAGGATTGAAAATCCTGTGTCCTAGACCCCTAGACGATGGGAGCAAATGAGCCCGGTGCGGCTTGAACGCACGACAACCTCATTAAAAGTGAGGTGCTCTACCAGCTGAGCTACGGGCCCCTTAGATTAAATGAATTATTAAGTCGGATGAACAATTTTCGAGCTCATTAATATCTTGATATCTTGTTAATTATACTACAATTTATGTCTCTTGTCAAACCTTTATTTATGAACTTAATCTTAAATATTATATAAAGATTATTAAATAGTTTTTTATTTTAACATATTTTGACAAATTTTTAATAATTTGTTTACAATAGCTCTCATATGAACGAAAAGGACTTGTTTTTATTTAACTTTATCCTAAATACGGATATAGGTGCTACCAAATTTTTCAAACTACTTGAAAAATTTGGTAATGTAGAAAATATTACTAAATCAAATAAAAAAGATCTGATGTCAATAAGTGGAATAGGAAGTATATTAGCAGAAAAAATTTTAAAATCTCTAAGTTTAGACAAGGCATTAAAAGAAACTGAACTCGCAAAGAAACACAACATAAAAATAATACTCTACAATAGTCCCTTATACCCAAAACCTTTAGAAAGCTTACCAGATAAACCTCTTTTTTTGTACATAAAAGGAAATATTAGAGAATCTGATTATGATTCTATATCAATAGTTGGTTCAAGAAAAGTAAGTAACTATGGTAAAAGTGTTACTTTAGAATTTGCTTCTTATTTTGCAAAACTAGGAATAACAATAATATCTGGACTTGCTAGAGGAGTAGATACACTTGCTCACAGTTGTGCTATAGAAAACAATTCTAGAACTATAGCTGTTTTAGGAAATGGCCTTTTAATAAATTATCCTTTTGAAAACAAAAAACTTCAAGAAGAAATTTCTCAAAATGGAGCTCTAATAAGTGAATTTCCTTTAACTCAAAAACCAGATAAAATTACTTTTCCTAGAAGAAATAGAATAGTAGCAGGACTATCTAGAGCTACTTTGGTAACAGAAGCTTCTGCCAAAAGCGGAGCGCTTATAACAGCAAGAATTTGTGCAGATTATGGTAAAGATGTTTTTGTCGTACCTGGCAACATTTATTCTGAAGTCTCTAAGGGCACTAATAAACTTATACAGAATGGGGCTCATGTAGCTTTAATACCCAATGATTTAGCAAGTAGTTTAGGGATCACTTTAAAGAGTGACAAAATTAATCAACAAAACTTAAAAGGACTTGAACTAGAAGTTGTTAATTTGATAGAAAATAACGAAAACGGTGTACCATTAGACTTAATTGCCAATAAGTTAAACAGAAATATTTTAGACATATCTTATGTGCTATTGAAATTAGAATTAATAGGACTTATAAAAACAGCACCTGGACAAATATATTTTAGAGTTTATTAAAGGGTTTATTAAAAACCCTAATCCGTATAGTTACTGTGAATTTTGACAATACAATGAAAAAAACGCCGGACTTATCGTGCGATAAGCACAAGTTTTTTAGTAAGTATATGTATTAAGGTTTTAGACAGACCCTGACATTAGATGCATTTTTAGAGAGGAGAAATAATGGCGAAATATCTTGTTATAGTAGAGTCTCCAGCAAAAGAAAAAACCATATCAAAAATTTTAGGAAAAGATTTTATTATAAAAAGTTCTTTTGGGCATATAAGAGATCTGCCTAAAAGTAAACTTGGCATTGACATAGAACATAATTTTAAACCGACATATATAGATATGCCTAAAGCAAAAAAAATTATATCTAACTTAAAAGAAATATCTAGTAATGTAGAGAAAGTTTATTTGGCTACTGATTTTGATCGTGAAGGAGAAGCTATAGCTTGGCACTTAAAAGAAGCCCTTAAACTTCCCAATTCAAAAATTTCTAGGATAACATTTCACGAAATTACTCCAGAAGCAATACTTGATTCTGTAAAACATCCGCGAAACCTAGACATGTGGCTTGTAAATAGTCAACAAACACGTAGACTTTTAGATAGACTTGTAGGATACAAACTTTCTCCGTTATTATGGAAAAAAGTAAAAATAGGGCTCTCGGCTGGAAGAGTGCAATCTGTAGCTGTAATGATTATATGCAATAGAGAAGAGGAACTACAGAAATTTATTCCTCAAGAATATTGGAGTATAGAAGCAGAACTATTAAAAGATTTTTCTTTCAAAGCTCATCTTTTTGCAAAAAATGATATTAAATTTGAAAAACTTTCTATAAAAAACGAAAAAGAAGCAAATCAAATACTTAAAGAATTAGAAAATGCACAATATGAAGTACAGTCTGTAGAAACAAAACAACGTAAACGTCTACCTTATTCATCTTACACAACGTCTACAATGCAACAAGATGCATCAAGAAGACTTGGATTTTCTGCATCAAAAACAATGATGATAGCTCAAAAACTATATGAAGGCATAAATATCGGTAACAGTCAAGTAGGTCTTATAACATATATGAGGACGGACTCCTTAAATATTGCAAAAGGAGCACAAGAAGAAACTTTAAAATTTATAGAATCTGAGTACGGTAATAAGTTCTTACCAAAATCTCCTAGAATTTATAAAACAAAATCAAAGGGAGCACAAGAAGCTCATGAAGCTATAAGACCAACATCTGCTAAAAGAATACCGAACAACATAAAACAATATTTATCTAATGATGAGTTTAAACTTTATGATTTAATATGGAAAAGATTTTTAGCAAGTCAAATGGCAGAAGCTATTTACAATACAGTTACAGTTATCATATCTGCAAATGAATACTTTTTTAGGGCTTCTGGTAGCACATTAATTTTTGATGGGTTTTTAAAAGTTTACAATATTGATGATGAAGAAAAAGAAATAAAGTTACCTCTTTTACAAGAAAAAGAAATATTAACTCTTCTAAAAATTATATCTGCTCAACATTTTACAGAACCTCCTGCTCGTTATAATGAAGCTAGTTTAATTAAAGCTTTAGAAGAACATGGTATAGGAAGACCTTCAACATACGCCCCTACGATCAAAACAATTCTAGATAGGGTTTATATTCGTCTTGATAAAAAAAAGTTTATACCTACAAATCTTGGAATTATAGTAAACGATGTTTTAAAAAATCATTTTGGCAATATTATTAATATAGAATATACTGCACACGTTGAAGAAAATTTAGACAGAATCGCTGAAGATAAAGCTGTCTGGCAAGACGTATTAAAAGATTTTTATAAACCTCTAGAGGAAGACTTGAACGAAGCTGAAGAAAAGTTAGAAAGACAAAAAATCAAACCTCAAGAAACTGATTTTAAATGCCCTAACTGCGGCAAAATTATGGTAATTAGAGATTCTAGATCTGGACAGTTTTTAGGTTGTTCCGGGTATCCAGAATGTAAAACTACTTTGCCTCTAAGTAGGGATGGCATTCCTGTACAAGATCAAGAAACAGATATGACTTGTGAAAAATGTGGAAGTCTTTTAATAAAAAAAGTAGGTTTTAAGGGTAAAGAGTATTTAGCTTGCAAGAAATACCCTGAGTGTAAGACAACTTACAATATAGATAAAAATGGACAAAAAGTTATAAAGCCAGAACCAGAACAAACTGACATCAAATGTGAAAAATGTGGTTCAGCAATGTTAAAAAGAATAGGTAAAAGAGGACCTTTTCTTACTTGTTCAGCATTCCCTAAATGTAGGAATTTACAATGGATAAAAACGACCAAAGACGAGAAACTCAAAATACAAAAGAAATCGTCAAAGAAAAAAATTCAAAAATAATAGTATCTTTTGAAAAATATCTTAAAGCCGAAAAAAATTTTTCTAATCATACTTTAAGAGCTTATTTAAAAGATATATTTGATTTTGCTATATTCTTACAAAATAAACAAAAAAATTTCTTAGAAACAGACAAACATGCTATTAGAGAATTCTTAGAAAATTTAAACAAAAAAAATATAAGTAAGACTGCTATTGTAAGAAAATTTTCTTCGTTGCGTTCTTTCTACAAATTTTTAATGATAAATAATAAAGTAGAAAAAAATCCTTTAGAAACAATGAGTGCCCCTAAAAAAGATAAGAAAGTACCTTTATTTTTAACAGAAAATGAAATGCAGTCCTTGCTTGATATCAAAGACATAAAACTTAGAGATAAGGCAATGATTGAGCTTTTATATTCCTGCGGACTTAGAATAGAAGAACTCATGAGTTTAAATGTCAACAGTATAGATTTTATAGCTAATACCATTATAGTTACAGGGAAAGGTGATAAAGAAAGAGTAGTACCTGTAGGTAATAAATGCTTATGCTCTGTATTAGAATACTTAAACGAACGTCGTACTAACAAATTATCTTATAATATGCAATCTCCACTATTTGTGAACACGCGTTTAAATAGACTTGACCAAAGAGCAGCAAGAAGGATTCTGCACAAATATTTTGTTAAAGCAGGGCTTAATAAGAAGGTAAGCCCTCACACTTTAAGACATACTTTTGCAACACATATTTTAGATAGAGGTTGCGATTTGAGAAGTGTACAAGAAATGTTGGGACACAAGAATCTTTCTAGCACACAAATTTACACACATGTCACAATAGAAAGTTTAAAAAAAATATATCAAAAAACACATCCAAGAGCAAAATAAAGCAAAATAATTAGATAACGTTTTAAGGATATCAAGCTTATGAAACAAACTAACCATTTAAAGCTTTTAATGGAAGAAACTGGTTGTGAAGAATCTCAAGCAGAACTTGCACTAAATATCTCTGACAACAACCTTGAAAAAGCCATTTCTACTATAGGTTTCTTATTAAAATTTATAAAAATATTTAAAATTAAATTAATATTTCCTAAAGAAAATGTGTATGGGCTAGTGCAAATAGCTGTTAACATGAAATCTTCTGAGATTTTGCGTTTCAGTACAGCATTTTCGCAAAATCCAACAATTTATGAGATATCTGAAAATATAGATTGGTTTTCTTTTGAAAAAGCAATTTTTTCAGCTAGACTTGAAGCTGGATCTTTAGAAAAATATACTCAAAATATTGAAGAAAACCTTAAATTATATTGTCAACAAGCAATAAAAGAAATTATTTTTGTTTCAACTGATGAAATTTCAGATATTATAAAATCTTTTTTTAGTCCAACTAATATAGATATTAAGATTTTAGAGGAAGAACTAAACCTTACACAATTCAAAAAGTTTCCAGATCACAATTTTAATAATAATTGTACTTCACTTACAGTATATAATATTGGTTTTGTAAAACTTGATGCTAAAATATTAGAAGATAAGCACGGAAAATCTATAAAAAAAATTCAAGAAGGAGAGACAGTACTCTCTACAATAACAGATCAAAGAGATATAGCCCATTACCTTGTACATTTGATTGGTGGGAAAGAAAACGGCATAATATCTCCAATACCTGCTACTATACAAAAAGTTTATTATAAAAATGAAAATTTTGAAGTGCATCTGTATTATGCATCATCTATTACTGGCCTTGCTATAGTTCAAAAAAATTCCAAATTAAAGGTTCTAGATGAGAAACAAGTTTGGTGGGGAAAAATTTTACCCTGGTAAAAACTTATGGATTTATCTGAAAACTCTAATGTGTATAATTGCTGTAAATTTTTTGACAAAGCAATACAAAAAATTCATGGGTTGCTTGCGATAAGCACAAATTTGTAATACCTACTGTTTAACGCAGATGGGCAAAAAACAGTGCGATAAGAATATGCGTCAAGGTTTTTTGACAGATCTTTATGTCTCATGCTAGTCAATTATTCTTTATCATCTGCTGCTGAGGATGGGATTTGAACCCATACCACCCTTTCGGGGACAGGCTTCTGAGACCTGCGTGTCTGCCGTTCCACCACCTCAGCACTATTTTAAAACTTTCAAGATTAGCTTATATTTATTGATGACAATATGTATTTACTGGAAACCCTATATAAAACTCACGAATCATTTTTAACAGTAAATCTATATTCTATTTCACCTGGAGATAATACATTTAGTTCATTACGAACCATTCTTTCTATGTAGGAAGGTTCATTTTCAAGATAGTATATTCTTCTCTTCAAAAGTTCATTTTGATGTTTAGCGCTAACAATATCTCTTTGTAATTTTCTTTGCTCAAAAAAACGTCTACATAAAGTTCTATTACCGTCGTTAAAAGCTAACACACAAAATAATATTATAAGCAAAATATATCTTATTCTAAATTTTTTCATTTTTCATAACTCAATATATTCTTTATATTACTCATAAAACTTATATTTTAAGATAGGATTCCCATATAATTATATGGGAATCCTATCTTAATAATTACCTTATACTAGAAAAAGCTGCTTTACCTAAATAAGTAGCTTTAGACCCTAACTCTTCTTCTATCCTTAAAAGCTGATTATATTTACACATTCTATCTGTTCTTGAAACTGAGCCTGTTTTTATTTGGCCTGTGTTTAAAGCAACTGCTAAATCAGCAATTATACTATCTTCTGTTTCGCCAGAACGATGAGATATAATTGCAGTATAACCAGCTTTATATGCCATTTGTACCGCGGCTATGGTCTCTGAGAGAGAGCCTATCTGATTTACTTTTATTAAAATTGAATTTCCTATACCCTTTTCTATACCCTCTTTAAATATCTTAGTGTTTGTAACAAAAAGGTCATCACCTACGAGCTGAATTTTAGATTTTAGCTCATCTGTTAAAAGTTTCCATCCATTCCAATCAGATTCACTAAGACCATCTTCTATAGATATGATTGGGTATTTCTCAAGCAAAGCACTATAGAAAGAAATCATGTCTTTTGAAGATTTTTCTTTACCGTTTATTTCACCTTCTAAAACGTATTGATTATTTTCATATAACTCACTTGCTGCTACATCTAAAGCAAAAACTACATTTTTTCCTGCTTCATATCCAGCTTTTTTTACAGCCTCACAAATTACTTCCAAAGCTTCTGAATTGGATTTTAAATTAGGAGCAAAACCACCTTCATCACCAACACCAGTGGCGTAACCCTTTCCATTTAAAACTTTTTTTAAGCTGTGAAAAACTTCACAGCCCATTCTTAATGCTTCTCTAAAATTAGGGGCGCTTACTGGTGCTATCATAAACTCTTGTAAGTCAACATTGTTGTCGGCATGCTCTCCACCATTTATAATATTCATAAGTGGAACAGGGAGAATATATCTATCATCTTGGATATTATAAATCTCTCTTATATATTTATAAACAGGCATTTTTTTTGAAACTGCACCGACTTTTGCACAAGCAAGAGATACACCTAAAACTGCATTTGCGCCAAGATTACTTTTGAAGTCCGTATTATCTAGCTTTATCATTACATTATCTATTTCTTGTTGGTTTGTAATCTCTAAACCTAAAAGTTTTGGAGCTATTATATTGTTGATATTCGAGACTGCCTTTAGCACACCTTTACCATCAAATCTTTTTTTATCACCATCTCTAAGCTCTAAAGCTTCTCTTGAGCCAGTTGAAGCTCCAGAAGGTACTGCTGCTCTTGCAAAAGAACCATCATCAAGACTAACATCCGCCTCTACTGTAGGATTCCCTCGCGAATCAATAATTTCTCTACCAACAATTTTTACAATTTTTACCATGTTTTTATTCCTCCTTTTTCTATTTATCTTTATTTAACATCTGAAATAATTTTTTAGATAACTCCTCAGATAATAAATTATTATTTGAAACAACTTCAACATTGGTACCACCATTTTTTAAATCTTGTACATAAATACAAACCTCTGTCGAGTCTAAACAAGAATCTTGAAAAGTCTTTGAAAAATCAAAAGCTACTATATATCCCTTCTTTAAACTTTTGTGTGTAACTCTCCCTTTTAACTCTTTTATAATTCCTAATATCTTTAAAAAACAATCTTTTTTAGAAAAAGAAAAATCATTATTAAATCTACCATTTTTTTCATTCTCAAATTTTTTTAAAGAATAGCCTAAGAAACGCTCTAAATAATCAAAAAATACAAACGACACTTTTAATGTTCCAGCATAACCTTCTCTCATACCTAAATAACTCTGCAAAGATAACTCGCCAATACAGCTGTTTGATTTTCCTGATACTCCAATTTCAATAGTTTCTGTATAACCCTTTAAGTTTTTGGCAGGTATATTTTTATCTTCAAAAAACGCTTTGACATCCCCTAAAAATTCATATTCTGCAGAAAGACCACCATAGAAGCTAAAAATTGTGTTAGTTGGTTGAAAGAATCTCAAACCACAGAGTAAACGTTGAGAATTTAATCCAGAAAAATTTAAAATCTCTCCTGTATAAATAGTTACATCTTTCTTTCCATCTTGATGAGTAAAAAAATATTTAGAGAAAATATCTAGCCCGAGATTTTTATAGATATTTAACTTACATCCTATACCTGCGTGAGAACTAAAATAGTCCAAGTTACAATATTTATCTTTAAATATTGACGAAGATATTAAATCAAAACTATAAAGATTAGTCTTCAACAGTCCTTTACGACCAGAACAATCTAAATAAAATTTATCAAAGAAATCTAAATGACACAATAAACCTCCTCCAATATAGTCCTTATCTCCATTATTTTTAATCGATGAAAGGGTTTCAAAATTATCTATGATACCGTAATCTCCATTGCCACACTCAACAAATGCACCGACTGTTAATATTTTATACTTTTGCGCAAGCCCAGACATTAAAACAACTCCATTGACATTTAACCCGGAACCTACTTTATCTTGTGATGTTTCTATTGCTCCAAAATAGGAAGTACACAACACAGCATTTTTGCCAATAGAATTTATAGCAGCAAGCAATCCTTTATCTGCTACTAAATCTTGAGCTCTATTTATAAAAACTAAATTTGATGCTACATATTCAGAAAAAATTGGAAGCTGCTTATCCTTTATTGAAATATTTTCAGGTTGAACTTTAAGAATACTTAACAAGCCCTTATAATCGCTATAAATCTCGTTATGAGCACAAAAAATGTTATTAGACATAACTATGGAAATAAAAAAGACTGTAATAGAGCGTACTGTCATTATATTTTTTATATACGGTTTAAGCATTTTCATAAGTCCCATTTGGATTTTTCTAAAAACCCTATTGTTTAATCGCTGTGAATTTTTTGACAATATAAGACTAAAAACGCAGGATTTATCAAGTAACTCACATAGTGTTTTAACACAGCAATATCCAAAAAGGAACAGTCAAAAGATATGCATTAATTTTAGAAAAACCCATTTTATATAATGACCTAAATTATATACTATTCTTTGATAATTTAAAACAATATAATGACATGTAGGGAAAATTCTCTTAATTTTATCTAAATGATATAATATTAAGTAATATCTTTATATCATGGAGCTATAATATGATAAATTTGACACCAAAAGTATGTATTGTAGGTTGTGGTAATGTCGGAATGCGTTATGCATACTCTATGATTATAAGTGGTGTTACAAGAGAAATGGTTCTTGTGGACTACAACAGGGAAAAAGCCGAAGGTGAAGCCATGGATTTATCTCATGGAGCCCCTTTTGTGTCTCCTATCAAAATATATGCGGGTGACTATCCAGACACTGCAAACTCAGATCTTGTTGTTATAAGTGCAGGCAGAGGGCAAAATCCTGGTGAAACAAGAATAGATTTAATAAAAGCTAACGCAGAAATTTTTAAAACTATAATCCCTGAAATTGTTAAATATTCGCCCAATGCAATAATCCTTGTTGCAACCAATCCTGTAGATATTTTATCTTATATTACATACAAAATTTCTGGAAAACCTGCCAAAGAAGTTATAGGTTCAGGAACAGTACTTGATACAGCAAGGCTTAGATATTTAATAGGCAAAGAATTAAATGTAGATTCAAGAAATATACATGCTTCAATTTTTGGAGAACATGGGGATAGCGAATTCCCTGTATGGAGTAAAGCCGTAGTTGGAGATGTATTCTTTAAAGAATATTTCAAATATTGTAATAAAGACAATAACGAAACTAAACTTAAAAAAATTTTTGAAGATGTAAGAGATTCCGCATATAAAATTATAGAAAAAAAAGGTGAAACATCTTATGGGATTGGCCTTTCTTTAACAAAAATTTCAAAAGCAATATTAAAAAATCAAAATAGTGTTTTGCCTGTTTCTTCTTTACTTGAAAATTATTATGGAATAAGTGATTTGTATTTAAGTGTACCAGCCATAGTTTCTAGACAAGGAATAAGACAAGTAATGAAAGTAGACTTTGATAAACTAGAACTTGAAGCTTTAAAAAATTCTGCATTAAAAATTAAAGAAGTAATAAAAGCAAGTGGATTTTAAATGAAAGATAATTCTTCTATATTGTCGTTAGGAAACGCAAACATAACAAAACTACTTATAAAATATTCCTTGCCTGCCATTACAGCAATGACAGCAATGTCTTTGTACAACATAACAGATAGCATATTTATTGGACGTGGCGTTGGAGCCATGGCATTATCGGGACTTTCAATATCGTTTCCTCTTATAAATTTACAAACAGCATTAGGTACTCTCATTGGCGTTGGAGCTTCTGCTATTTCTTCTATAAGGCTTGGGCAAAAAGATTATACTGCCGCAAACCATATACTTTGTAATGTTGTTATAATAAATATATTAATCAGTATTTTTGTTACAGTTGGCTTGATGTTTTTTCTAAAACCAATTATTATTTTTTTTGGTGCAAGCAGCCAATCACTTCCATACGCATATGAATTTATACGTGTAATTTTAATAGGCACTATTGTTACTAACACGTATATGGGTTTAAACGGACTATTGCGAACTATTGGACATCCTAGAAAAGTAATGTATTCAACCATTGCTACAATATTTATCAATCTAGTATTAAACTATGTATTTATTTTTCAATTTAAATGGGGTATACAGGGAAGTGCGTGGGCAACTGTTATAGCTCAACTTATAGTATTAATTTGGCAGATATTGTTTTTTAGTACAAAAACCACTTTTATTCATTTTCAAAAACAGTTTTTTGTTTTGAAAAAAGAAATAGTAAAAGACATCTTTTCTATAGGACTTTCTCCATTTTCATTACATTGTTCCACATGTTTAATAGTTATAATTATAAATAAAAGTTTATCATTTTATGGAGGGGATTTAGAAGTAGGCGCTTATGGGATAGTAACCAGGATAGTTGTTTTATTTATGATGATAATTTTTGGTATCAATCAAGGCATGCAACCCATAGCAGGGTACAACTACGGAGCTGGTTTGTATTCTAGAGTAAATGAGGTTTTTGAAAAAGCTTCTATCTTTGCTGTTTTGGTGATGTTGTTTGGAGCAGTTATTATGGAATTATTTCCGCATTTTGTATCTTCTTTTTTTTCAGATGAAATAAATCTTGTAAACACTGCTGCAAGAGGGCTTAGATATGTGTTTATTTGTGCTCCGTTGGCTGGTTTTCAAGTTGTTGCTATAAGTTTTTTTCAAAGTATAGGCAAGGCTTATAGGGCAATTATTCTTTCAGTGTTAAGGCAAGTGATTATACTTATTCCATTACTTATAATTTTACCTAAATTTATGGGTCCTACAGGTATTTGGGTAAGCTATCCAATCGGTGACTTAATATCATCTGTTTTGGCAATATACATGATATTGGCTCAATATAAACAGTTTAAGGAGAGTGTCTAAAAATAATCCTTTTAATAAAAAGGTGGAGGGAGGTTTAGTGAATAAATTCATAATAACTATTTCGCGTCAATATGGTAGCGGAGGTCTCTTAATAGCTCAAGAACTTTCAAAATGCTTAAAAGTAGAATATTATGATAAAAATCTTCTCTTAATAGCAGCTCAAAAAAGCGGTTTAAGAACAGAGATTTTGGAACAGTTTGACGAAAAAAAGCATTTGGAATTGTTAGAAAATTTAACTGGGTATATAACCTGTCCTGAAAATTTTGCTCTTAATGACACTTTATTTAAAATACAAAGCGATATAATAAAAACCATTGCAAAAAAAAGTTCTGCGATTTTTGTTGGAAGATGTGCAGATTATATTTTAAGAGATATGCAAAACTGTGTACATATATTCATACATGCTAATTTGCAAGACCGTATAAAACGCATATCTGAAAAAAATAAAATTGATAAAGACAAAGCTTTAGAACAAATAAATATTATAGATAAAGAACGTTCAAAATATTATAACTATTATACTAGCAAAACTTGGACAGATGTAAACTCTTATGATTTATCTATAAACTCATCTATTTTAGGTATTAGTAATACCGCAGAACTTATAATCTCATTCTCCAATAAATTAAAGGGTTGTTTTTAGAGAGCCTTTAAAATCTTTAAAATAATGTATAATACATACCGATCTATCTAAAAACCTTAATGTGTATAATTTTCTATGATTTTTTGCAATACAAAGCAAAAAACGCATGCTTTATCCATATCATAAACACAAATTTTTTAACGCGGCTGTGTCGAAGATGTACGTTAAGATTTTTAGATAGACCCTTGACACTAAGTTTTTAAGGAGTAGCTGGAATGGACAAAATTTATGAAACTCTACAAAAGATTAGAAAAGTTTCACCTTTGGTGCACCATATCACAAACTGGGTTACAATAGCAGACTGTGCTAATATAGTTAAAGTTTTTGGGGGATCTCCGGTAATGGCACATGCGTTTGAAGAAGCTGCAGAGATGGCGTCTATATCTAATGCTGTTGTATTAAATATAGGAACTTTAAATAATTCTACAGTGGAAGCTATGAAACAGGCCATAAAAGCTGCAAATAAAAAAGATATTCCTATTATTATTGATGCTGTAGGTGTTGGCGCTACAAAATATAGAAACAAAAAAATACAAGAACTTTTGCAGTACAAAGTTGCAGTTGTTAAGGGTAATGCTTCAGAAATTGCAAGTACCGCTGGTATAAATGTTACAACAAAAGGCGTAGATTCCGGTGAAGTTTTAGGTGATATAGCAAACATTGCGGCAACATTTGCAAGAGAAAAAGAGTGTGTAGTAGTGGTAACAGGCAAGGAAGATATATGTACAAATGGTGCAGAAATTATTAAAGTAAAAAATGGGGTTTCTATGATGGCACAAATTGTAGGTACAGGTTGCATGGCAGGATCTGTAATGGGCACTTTCTGTGCTGTAGAAAAAGATTATTTTTTTGCTGCAATCGCAGGACTTGTATGTTTTGAGATAGCAGGAGAAATAGCAGACAAAACTTCTGAAGGGCCTGGCACATTTAAAACAAAAATGTTTGACAAAATAACAACTTTAAGTGAAATATCAATTAATAAAATGAAAAAAATAGAAAAAATAAAATAAGATTTGACAATTTAATAAGTGGGTTTCTCTAAAAAACCAAATGAGATTTTATAATGAACTCAATATTTAATCAATTAAATGATTTGAAAAAAGAAAAAAATGCAATAATTTTAGCACATATATATCAGCGGCCAGAAATACATGATATAGCAGATTTTATTGGTGACTCTTTAGATTTAAGTAAAAAAGTAGTTGCAACCGATGCAGAAACAATAGTTTTCTGTGGTGTACACTTTATGGCAGAAACTGCACACATATTAAATCCCAATAAAAAAGTTTTAATACCTGATATAAATGCAGGTTGCCCTATGGCAGATATGATAACAGTACAAGAATTAAAAAACTTTAAGTCAAAATTCAAAGACCCTTTTGTTATAGCTTATATAAATACATCAGCAGAAATAAAAGCACATAGTGATATATGTTGCACCTCTTCTAATGCTGTAAATATTTTAAGGCTTGTTGCCTCTAGCAATAAACACTTAGACATCTTATTTATTCCTGACAGAAACCTCGGCAATTACGTTCAAAAGGTTTCTGGTATAAAAATAAACGTTTGGAATGGTTTTTGTCCAACTCATAACAATTTTATTTTGCCAGAATATGTTTTAAAAGCAAAAAAAGAGCACCCTCTAGCAGAAGTTCTTGTACATCCAGAATGCAGACCTGAAGTTATAGAAATAGCAAACTATGCAATGTCTACAGGAACTATGTGCAAATATATAAAAAACAGTAATAATAAAGATTTTATAATAGGTACAGAAATAGGAATTTTATACAGACTTAAGAAAGAAAATCCAAATAAAAATTTCTATCCTGTTACAAATTTGTCAGAATGCCCTAATATGAAAAAAACTACTATTGAAAAAGTATTTGACGTTTTAAAAAATACAAAAAATATTGTCTCTGTTAATGATAAAATAAGAAAAAAAGCTTACTTGTCAATCTATAAAATGTTAAATGTTCCATGCTAGGTTCATACAGCCACAACAATTTTAATATTACTATTGACATTACAGTGTAAATAGTTTAATATATGTTGTGTGCTAATGTTTTGTTCGTACTACATATAGTGTTTCCTACTACAGAACTACAGACAATTTCGTTAAAATCGGAAGCATCCCTGGTGTTGTGATAGAAAAATAAAAACCGTAAATATATAAATAAAGCCATTGTCTTTGCCAGATGGAAAAGTGCGGTGATTAGATTTTTTATCTATTATTCTCAAGTCAGAAGACTTTCCAAAAGATTTTTGGTATGTATTAAGAAATTTAAATTATCGCAGACATAATTTAAATCTTTATTTTTTGTAACCTTGTCTGCACAAGAGATGAGGATTTTTATTTCTAAGAGGGATCAAATGGAACATGAAGACTTTTTTAGCTCAATTCTAAAAAGAAATGGTTTGGAAGAAACATTCAATCCTAAAAAAATTGCAATTGCTATAGAAAAAGCAGGTATTGCAACTGGAGAATTTGGACAAGATGTTGCACATAAGCTTGCTCTTAAGACTTTATCTATACTGCATAATACTGTTAAAAACAGAATACCTTCTGTTGAAGAGATTCAGGATATAGTTGAAGAAGTTTTACTTTCTTCTGTTTACAAAAAAACTGCAAAAGCTTATATCTTGTATCGTGATCAGCATACTAAAGTAAGAGAAATTACATCTTCATTTAATGTAGATTTAGTTGATCAATATTTACAAAAAATAGATTGGCAAGTAAATGAAAATAGTAACATGTCTTACTCTTTACAAGGACTTAACAATTACATCTCTTCTGAAATTAGCAAGATATATTGGTTAAATAAAATTTATCCAGAAAATATACGAAAAGCTCATTTAGATGGAGATTTGCATATACACGATTTAGGTCTTTTAGGTGCATATTGCGTAGGATGGGACTTGCAAGATTTACTTATTAACGGTTTTAAAGGTGTTTTTGGAAAATCTGAAAGTAAACCTGCAAAACATTTTAGAACAGCTCTTGGGCAAATTATAAATTTCTTTTATACTCTTCAAGGCGAAAGTGCAGGAGCACAAGCCTTCTCAAATTTCGACACTTTACTTGCACCATTTATTTACTATGACAAACTTACATATAAAGATGTCAAGCAAGCTTTACAAGAGTTTTTATTTAATATTAATATCCCTACAAGAGTAGGATTTCAAACTCCCTTTACAAATTTAACAATGGATTTGACTGTTGCTCCACATTACAAAGATGAAAGTGTAATAATAGGCGGAATACGTCAAGATAAAAAATATGGTGATTTTCAAAAAGAAATGGATATGTTAAATCAAGCATTTTTAGAACTTATGCTCGAGGGAGATGCTAAAGGAAGAGTATTTACATTTCCTATCCCAACTTACAATATCACAAATGAATTTGACTGGGACAATAAAAATATAAAAGCACTTTGGGACATAACAGCAAAATATGGTGTACCTTACTTTGCAAACTTTATTAATTCCGATATGAAACCAGAAGATGCAAGAAGCATGTGTTGTAGACTTAGAATAGACAACCGTGAACTTCAAAAACGCGGAGGAGGTCTTTTTGGAGCTTCCCCTCTAACAGGTTCTATTGGAGTTGTTACAATTAATCTTCCTAGAATAGGCTATCTTGCAAAAAACGAAACAGAGTTTATGGAAAAACTTAAAAACACTATGAACATAGCAAAACAAAGTTTAGAGATTAAAAGACATATCTTAGAAAAATTTACTTCATGTAACTTATACCCATACATGACTTTCTACCTTAGAAGTGTAAAACAACGTTTTAATCAATATTGGAAAAATCATTTCTCTACAATAGGGATTGTCGGATTAAATGAAGCCTGTCTAAATTTATTTGGACAAGATATTGGGACGTCAAAAGGCAAAGAGTTTGGAAATAAAGTTTTAGATTTTATGAGGAACATTCTTATCGATTATCAACAAGAAAGTGGCAACAACTACAATTTAGAAGCTACACCTGCTGAGGGAACTTCGTATAGACTTGCTAAAATTGACGCTAAATTGTTTCCTGATATAATCTCAGCGAGTTTTAAAAAAGGTACGCCTTTTTATACAAATTCTAGTCAGTTACCTGTAAATTACACAAATGATATTTTTGAAAATTTAGATCTTCAAGACTCTATGCAAGCTAAGTACACTGGAGGAACAGTACTCCATATGTTTGTTGGAGAAAAAATTAAAAACACAGAAGCTTTAAAAACATTTATAAAAACAGTATGTCAAAATTATAAATTACCCTATTTTTCTATAACCCCTACATTTAGTATATGTCCAAAATGCGGTTATATTGAAGGAGAACATGCTGAATGTCCAAAATGTAAAAATGAAAGTATAGAAGAAATAGATAAACAAATAAAAAAACTTGAAAATATGCTTTATACAAATTGAATGTCTTTAAAATCATAATTTTGTATAACTGCTGGGAAGTGTTTGACAAAGCAAGGCAAAAGACACAGAATTCATGTGTGATAAGTACAAGTTTTTTAACACAATAGGGCCAAAATGGCGCTGTAAGAATATACATTAATGTTTTTAAACTTTTGGAGGAAAAAAATGACTGCAAACGAAATTCAAGAAAAAATTAAACAGTTGCTCGATGAAAAAAACAGTATTAGCGGTACAAAATGCGAAGTATATTCAAGAGTTGTAGGATATTTAAGACCTGTTTCTTTGTGGAATGAAGGGAAAAGAGAAGAATTTAAAATGCGCAAAACATATTGCCCTTGCAATAATAACTAAATTAAGAAAGGTAATATGAAATGAAAATTGCTGGGCTACAAAAATTATCATTAATAGATTATCCTAAAATTCCTGCTGCAGTTATTTTTACACAGGGCTGTAACATGAGATGCCCTTATTGTCACAATCGGCAACTAGTTGATCCTAACCTGTTTGAGAATTTATTAAATGAAGAAGAAATTTTTGAGTTTTTGAATAAAAGAATAGGTCTTTTGAAAGGTATTGTTATAACAGGTGGAGAGCCAACTATACAAAAAGATTTAGTGGAGTTTATATTAAAAATTAAAAGGCTTGGATTTCTTGTTAAACTTGACACAAACGGCACAAATCCAAATGTTTTACAAGAACTTATATCAAAAAAACTTATTGATTTTATAGCAATGGACATAAAAGCTGACTTTGCAAAATATTCCACCTTTTTTAACGGTGATTTAAATTTAATTAAGCTATCAGTAGATATAATTAAAGCTTCTGGAATAATACATCTTTTTAGAACAACCTATGATAAAGATTTACTGCAAGATAAAGATTTACTTAATATTAAAAACTTTATAGACAAATCTGATTATATCATACAGGAATGTAACAAATATCTTTAGTTTCTCTCTATTTAAATATAATAATGCAGTAAATTTAGCAAAAATGAGATTATATATGAGAATGAGATTAAAGAGGTAATAGTGTAAGAGGGTGTTAAATCATAAATATTTTATTAAGAGG
>JAISYS010000027.1 GCA_031269735.1 Candidatus Endomicrobiellum cubanum | reverse complement strand
GAGCAAAGTATTTTTAATAGTTGATTATGAATTAGGGAAACAGACAATAAATGGGATAAACGTAATAGAAAAAACAAGCATGTATGACAGACATATTCTTGTAACAAATCAATATTTATGTGATATGAGAAACTTTAATGAGAAAGCACAGTTTTTAAAAATGTTTCCTAAATCGTATTTGAATGATATTCCATTATTAGTGATATAGATAAGTTTACATGATAACAACACGCCCTGAAGAGGAGTTGAACCTCCAACCTTATCCTTAGGACGGATTTGCTCTATCCAGTTGAGCTATCAGGGCACGACAATATTATATCAAAATATTAAAATTTATAGTAAACTAAGCAATACTGAACTAAAGAAAAAATTTCAACTTGGTCACCTATTAAAATTTTTTGTCTACCTTTTAAATATAAAAGTTCAGCAATAAAAGCTAAAGATATAACATTAGCATTTAATGTTTTAATAAGATTAACTGAAGCGTTAACTGTTCCATCTGTTGCAAGAATATCATCAACTATTAAAATATTTTCTCCAGCAGAATTGAATCCTCTTGTATTTCTATTGTGGCAACACCGTACTCAAAAAAATAAGAAGATTTAACTGTTTTAAATGGTTCCTAATAGGAACAAAGTGAATATTCATTTTTAATGCTAAAAGCATGACAACAATAAACCCTCTAGATTCTATACCTATAATTTTATCAACTTTAACGTTTTGATAAAAATTATCAAAAACATCTATAACATTTCTAAAAAGATTTATGTTTCTAAAAAGTGGCATTATGTCTTTAAAAACAATTCCCTGTATTGGAAAATCCCTTATATCTCTAATAACACTTTTTGCTTGAGCACTTATATCCACTGTGACCTTCTTTCAGTATTAAATCTTTTATCAGTATAAAGAGAAAGTATAGTTTCTTTACGTCTATCTTTACCACTTCTACTATCAAGTTTAATATTTTGTGCCTCTTGCGGACTAATAAAATTATATTTTTCAAGAATACCTTTAAGTTTTTTAAAAGCTCTAAGTTCTAATTGTCTAACACGCTCTCTTGAAATATGAAAAATCTCGCCAATAGCGTCTAAAGACAATACATCTATTCCACCAAGTCCAAATCTCATGCGAATAATCTCTCTTTCTCTATCAGATAAATCGTTCAATGCTATACTAATATCCTCTCTAGTTCTTATAATTTCTGTAACAGACTCAGGAGATTTATCTGAAACATCAGAAATTGTATCTTTAAGCTGGATATTAGAATCTTCCGACATAGGCATTTCCAGTGAATAAGTTTCATTAAAGACCGTCGAAAATCTCCTTAAATCATCAATTTGCTTTCTATTCAATTTCAATTTTTTGCCAACATCATCATCTGTTGGTTCTCTATTTAATTCTCCTCTTAATATTATTTTTGTCTTTATCCAACGGTTTAAAGCATCCCAAATATGTGAAGGAATTCTTATTGTTTTTAATTGATTTTCTACAGCTTTTCTTACGTACTGTTCTATCCAATAAACTGCATATGTAGAAAAAGCTACTCCTTTTGTCACATCAAATTTTTCTACTGCTTTCATAAGACCAATATTTCCCTCTTCTATCAAATCCATGATGTCCATACCACTTTTCATAAACCTTTTAGCTATAGGTATAACAAGTTTATAATTTTGTTCAACTATCTTATCAAAAGCTTTTTTATCAGTCCTTGAAAGATTCCAAAGCTCTTTTATAGCTTCAGGAGATAAAGGCTTTATTGTTCTTATCGCATCAAAATAAAGCTCCAATGAACCAAATTTTGTATTCATTATTTATATCCTTTTTAAATCGGGGCGACTGGATTTGAACCAGCGACCTCACGGTCCCGAACCGTGTGCTCTAGCCAACTGAGCCACGCCCCGACAAAATAAAAAATAGAATTTAAATTTCTGTTTTTACATAAACATTGTTAAAATCATTTCTATCTATAATTTTATTATTCTTATCTACAAAAATAATTTTAGGTTCAATAGGCTTATCTGAAAGAGTAAAACCCATGATTATTACTTCTTCACCTTTTTTTATTAGGTGAGCTGCTGCACCATTTATACATATAACTCCAGAGCCTGGTTTACCTGGAATTACATAAGTTTCAAGTCTTGCTCCAGAAGTATTTGAAACAACTAAAACTTTCTCCCCTAACCAGAAACCAGCTTTATCACAAAGTTCTGTATCTATTGTTATACTTCCTTTATAAGCTAAGTTAGCTTCTGTCACAGTAGCTTTAAATATTTTTGAACTTAAAACAAACTTCATTGTAAACTCCTTAAAAGTCGTATGTTATTTATTGATTGTTACTACTCTTTGAGGAAATGGAATTTCTATATTTTCTGCAGTAAATTTTTTATAAATATTTTTTAAAACTTCACTTTGGAGTGAAGATCTGGAATAAACATCTTTTACTCTAAAATAAACAGAAAAATTTATAGCGAAATCTCCAAAACTAGTAAATACAACAAGAGGACTATATGTCTTTATAGCATTTTGTGATTTATTTACTATCTCTAATACAGCATTTTTTACAACTTTTTCAACATATTCTAAATCACTTCCATAAGCAACTCCACAATCTACACGAGCAGTAACTTCTGCTTGTTGAAAATGAAAGTTTGTAATAACTGAAGATGATATTTTAGTATTTGGGATAGAAATTACAGTATTAGATATTTCTTTTATTAAAGTCGTTCTCCAATTAACTTCTAAAACTGTACCTTCTTGTCCGGAATCAAGTTTAATATAATCATTCCTTGTAATTTGCTTACTTGCCAACATATTGATACCAGCAAAAAAATTTGCAAGAGTATCTTGAAGTGCTAAAGCAACAGCTAAAGATCCTATACCTAACGCTGTTAAAATAGGAGTTAACTTTATTCCAACTTGGTTTAACACTAACACAAAGCCTATAAAAATTACTATAAACTTTATTATATTTGTACCAATTTTTTCATGAACTGATTTTTTAAAGAAATTTGAAATAAGAGATGCTACTAGAAGAACTATTGAAAACGCAAATAACATGTAAAAAATCTTTAACAGAATTGTGTTTTTAGTATTTATAGGAGAAGTTATAAACGCAAAATATAGAGCTGTAAGTAAAATCCAAAAATATATATAACTTTTTGAAATAGTGAATATTTCATCATAAATAACTATTTTAAACTTTTCTAAAAACTTTTTTATAAAACTAATAGAATACTTACTAAAAAAAATGCCTAAAGATAAAATAATAATGAATAAAGACAGACTCTTTATCCATAAAGCAAAATCTCTTGAAACAAACTTGTCCCAAAAATTTAATATCACTTTCACCTCTTAGGGTTTTCAGCTTCCTCTTGACACTTAATACAGTATCTTGTCCATGGTATTGCTTCTAATCTTTCTAAAAGTATAGCACCATTACAACACTCACAAAGACCATAACTACCTTTTTCAATTTTTACTAAAGCATCGTTTATAGCATTTAAAGTTATTCTGTCATTTGCTACAAGTTCAAAAAACATTTCTTTTTCACTATTGTGAGTAGCAGTATCTATCTCATCGCCAATACTTACTTCTAAATCAGCATCGAGTTCTCTTTGATTACTATTTGTCTTATTTAAAAATTCCGCTTTTTTCTGTATTAAAATTTTTTTAAAATTTGCCAATTCTTTCTTATTCATAGTTTTCTCCATTTAATTTGTAAAAACTTTGACCATTTTTAGTTTTTCAGTTTCTTGCCCACTAATTCTTATATCTTTTGAAGATATATTTATGAGATAATCACATATTTCTTTTGTAATTCGCTCTCCAGGTATTACCACTGGTATGCCAGGAGGATACGGGGTAAGTGTTTGCGCGGCAACATGGCCAACGGCTTTTTTTAAACTAACTTTTTTTGTACTATTTGAAAGAAATACTTCTCTAGGTTTCATAACCATTTCTGTAGCAAGTGACGGAATTTTAAGTATCCAATTCTTCTGCTTCCCATGATACTTTTTGTTTATACTTTCAAGAGCTCTTACAAAAGTTTCTACATCCTCTTTACTTGAACCTTCTCCCATAATAGCTACCAAATTAAACAAATCTGCATAATCAAGCTGAATATTGTACTCTCTAGCAAGTATTTCTTCTATTTCATAACCTGAAAGACCAGTTTTAGTTACATTAACTGTAAGTTTTGTTTCATCTAAGTCAAAATTTAAATTTTGCATTTCTTTGCGAGTAAAACATTTCATAGAGTCAATATTATTATTTATATACATTCTTCCCCATCTTGCAGCTTTTATAACTCTATCAAAATTTCCCCTTCCATGTAAGAAAACCTGTCTTCTTGCTAAATCAAGACTTGCAAGCGTTAAATAATTTGGGCTTGTAGTTTGTAACATTGACACTACTTTTTTTACTCTATTTATATCAACAAGTTTTGAATTGAAATGAAGAACAGACCCTTGGGATATAGCAGATAAGGTTTTATGTGTAGACTGAACACACAAATCTGCACCTGCATCAACAGCAGACTCTGGCAAATTGTCATTAAAATGCAAATGCGCTCCATGAGCTTCATCTACAAGAACAATTTTATCTCTTTTATGGCATAAATCTACAATCTTTCTCAGGTTAGTAACTACACCATTATATGTCGGACTTGTAACAAAAACAGCTTTAGCTTCAGGATATTTATCTAAAGCTTCTTTTATTTGGTCATAAGTTGTACTAAAAATCAAATCTAGATCTTGGTCTATCTTAGGCTGTATCCAAATAGGCCAAACACCAGACATTACAATACCTGCCATTATCGACTTATGAGAACTTCTTGAAACTATTATTGAATCCCCGGAATCACAAGCAGCAAGAAACATCGCCATATTCCCAACTGAAGTACCATTTACTAAAAATAAAGAATGTTTTACTCCATAAGCCTCTGACATGAGTTCTTGAGCTTTTTTTATGGGGCCAACTGGATCATGTAAAGAATCTACTTCATCAAAAACTGTAACATCAAATTTAAAAATATCTTTTCCAATATAATTTTTTAAACTTGCATCTATACTTCTTCCATTTTTATGACCTGGACAATGAAAAGATGTAACATCTCTTTTAGCATGAGCTAACAAGACATCAAATAAAGGTACTTTAGATTGCTTTGATACTTTCGAGTTTAATTTTTTTTTCATTATGCTGCCTACCTCAGAAACATGCCCGGTAGAAGACTCGAACTTCTGACCCCTTCCATGTCAAGGAAGTACTCTAACCAACTGAGCTAACCGGGCAACATATTGACTTAATACAAAGAGGATATAAAAAAAGGTGCGGGCCGGAATCGAACCGACGAATAACAGTTTTGCAGACTGCTCCCTTACCGCTTGGGTACCGCACCATTAATTAATGAGCAGGGTGAATATATAAAAATTAAATCTTTCAGTCAATATTAACAAATTAATAATTGTAATAACACTACCAGCTAATATTTATAGAGTCGTAGTTTTTAGCTAAATTTTATTTAAAACAATTACACATTTATCCCGGCAACAAATCCTGTTGAAAAAGCAGCTTGTAGATTAAACCCTCCTGTAGGAGCATCTACATCTATAACTTCTCCACAAAAATATAAACCTCTTACAAGTTTAGATTCCATGGTCTTTTGATTTATTTCATCTGTTACCACTCCTCCTCTTGTTACTATAGCATCTTTTATATCTTTCGTTTTTAAGACTTTAAATTTCATTTCAAAAAAAGCTTTTAGTAACTTTTCTCTATCGAACTTAGTTAATTGTGCACACTTTTTAATTATACTGACATTACAATAATTTAAAAAAGATTTTATTAATTGCTTCGGTAAAAATTCTTTGAGCATACCTTTTACTTGATATTGCCCAAATTTATCAATTTCTTTAAGTAATCTAGCATTAAGACATTCTTTAGTAATGGCTGGTTTTAAATTTATTTTTAAATATATATCATTACTTTTAATATTTTCAGACACTAAACTACTTAAAGCCAAAATTACAGGTCCATCAGCTCCGAAACTTGTAAATTCCATTTCGCCAAACTCTTTAAAAATAATCCTGCCACATACTTCTAAAGAAACTTCAATATTTTTTAACTTTAAACTTTTCAATTCATATAAATATTTAGATTCTAAAACTATTGGGACAAGCGCTGCAACAGGTTTTTTTATAGAATGTCCAAAAAATTCAGCAAATTTATAACCATCGCCAATAGAACCTGTACCGGGATAAGACATCCCACCTGAAGCAATTATTAAATTCTTCGCATATATTATATTAAATTTACCACTTATACAAAATATACAGTCGTTTCTTTGTTTAACTGATTTTACATCAAAAGAAGAAATAATTTTTGCAAACTGTTTTGTGTTTCTTATTAAAGCATTAACTATATCACAAGCTTTATCACTTACAGGAAAGTACCTGCCTCCTCTTTCAAGTTTACAAGGAACATTCAATCTTTCAAAAAACGAAACAGTATCAATATTTGAAAATGTATGAAAAGACGAGTATAAAAACTTTCCATTATAAAACAACTCAACAAACTCTCTAACTGAAGCACTATTTGTAATATTGCACCTGCCCTTACCACTAATTGAAAGTTTTATACCAGGACTAGATTTTTTCTCTAAAACTATAATATTTAATCCTCTTTGACCAGCTTGAATTGCTGCCATCATCCCTGACGGGCCTGCACCTATTATACAAACATCATAAATTTCATTTATCATTAATATTTTTTAATAATTCATCTACTCTACTCTCAAGTGTGTGCATATCATCGGAATCATTAATAATTGTGATGTCTGCCAGTTTTGCTGTTTTTATAAGTTGTTGTCCAGAACCATCACTTTGAGATTCTTGTTTTTCAAGCTCAATAAATTTTTCTAAAGTCTGAGGGTCTCCACATCTTTTCCTTTTTTGCATTCTTTCAAAACGAACCTTTTGGGGTGCATCTACATTCACCAACACAAAATCTTTTCTCTCCCTTAACTCATTAACCTCTTCTGGGTGCCTTATAGAAGTCACGCAATATTTACCATACAAATCAATCTTATCTAACACTTTTTTTGCAAGTATTCCATTCCCATTTTCTTTTCTTAAATTTGTTCCAAAAACTATCAAGTTTTGTCTAGTTAATTCTATAGCATTTTCCTGCATCGTCTCTCTTATAACGTCTGACAAAGAAAAATGAATGTATCCATGTTTTTGTGAAATATATTCAGCTACTGTGTCTTTTCCTGAACAATAAGAACCCGTCAAACCAATTATCATTTTTGGTCCTCCAAAACAGAGACAAGCTTTTCAACTGCAATTTTTACTATACATTTTTTCACTAGTAATTTTGAACACAAAGGTACATGTGCATCTTGAGGGAAAAATACTGCAAAACTCCCTTGATTTAAAACTATGTTAAAATCAGGTTTATCATCATAAAAAGCAATATCTCTTGATAACTGGTAGTCTCTATAAAGTTTTCGACAATTTAAAAGATTTTTCCAGCCTATAATATCACAACCCTCAATAACGTATTGAATATCAACATATTTTTTATGAGTCTCAAGTTTTTGTTCAAGAGCAGGCTTAGGAAAAGACGTTTCTACAACAGCAAACATATGTGCATTTATATCATAACGTTTCTCTTCAAAAGTAGAAAGATTTCCCTTGATGAAATCTAAAGCCTCTTTGATTGTAGAGTTGAAACTAAAATAGAAATCAGTATTTCTTAAATCATCTAGTATCATAGATACACCAATTATATCAAAAAGAAATTTTAACAACAAAAAAAAACGACTTTTAAATGTCGTTTTAATATTATTGCGGGGGCAGGATTTGAACCTGCGACCTTCAGGTTATGAGCCTGACGAGCTACCGAGCTGCTCCACCCCGCGACTATGTTATATATAGAATATTATAATAAAAAGTTCATGACTTGTCAAATTTACAACTATATAGCCTTTATTTAGTTTAATCTCTAGCAAGTGTTAAGACGAAAACATTTTTTGCCCCACTATCTTTTAAAACATTAGCACAAACAGATATCGTCGAACAAGTAGTAGCTATATCATCAATCAACAAAATTGTCCTATCTTTTATTGCACTCTTATTTTTTACTACAAAAGAATTCTGTATATTTTTTACTCTTTCAAATTTAGATAATCTAAATTGAGGTTTTGTAACTTTTTTTCTAAACAGAATATTTGTTAACATAGGTATTCCACTTTGAATAGAAACACCTTCGGCCAAAAGTTCCGCTTGGTTATACCCTCTTTTTATTTTTCTTAAAATGTTTAAAGGAACAGGTATAATAAAATCTGAGTTTTTAAAAAATTCATATTCTTGTATTAATTTACTCATTTCAAAAGCAAAATCTTTATATAAAAAAGTTCTCTTTGAATATTTAAATTTTAAAATTAATTTTCTTAAATGCCCCTTATATAGATAAACTGATCTTAACTTATCGAATTTATATATTTTTAAATCTTTTTTACATGCATAGCACAAATTTCCTCCAGAGTCTAAAGGAATGCCGCACTTCTCACACACATTATTTTTTATTTTATTTAAAGATTCTTTACAGTTATTGCAAATCCTATATTTGTAAACAGCACTTAAATCTCTACCACATAAAGAACAAGTGAGAGGATATATTAAATTAATAACTTTTAAAAATATTTTTTTCATCATTTTAAAATCTTAAAATTGAAAAGTTAATTTACTTAATGCAGAAATATCTTGATAATTTAATTTCCTATTATATCGAAACTCGAACCTATCCCAAATAAGCCCAAAAATAAATCTAAAATATTTGGATACTTCATAATCTGTATTTAACGAGGCGCCGAAATTTGTACTATTATCTCTTTCTATATTCACTTGAGACTGTTGGTCTATATACTTAAGATTAGATGTAAAAATAATTCTATTTCTAAGAGGAACGAAGATTTTTATGATTGGTATTTTTACACCTGAAGGGAATAAAGTATCTAGATTTATTTGTCCTAAATAAGTATTTTTTTGAATATTAGAAACGTACCTTCCAGAAGCATTTTTTTTCCAATTACATTCATTTTCATATCTTATAGAAAACCGCCATTTACCTATGCCAAACGCACCTTGGCAAGCATATTTTTGAGCATTGCCATTATAAAGAGTAGTATAAGTAATATAATCATTCTCTTTGGAATCTGTATTATCTAAACCTACATACAGATCAAGAATCTTTATAAACTTGAATCTATATTCTAAACCATATAAAAGACTATCTGAATATGCAATTCCATAAGTTGTCATTTGTTTATTTTTATATTTAGCATTTAATTGTGTATCACTTAAAAAATCTGTACAAAAAAATAATTCTTCCGTTTTGGATATTCCTATAAGAATATCAGGCCAAGTCAAAGAACATATAGTTTTACGTGTTCCCTTATCATATGAATTTTCATTTCCCTGTGTATAAGTACAATTAGTAGTAAAGGTATTTAATGGCAAAAAATACCCTTTAAAAGAAAAAATTTCAAAAGGCATGTATCTACCAGAAAAACGAATATCATCTTTATTTAAAATTGTTTTAACAATATACGAGTTACTAGAATAGAAAGGTTCTAAATCCATTAAAAGATTGTCTCTTACCCATAATCTGTCCATAGAAAAGCCTATAGATTTAAAATCTTTATTTACTTTATCATAGGAATCAGAATCCTGTAATCTATAGTATGTCGAAAAAGTTAAACTTTTGAACAAAAGCAAATTTATAATATCACAAGCGTTTAAGTTCCAGGAAATTTCTCCAACTCCATTCCTTTCTATATATTTTTTTTGGCCAGGTATTGTTAAAGTTGCTTCAGATGTACTTAAACTTATATCGTAATTTTCTTTTGTGGTAATACTATATATACAAGACGGACTAAACCAATTTGCTAATCCTAAAACTAAACTTGCTCCTGCAGTTTGATTTAAGATTTTATCATATTCAATCTCCTCAACAAAATCATTATTTTTTTCCTTTGCCATATTCAGCGAATAAGCTGGCAAAAAAGTTATTCCATCAAAAAATTTAAAAGGAAGTCTAAAAGCAAAAAGATTAGACTGTTCCAATGTATGATATTTATTAATATTTAAGTAATCATTTATTTTATCTAAACCTAGAAAAGAGTCTGACTCTAGTATAGGAGTTGAGGGATAAACTTTATAATAAGAGTTTATCGCTTTTACATCAGCATTAATATTTGTAGGTAATAAAAAAACTCTAATAGGGTTGTTATAAATTATATTACCTGCTAAAGTTTCTCTATCCTCTAAACGACTAATTTTAGACGTGTCTATTATGGATCTTATATATTTTGCAGATATTTGTGGTAGATTTGTACCTAAGTTTAAATTAGTTTGAGTATAACCTGTATACGTTATTACTCGCCCCTCTTCGTTTAAAGAAATTAAGTTAGATTTGTTTTCTATAACTTCAGGCGTTATTATACAAGCCCTTGAAATACCAGTTTTGATAGGAAAAATACTTATATCTTCTGTAGGGCAAAATCCTCCTAAGCTAATATAAGCATCTTCTTCGAGTAAATCTCTATTATATACTCCCGCTACAATATTTTGAAAATCTCTATTTATAGACTTTTTAGATCCTCCAACAGAAATTGCACCTAAACTAGATATCCCATTCCATTTAATATCACCAGCCGTTTTATATGCTCTGCCTACAACTTGTTTATTGCCAACAGCATGTAACTCTTTAAACCAAATTTGACGCTCCTCTCCTACAGAGTTTGACTTAACACCCAATACAAACTGACAAATTCTATTTAACGATGGATTTCCCGCAACTGTTATTTGTCCTTGAGGGTCAGAACTTGTCCATAAAGCATTTTTCCCAAAACCTGACTGATTAATTCTAATGATTTTCCAATCTTGCCATGTTACATCATCACTAACTATAGTTTTATATTCAAAGTAGTTGCCATCATTTCCACAAGCTCTAAATATTATTTCATCCCCTGCTTGAGCAAAACCAGCTGCTGGTTTTGCATAAACCATAAAACAAATGCTGTCATATTTAGATATATCTAAAGCATTACCAGTATAAACTGCCTTTGCAAGTAAAGGAACATTAGTAATAAACGTGTTATAAGAAAACTTTAAAGCATTTTCTTCTTTTTTAACTTGCTCATTTATTCCGTATAAATCTAAATAATATTTACTAGTTAAAATTGATTTATATGTTGGATCATATCTACCTATGGAAGAAATACTAAAGTTATCAGCATTAAGACCTATCTTTTCCCATTTGTTTCCAACTATAGAAATTTTACCTATAACAATTTTACCAATATCACCTCCAACATTTGTTTGTCTCATTCTAATACGTAAAATTCTTATATTTTTCCAATTTGTCCTATTAGCATCATTTATATCTAAAGGTATCCTGATTTGCTTCCAACCATTAATATTTTGCTTAATCACTGTAACACTTGAACTCAAGAGACTATAGCTCCCAGCTATATCTTCTAAAGTATCTAAGACACCATTCCCATTGAGATCTTCTGTATCAAGTTTCCCGTTATGTGCACCTATTAAGGATACTGTACCGTCAACATTATGAAATTTTCTCCCCACATCTTTCCATGGACTTAAAATACCTGTCCCATCTATATCTTCAGTATCTAAAACTCCACAACCATCTGAATCTTCATTAATACATGAAGCACAATCTATTACCATTTCGTGCAAATTAGAATTATTATCTTTTATCCATACTTCAAGATATAGTTTTTTAGAAAAATCTAAACCATCCCAATTTTGACAAATTTTTTGAGCAAAAGCTATCTGACTTCTATATCTAACATCGTAATTTAATTCTAAAACCAATTGTTTCTGTCCATCAGCGAACTCCAAAGCAGGATCTATGTCTTTTATATCAATTTCATAGCTATTCCAAGACAAATCACTTAACATTCTCCTTGTCGTAGGATACTTATCTGCACTGTGAAACCAATTATCTTCCAAAATATTAATTGAATCTTCTCTAACAGAATTATCCATAGAATCTATTAAAGCTTTACCTATAGTATTTTCATTATAAGAACTTAAAGCATATTCTGCATTTAAATTAAGCTGCATGTTTAACGTGTCTATATCTAGTTTGTCAATTTTTAAGTCACCTTCACCAACACTAAGACTTGTAGGTGTATTTCTTATATCTGGCAAAACTGTACTCTTAGTCATAAAATTATGTATCATACCTGCACCAATAGAAATATTTTCAGTTAAGTTTAATTTACTGCTAGCGCCTAGAAGCATACTCTCTGCCTGAGCACCCAATAAAGAATAATCATAAGACACATCTATTACAGAATTTTCTTTAATTATGTTTTCGTTCTTTATTGTTAAAATGCCTAAATCATAATCTAATATATAATCTATAGAAGGGTTTAAAGTAACACCATCAACAACTATTTTTTCTGAACTTGGAACAATGTTTGGTCGTAACATTACTATCTTAACATTGTACTGATATTCCGTCTCAAAATTATATTTATGGTCATTAGTTAAATACAAAGAATCATGTAAAGTTTCAGGTAACTTAAAAATACCGTTCTCAAAATCAACATCTATGTTTGCAGCATATCCAGGTTTTGGAGGATATATTGGTACATTTTTTCCACCATCAATAATGCTAGGAGTACTGCCATTTAAATCTTTAATTGTAAGTAAAAAATTACCTCTTCCATTATCTCTTATTATTTTTAAATTACCTAAATTGTAAAAAGTTTTAATTTCTGTAGTAATATTTTGACTATCATTAATATCTTTAATAATTAAAGGATTGTTTGAGAGAGGTGTACCGTCTTCAAAATCATAACTTACAGCTGCAACATCGCCTTTAGATACGGAATTTTTAAAAGCAAGTACACCAGTATTATAGTCAATAGTAAAATCTTGCCCTGCAACCAAAAGAACAAAATTCCCTTTATAAGAAAATCCAGGAGTAGTATTTAAATCATAAAGAACTACATTTGAGTCAATAGCAAAATTATATTTTGGATTTAATTTTTGGTAAGCAACATATACTTTAACTGTACCATTTTTTATTTTCCGAGTTTCATTACTTTTTAAAAGAGAATAATATTTTAACTTTATATAAGCAGTATCTGGTATCAATTTCCTCTCTAACTGAGTATTTCCTACAAAGCGTTTTACCTCAGAAAGACCTTTAGTTTTACTAAAAAAAGCATTGACTCCTAAATTTTTATAACGAGTATCGACCTTTAACCCAAACAGCTCTTTACTATACCCTATAAATTCTGTCGTAGGCAACGATACTTCAATATCTCCAAATGCAGCTTGTTGTATAAATTCTCCTGGTTTTCCATTATAAATTAAAGATATATCTTTTTTTTCTGCTTTATCATCATAATCAATATTAACAGTAAATCTATCTCCGACATCCCCTAAAATTCTCATCTGCATCTCTTGTTCCATTTTAAAAGATGATGAATTTTGTCGTTTCCCATCCTCTTGACTATCATACAGTCTCTGGGTGTAATTAAAACCCATCAACTTTCTTCCTGTAATTGACAAACTAGACTGAAATGGCAATTTTATTTTAGATAAAGAGGTAGATGAAGTAAAAACGGTACTTGTTCCAAAAATAACAATATCTTTTTGCAACCAATTATTTTGTGAATATTTTATATTATCGTTTTTTTTATCTTCTAAGTATTTTAGAATTTCTTGACCTGCAATTTCTTGAGCAGATTCTAGCAGTTTAATCTCATTATGACGTGAAAAATATTCTTGAGATATTATCGCTCCGGATGGTTCAACAGCATCAATATTTTTAAACATATTATATTTATCAAATTCACTGTAAATTTCATCTTTCTCAAGTCCCAGTACAGAACAATCATTTTCAACTGCTTCAAAATTTTCTACATATATTAAAGTAATCAACAGACCAAATGTAAAAATAAAAAAATTGATTCTTCTAAAGAGTTTCATTTAAAATTACTCTAGTTTATTTTTTTTAATTTTATTTAAAGCAATTTTTGCCTTTTTATGATCTGGATTTAGTCTTAAAGCAAGCTCCCACATTCTACTTGCCTGATAGTACTTCCCTTGAGCATACAAAACAAGTCCTTCTCTATATTTTTCATCTGCAGTAATTTCGTCATACTTAAATTCATCTTTTAGAAAATCTTTTCTATTTACATTTTCTGGTGACATACTCTCTGATAACTCAATAATACATCTGTTTATATAATCTTTTGCTTTACTATAGAATTCTAATGATTTTGAAAAATTATTATCACTTGTTAATTTTTCAAGAGATTCCATTTTCTTTATACAATTTATCCACTTTTTTAAATTATAGGAATCTATTCCTTCTTGCAAAAGTTCTTTGGCTCTAAAAGTTAATTGTTTTTCTCGTTCCTCGAGTTCTTTTAATTTTAAAATACTATCTATTTTATTTTTATATTCAAAAACCTCAAGATTACCACCACCAAATGCTATATATTTTGTCCATTCTTCTAAAGCCTTCTTATAATTTGCATTATAGTATTCAATATAAGCTTTAGCGTAATATTTGTCACCAAAATTAAGATTTTTATCTTTGGTATCATTTTTCATCTGTACGACAATTTTATTATAGAAATGATTTGATGATTCAAAATTTGGATACAAAACAATAATTTTTGAAAGTTTATCTGTAGCTTTTAAATATTCTTTTTTATTGTATAATTCTTTTGCTTTTTTAAATTCTTCTTGAGCAAGCTTTAAAGAGTACTTTTCCTCATTTAGTGCTTTTTTAGCTTCTCTTAACAATAAAGTCTCACTTTTTTGACCCCATCTATACGTTAACATAAACCTATTTATTAAATCTATCTCACTAAAATCTGCAGCATAGTCCATCGTAAGCATATAAAAATCAGCGCCCACTCCAAATGTGATATGTCTGTTATAATAACCTGTACGCAAAGAATATTTTTCTGCAAAAATATAAGATAACCCTACACACAAGTCCCCAAAAGAATCTTCGTACTTTACATCTGCATAAATATTACAAGTATCTTTCGAAGTAAATCTATAATATGTTGGTAAAACAAAAGTAGAACTGAACCTAAAAATTAAAGGAATTGCGTCAAATGTGGAATCAAGTTTAAATCTTTGTGAAATAAAATTTTGTATAGAAAAAGCAGTTTTCATTTTTATGTCATATTTTAAAGATATTTCCTTTGCAAGACCAAAATCACACGAATATGTTGCTCCTTTTTTTAGATACATATCAAAATATATATATTTTATGTTTAATCCATACATAACAGCAAATTTTTCTATAAGTCCTGAAAAAGCAATAGTGTTATTCCAGCTATTTACAGAAATAACTTTTTCTAAAACGTAAATATTTTCTCTTATCTCAATATTTCCACTGGCTAAATTAGCCATAGAAAGTCCCAAAAAAAAATTTTTACCCAATCCAAAAGCAAGTGCTGCGCAATTATAAGAAGAACCTTCAAACAAGTTAAATCTAGATACCGACACTGCATTTGTAGTAAACAAAGACATCAAAGCTGGATTATACTGCAAAACTGACGGATCTTTATAAGCACAAAAAACAGTTTCCCCTGCACCAAAAGCAGCAACGCTTGGGCCATGAGATAAAAAATGTTTTCTTCTGCCAGAATATCCATATATTTCTTCTGTTTGAAATATTAATAGGAGTAACAGAAAAACTAATATTATTTTATTATAAGTATTCTGCACCGTTCAATTTCCGTTTTATCACCGTACTTTTTAGTCAAAATTGCAATATAACTACCATTATAAAGCAGTCTACCGGAATTGTCTCTTCCATCATATTTTATATTGCCAGTAGTATTCCCATCAAAAAACGATTTATCTGATTCCCAAACAAGATCACCGAATTCAGAATAAATTTTTATTTGTGCATTTCCGTCATAGTACATAGGAAAAACAAAATCAGTTACTGTACCTATAGAAGGATTAAATGGGTTAGGCGCATTATAAAATTTGTCTACTAAGCCTCCTGTAAAAAAGGAAAACATCTCGGTCTCAAGAGGTACTCCAAATTTATTTTTTACAACCATATACCAATAATATTTTTTCTTATGCTGTAGTTTAGATACGCTATGTGACAAACAGTTAATGCATGGACATTGTTCAACTTTTTTAAGTTCTGATTTTTTTGATTCAAACCCTAGATACAACTCATAAGACAGTTTGTCATCTTTCTCATCAGTGGCTATATCCCAAGAAAAACAGACATTGTCTGGCATTTCTTCAAACATAGAATGAGGTGTTCTTTTTATAAAATTGTAAGGCCTAGAAGTAACATGCCAATCACCTTTAACTTCAAATAAATTATTCTCATACTTGTTTGTAGTTATATACTTATATTCATAAGTACCTTTATCTAACTTTAAAGTGTAAGTATATGAAGCTTTATATTTATCTATAGCATCGTTTTTGTTCATTGTATACGTTTTAGTTGAAGAATCAGGAAATTTTAATAAAATTCTAGGGTAACTTTCTTGAGGAGCATTGTTTACTACGTCATTATGTACTACTCTAAAAACAACATCTTCTTCATCATAGATAGAAATAGCATCTTTTTGATGTTGTGGGGTCAAAAGTTGAAATTCTAAATTAGGTTTATAATCAAAATCTTCAAAATACAAATTTGTAACTTCTATATAATTTTGGTCGCTGCCAGAAGACATCTTAGTACAAAAAGGATAAATGATACTATCTACGTAAAAACAATCATATGACATTAAAAAATTATTATATTTGATAATTTGGTAATTTAAATTACTAGAAAAAGCTTCTAAATCTTTTGGAATAAAAACAAATAAAAAAATGGCAGGCAAAAAGATAAAATTTTTCATAAAATTAAACTCTCTATAAATTTAATTCAAAATTTTACTATCGTACCACCTATCTTCTGACATTAAACTATAAATTACTTTTTCTATTGAAAACAACAATAGCTCATCTCTTGTAAGTTCATCTCTTTTAAAAGAATGGTTCTTGTAATCTTTCCAATCGTAACTGAAAACACCATTATTATTTATCAAATAAATTTGTTCTCCCTCATAAGAAAGAAAAATAAACCTACTTTTTGTTTTAGAAAATAGACTTTTACCTAAAGAAGAATATGGAGTTCTTATGTTTAATATATCAATTATTGTAGGAACTATATCAACTTGACTTGCAAGTTCAATATTTCTTTGAGCTTTAAACAATTTTGGACAGTATATTATTGCTGGAATTTTAAACGTCTTGTCTACTTTAGTTTTTTCAAAAACACCATTTAGACCACCAACACCATAAGCTTGGTGATCAGAAAGCATTATAAAAATTGTTTTATCAAACCATTGCTCTTTTTTTGCTTTTTTAAAAAACTCACCTAACGCATAGTCAGAGTAATAGAGCCTGTTTAAATATCCAGTTTTTTCTGTGCCGTCTTGTTGATACTTTTCAAGAGATTTTAAAATTGTTTTTGCATAAGGTATATGTGTAGTTGTAGTAAAGTAAAATGCCAAAAAAGGACTTTTTAATTTTTTAATTTTTTTAAAGAAAAAATCCATGCCTTCTATATCATAACCCTTATTTATTTTTAAATAATTATGGTAAAGTGGAATGTCTTGTTTACCATAAGATTCCTTAAAACCTAAGTAATTTGCTATTGCTATAGCATTATCCGACTCTCTTTTATCTCCCTGAACAAATATGTTATCATATCCATTTTTCGCTAACATAACAGGCAGCCTCATTTGCCCACAATTTTCAAGATCATCGCCAAAATATACCATGCCTTTTACATAAGGAACACTTAAAAAAACAGACATTAATCCCATTATACTTCTTTGCCCATTAGCATAAAATTTGTCAAAAATTATTGATTCTTTAGCAATCTTGTCAAAATTAGGAGTAACATCATAATTTGTTCCAGCAAATGAGTCTATGTAATCTTTTTGCCAACTCTCAAGCAAGACAATTACTAAATTATATCCTTGACCATTGACATTAAACTTGATTCTTTGCCTCATTAAAGGATATTTCTTATTCTTATCTACAAAAATCTCTTCATTTTTATCTAAAAGATTATCCCTTAAAACAGAAAGTGCATCTTGATAAGAAATATTTATATCATTTGGTAAAATTTGAGCGCTTATACTTTTTAAAGAAGTAAAAACACCATTTAATTGCAACTCTCCAGAAACTTTATTTTGATAATAAGCGTCTATAATAGAAAGAATCCTATCTTGAAAACCTCCTCTAGCAAAAACAATAAGGATGAAGCCTATTAAAAAAGATATAAATACTTCTAAAGCAATATTTTTTGTAAATGAATGATAATTTTTATCTATATATTTAAACGAAAAGTAAAATAAAAAACAAAAAAATAATATAATTGTTAAGGTAACAAAAAGATAATCTTTAAAAGCTAAACTAAAAAAGTAACTAACATGATTTTTGGCTAATAAAACTTCTGTGGTTAAATGTTTGTTAAAAAATTTGAAATTAATTACATCTCCAGTTAGTAATAAGGCAACAATTAGAATAGAAATATTAAGAAATGTACAATTCATCTTTAAAAATATTTTAGATCTTATAGGTACGTTTATTAAAAATAAAAAAATCCCACAGAATACAGAAATTACAAAAACATCAAACCTAAGCCCGTGCAAAAAAGAATACAGAACTTTAGTCTTAGATAACTGACTGAAAAATTCATAGTTTAAACAAAATAAAGCAACTCTAAACACAAAAAAAACAGCAATTAGAGTAAAAAAGTATATAGATACTAATTGTAATCTAAACAAATTTTTATTATATTTGTTCAATCTGATTTCCAATCACTTCAAATCTGCAAAAGAAATTATTTCTATATTTCTTTCTTTTATACTTTGCTCAAGGTCTGGATTTAAACATCTTGCTAAATCAATAGCTCTCCACCTTTCTAAAAATCCAGGATGCAACATGACTTCAGCAGTTTCAAAATTTAAATCTAAATCAAACCTATCTCTAAGAAAATATGGGTATTTTAAATTAAAATGTTTTAATATTGGGCTCAAAATTTCTTTTTCTAAATTTTTATAAAAAAATATACTCCTATCATAATAGTTATTATGAAATCTTATAGATGCATTTAATTCTTTTGCTTTGGAAGCTACAATAGGTAAAACTTCAGGGTGCATATGAGAATGATGATGGCTATCTAAATGGGTTAACACAAAACCTGCTTTTAAAAATCTATCTAGTTGGATGTCTATTTCATCTTTTATTTTTGTTTTCATAGATGGAGTAATTTTTATAAGTTTTTTATAAAACCTATTTGGTTCTTTCATTAAAAATATACAATCTAAATCTATATGGAGCCCTGTTTTTAAACTAGGGGTTTCTTTAATGAGTTTACTAGCAAGTTCAAAAGCTGCACCTTTTACCATAATAGTAGTAGACGACAATACGCCATATTTATGAGCAACTATGATAGCTTTAGTAATATCTTCAGTTTTTCCAAAATCGTCGGCATTAATTATAAGTCTCTTGTTCATCACAAATACCTCCTTTCTTTATCGTTAATAGGATAAGATGTAGAATAAATTTTTTCTAACTTTTTAAAAAGCATATTTTGTGCAAAATATTTGCGAGGCTGATGGACCATAAAGCCACATCTTTTATATTTATCTTTAAACAACAAATACTGTATCATTTCTGCCTGGCGTTTTAAAACAATAGGCATAATCTCATCAATTATTTCTTTATTAAAACTTGACAAAGGAACAAAATTAGAAGAAAAGTCTACAGATTTATTATTACAATTTTGCCCGTCAAAACCTATATGTTGAACATAACTGTTTTTTGGGACCATAAGTCTAATACCTTTTTTAATTAAAAAAGATGACAATTTAAAATCCACAGAACGAAGAGTTTCTTTTTGTTTTAAAACAAAACTCTTAACCAAATCTCTTGATAAACATATTCCAGCAAATCCAACATCTTGCTTATATACAAACTCTCCGTCAAAATAAACATCTCTATGAAAATCAGAATTATACACACTTAAAAACCCGTCAGTCCTTTCAAAATCAGACTGTATGAACTTAAGTGTGTCCGGCCTCAATAAAAGGTCTGAATCACAAATAAACAAAACATCATTATTTGTATTTAAAAAGTCCAGCATTATTTTATAATTATTTCTGTCGGCTCTTAAATTCCTAAGCCTAGTAACAACATTTGCATTTAACTCTTTAAAAACTTGTTTTAAATAGGTTTCATCAAATTCTGTACTACAGTCATTAAACACTATAATAGAAGCTTCATTAATGCAATCGCACTCTTTTAGAGATTTAACCATTGTATTAAGATACTTTTTTCTATTATAAACAGGTACTGCAATCATTAGCTTCATAAAAGCCTCTACAAAAGTTTCTTAACTGCATCTAAAATACAGAGATTTGATATATTCTTTATATCATTTTTCGACCCATCTTTAGCATCCACAGATATACTAATAGCATTTTTGTTATTAGGAGCCCAAATTACATTGATTTTTTCAGATACTTTTGAATAATCTAAGTAAAAAGCTACTGTCTTCTTATTAAAAGCAGCTGCTATATGCACTATAGACGTATCAGGAGTAATAACAGCATCTGCATACTTTATTAAACTTGCGCTTTTTAAAACAGAATCTACTCGACAAATAAAAGTTTTATCATTTTTCAAAGTAAGCAAATTATTATTGTTTTTATAGTTTATTATAAAAACACTACAATTTATTTGTTTTTCTAAAATAGAAACTAGAGATTGCAACTTATCAAACGAAAAACTCCTATGTTTGCTTGCAGCAAAAGGATTTAAAACTATATTATATTTAGAATTAGACTTTTTTAGCAGTTCAATAGCTATACTATCTTCTTTGCTGCTAGTAAAAATATCATAATCTAAGTTTGGATTATCAAGTCCTAGTATCTTTAAAACGTGTTCATAACGTTTTGAAATATGCTCATTAAAAAAATCTTTATTTATAGACAAATCATAAATATTGTACGAATCTTTATAAAAACCTACCAAAGTACTAACGTTAACAATACGCAAAATAAGTAGGGATATAAAACAATGACCAAATGTGTAAAAATCTATGCCCAAAGAAATGCGCTGTTTCCTTAAACTAACATAAATCGACAAATCTTTTAAAAAGCTATCTCTTGTTGTATAAATTTCGTCAACATTTCTATTATACTTTAAAATTTCTGCATTATTTTTGCCGCACAAAACTATAATTTTAATATTAGGATAATATTTTTTTATTTCTCTAAAAATTAGTGTAGAAACTACCATGTCACCAATTTTGTCATCATTCCTAAAAAACAAAATTGATTTAACTTTACCAATGTCAAAAATGTTAGATCTTCTATTTTTTTTATCTAAAAATTTTTTTGCAATACTTTTACGCATTGATTTCAATTTTCTTTTAATATAAAAACTCATTAATTTATATTCCTAATATTAAAAATCTAAGCGCTTTTTTACACTTTTACTAAATAGAATCTCCAAAAAACCTTAATTTAATACATATCCTCTCTGCGCAATTTTAGATACTCCTGCGTTAAAAAATCTATGAGTATCACACAATAAGTCCTACATTTTTCTTGTTTTGTCAAAAAATTCACTGCAATTATATGCATTAGGAAAAAATACTAATGTTACTTTATTCTCCTACATATTTACGGAGCTCTTCAACTTTATTTAAATTTTCCCAAGTAAATTCTTTTCTTCCAAAATGCCCATAAGCAGCTGTTTTAGCAAAAATAGGTTTACATAGTTGTAAGTATTCTGCAATACCTTTCGGAGTAAGGGGGAAAATTTTTTTAACAATAGACTCTAATTTAAGCCCTGATACTTTACCACTCGCATGCGTATCTACCATAACTGAAACAGGATCTTTTATTCCTATAGCATAAGCAAGCTGTACTGTACATTTTTGAGCAAAACCTGCAGCAACTATATTTTTTGCTATATGCCTTGCCATATAGCAAGCACTTCTGTCAACTTTTGTGGAGTCTTTACCAGAAAACGCACCACCACCATGCGCTGCCATTGCACCATATGTATCTACTATAATTTTTCTTCCAGTAAGACCAGTATCAGCTGCAGGACCACCAATAATAAATTTGCCAGTAGGATTTATGTAAACTTTTGTATTTTTATCAACCAATTTTCCTAAAGTTGGCTCTATTACAGCCTCAAAAATTTCTTTTTTTGATTTTTCTGTTATATGATCACCAGTTTTATTCAAAATCATTTCTGTATGCTGTGTAGACAAAACAACAGCACTTATTCTTTTAGGCTTCCAATTAACATACTCTACAGTAATTTGAGTTTTTCCATCTGGACCTAAATAAGGTAAAACATTTTTTTTTCTTACTTGAGTAAGTCTTATAGAAAGCTTGTGAGCTAAAGTTATAGGAAGAGGCATAAGTTCCGGAGTTTCTTTACAAGCAAAGCCTATCATTAGCCCTTGATCACCTGCACCACCGTCGTCAACACCCATAGCAATATCCGGTGATTGCGTATTTATTGTATCCATTATTGCACAAGTATTATAATCGAATCCAAGCGAAGGCCTATTATACCCTATTTTTTTTATAGCGCTTTTAACAGTTTCTCTCGTATTTATTTTTGCTGCAGTTGTAATTTCACCACCAACAATAATAAGACCTTTAGATATAAAAGTTTCACACGCTACTCTAGCTTTTGGATCTTGTTCCAAAATAGCATCTAAAATAGTATCTGAAACTATATCGCACACTTTATCAGGATGGCCTTCTGTAACAGATTCAGAAGTAAAAAAATACCCGTTTTGATTTGACATAAATATTATACACTCCTAATAAAAAATTTTTAATAACTTCAACTTCGGCATTTATAAGGTCTCTCTAAAAACTCTATACTGTTCTTTCTTCCATTATTATAGAATCAAATAATGTTATTTGGTTCTCAACTAATATATTACTTCCAACAATTGTATTTGTTAGTTTTACATTTTTACCAATTCTTGCATTTTCCCAAACTATAGATTTTTCTATTAAACTATTTTCATCTATTTTGGCATTATTTGATATAACGCTATAAGGTTTTATATGTACGCCATGCTTTATTATAACATTGTCCCCTATATAACAAGGGTTTTCTATTTTAACAGTTTCATCTATCTTAGCAGTACTAGATATATATTTGCCATTTGAACTCTTGAACATATCTAAATCTATTTTAACTTTTCCATCTAAAATATCAAAAATACCTTTTTTATATTCAAAAATGTTTCCAATATCTGTCCAGTATTCATCCATCAAATAACCATATATCTTTTCTCCTTTTTGCATTAAAAGAGTGAACAAATCTTTACCGAAGTCAAAAAATTCATCTTTTGGAATAAAATCAAAGATTTTAGGTTCAAGTATATAAATACCAGTGTTTACTTCATCATTAAACACATCCCCCCATAATGGTTTTTCTACAAAAGATTTAATTTGACCAGTCCTATCTGTTACAGCTATACCATATTCAAACCTTAAATTTATTTTTTTTAAGACTATAGTCGCTATTGATTTTTTCCTCTTATGAAATTCTAAAGCTTTTTTAAGGTTAATATCAGTCAACCCGTCTCCTGACATAACAACAAAAGTATCATCAAAAAAAGATTCGTTCTTTTTTATGGCTCCTGCTGTACCTAAAAGTTTTTTCTCGTGAGAAAACTTTAAATTTATACCAATCTCATTATTTTTAAAATAGTCTATTATAACTTCGCTTCTATAATGTACATTTACACAAGCACTATCAAAGCCATATTTTAAAAGATTAGAGAGAGTATAATACAAAGCCGGTCTATCTAAAATAGATACCATTGGTTTAGGTATATCTGTAGTAAGAGGTCTAAGTCTTGTACCAATTCCAGCAGCTAAAACAAAAGCTCTCATTTATTTAAGTCTCCCTTTAGTATTTCTCTAAAACCCTAATATAATTGGCGTGAATTTTTGCCAATGCAAAGGACAAAATATAAGGTTTATCGAGGATAAACACAAGTTTTTTAACACAGATGTTCTAAAAAAGGCACAGTAGGGATATGCGTCAAGGGGTTTTAGACAGACCCTTTAAAATATTCTAAAGTAATTTTTATTCCTTTATCTAAACTAACATTAGGGACCCACCCTAAAACTTTTTTTGCTTTATTTATATTTAAAAAACTTTTAAATAACTCTCCATCTCTTTTAGGTTTACGTATAGCTTTCTTCTTATATCCGCTAGATTTACTCATAACTTCTACAAGTCTATTAACAGAAGTTGTTTTAGCCGTACCTATATTTACAACTTCATTTTTACCTTTTGTTAAAGACTTAATATTTGCATCTACTACATCGCAAACATAAACATAATCTCTCATTTGTTTTCCATCGCCAAAAACTACAACATCCTCGTTTTTAAGCATCCTTTGAGAAAATATTGCAACCACGCCTGCTTCCCCATTGGGATCTTGCCTTGGACCAAAAACATTCCCATACCTTAAAATCGTATATTCTAGACCATAAATCTCAGAATAAAACTTTATATAGTTTTCCACTGAATTTTTCGCAATTCCGTATGGAGAAAGCGGATTTGGCATTGAATCTTCTTTTGGAGCTACAGATTTACATTCCCCATAAATCGTACCACCCGAGGAAGCGAAAATAATTTTTTTAACCTTTGCTTCTACACACGTACTAAGAACATTAATTGAACCTATAATATTTACATTAACGTCAAAAATAGGGTCTGCCATGGACTTTCTAACGTCAATTTGCGCAGCATGGTGTATTACAACTTGAGGTTTCTCTTTTTTAAATATTTCTAAAACTTTCTTTTGATCACAAATATCAGACTCGTAAAACTTAGCCTTTTTGTTTACATTTTCAATATTACCTGAAGACAAATTATCCAAAACAACTACTGAATGCTTATTTTCAACTAAAACATCTACAATATTAGAACCTATAAAACCTGCTCCTCCTGTTACAATAATTTTCATGTATCCGCCTTTTAGATTATTTTTGAAAAAACTCTCTTATAACATTTACAACAAAATTTGGTTTAATTGACTGCATACAAATCGGACTCTGAAATCCTCTAACGCAACTTTCATACCATTTATTTATTACAAAACAATCACGACAAGAAGTAGATACAATATTTATATTGTCATCATAACCTACATATTTTGCATTTGAAGGTCCAAAAAGCACAATTACTTTAGTTTTAACAGCCTTAGCAATATGCACACAACCACAATCAGTGTCTACATGCAATGACGAGTACTTAATAACAGAACAAAACTCATCAAAAGAAGTTTTACCAACTAAGTTAACGTCTACATGATCAATATAAGGACTCGCCAAACCTATTTGAACTATTTTATATTCAGGCAATGTATTTTTTATTTCCTTAAACAATTCTATCCAATTTTTTGTTTCCCAAAGATGTGTAGCTGGCTGCACTACGCCAGGAACATACCCCTTATCACCCCATCCATGTTGAAAAGTTATATATTTTACACTTTTACACAAACCAAACTTAGAGATATCTTGTTCTTTAAAATCTAAAGGCAATGAAATCTTTTTAAAATCTTTAACGCCAGCGGTTAACTTAGCTACACTATTAAAATTTAAACCCTCATTTAAAGCTTTTTTTTGAAAAGAGTATTGGCTATTAAAATCAAACAAATTATTATATCGTTTCTTTATATCTTCAAAATCTTTTTTAAATCTTACTAAATCATTAGTTTTTGACGAGTTAATAGTTAAATCGCAAATACCACTTGTAACATTGTCACTAGAAAAATAATCTATTATTATGTCATACTTACTTCTTGAAAAACCTATAAAATATCTGCCAAAAACAAACCTTATATTTCCTACATCAGAAAAAAAACGTCTATATGTTTTACCATATAGATCAATAACAGCCTCTGGAAATATTTCTAAGATATCAAATAAGGCATCCTTTTGCCTTAAAATATCTCCCATCCCACCAGAAATTATTATAGCAATATATACCTTCGAAGTTTTATTTCTAGAAGCAAAAAACTTTAAAGAAGTAGGAAAGTTTTTTAATGTGTCTTTTAAACTTCTTCTAAAAGAAATATGTTTTTTCTCCCTTAAAACCTTCTTACTTAAATTAAATATATCTAAATCAGCTTCTTTTAATAATTGTTCATTGTCTCCTCTACAACTTATAATCATTACTTATTTCTCCCTCTTCGAACTCTTAGAAACTTTCTCCTTTACATCGGAATCTTCTAACTGACTTCTTTTATCTTCCTCTAAACTGAAAGCTTTCTCTCTTATTCTTGTTTCTATTTCATCTGCAATGGTAGGATTCATAGCTAAAAATACTTTAACATTTTCTCTACCCTGTCCAAGCTTCTCACCTTTATAACTAAAAAAAGCTCCTGCTTTTTCTATTATACCATCATTTACACCCATATCTATTAAATAACCGAACCTATCTACACCCTGACCAAAAATTATTTCAAACTCTGCTTGTTTAAATGGAGCTGCTACTTTATTTTTAACAACTTTTACTCTCACTCTATTCCCTAAAATTTCTTCTCCTTTTTTAACAGACTCAATTCTTCTAATATCAAGTCTTACAGAAGAATAAAATTTCAAAGCAAGTCCTCCAGGTGTTGTTTCTGGACTACCCCACATAACTCCAATCTTTTGCCTTAACTGATTTATAAACACAATAGACGTTTTTGATTTAGAAATATTAGAAGTAAGTTTTCTAAGAGCCTGGCTCATTAATCTAGCTTGAAGACCCACAAAAGAATCTCCCATCTCCCCTTCAATTTCAGCTTTTGGTACAAGAGCCGCTACAGAATCTACAACAATTATGTCTACTGCTCCTGAACGTATAAGTTTATCAGCAATTTCAAGACCTTGCTCACCAGAATCTGGCTGAGATATTAAAAGATTATCTATATCTACACCTATCTTTTTTGCATATTCTGGATCCATTGCATGTTCAGCATCTATATACGCTGCTATTCCTCCAAGTTTTTGGGTTTGCGCTACCATACATAAAGCAAGTGTAGTCTTTCCAGAAGCTTCTGGTCCATAAATTTCAATTATCCTGCCTCTGGGAATACCTCCAATACCTATAGCAATATCTAAAGGAAGTGCGCCAGTAGATATAGAATCCACATTTTCTCTTGCATGCTTTTCTCCAAGCCTCATAATCGCTTCTTTGCCAAAATCTTTTTCAATTTGAGACAAAGCTAAATCTAAGGCTTTAAGCTTTTCATCTTTTGCCATACTCCCTCCGAAGGTATTAAAAACTATAATTTTTAAAATTTATCTAAACTGCATCAACTTTTATTTTTTATATCCTTATGACTTTACTAGATTTAATGTTCTTAAAAACATTTCTTGTGTCAACAATAACTTTAACATTTTTTAAAATTTTCTTGTAATCAACATCTGAATGATCTGTAACTACTACAACAGCATCAAACTTATTTAAGTTGTTGAGATTGCTTAAAGAACGTAAAGTTTTGCCGCATCCACAATTTTTCATAATAGGTACATGAGGGTCATAATAAAAGACATTTGCCATTTTTTCAAACAATATATTTATAACATCTATGGCTGGCGACTCTCTTTCATCAGCTACATCCTTTTTATAAGCTATACCTAAAATTAAAATTTTAGCATTTTTTAAAACTTTAGATCTTACATTTAGTGCATCTTGTAATTTTGAAACAACATAATCTGGCATTTTAGCGTTTACATCTCCAGCTAAATCTATAAATCTTGAATAGAAATTCACCGTTTTAAGTTTCCACGATAAATAATGTGGGTCCAATGGTATGCAATGACCACCTATTCCAGGACCAGGATAAAAAGGCATAAATCCAAAGGGTTTTGTTGACGCTGCATCTATAATTTCCCAGACATTAAGTCCTAATTTATCACACATTAAAGTAACTTCGTTAACTAAAGCAATATTTACAGACCTAAAAGTATTCTCCAAAAGTTTTACCATTTCTGCAGTCTGGCTTGAAGAAACTTTATAAACTTTTGTAAAAGACGAGTACACGTTTGAGGCAAGTTCAGTACACTTTTCGCATATACCGCCAACAATTTTTGGAGTATTCTTTATATCAAATTTCTTATTTGACGGATCGATCCTTTCTGGACTAAAAGCTAAAAAAAAATCTTTACCCACTTCCAAACCTGTTTCTTCCAGTATTGGAAGAACTAACTCTTCTGTAGTACCAGGATAAGTTGTAGATTCCAATATAACAAGTTGCCCTTTTTTTAAAGTTTCTCTAACATTTTTTGCTGCTTCCAATATATAAGATAGATCTGGATCTTTAGATTTTCTAAGAGGCGTAGGCACACAAATAATTAATACGTCCATCTTTGAAAGATTTCTAAAGTTTGAGTCAGCAGAAATCTTGCCAGATCTAACTAACTCTTTTAAATCGTAAGAACTTACATCATCAATATAAGACTTGCCATTATTTATCATCTTAACTTTAGACTCATCTACTTCAAAACCTGTAACACTAAAACCTTGTTTTGCAAGCTGGCAAGACAAAGGAAGCCCCACATATCCTTGCCCTATAACGCCAACCTTTGCATTATGAGAATTAATTTTTTCAAGTAGATTTTTATACATATAACCTCATTAAATGATTGGGTATCACTAAAACCCAGTTTTGATTTTGATTATATAATTTTTGATATGTTTTGTCATCTTAGGGTCTCTCTAAAAACCTTTATATAATGAATTTTTTGCAACATTAATCAAAAACTGATGTATATAAATCATAGCAGCAGTATCTTTTGCACAATATTTCAACAAGTTCTTTTTTGTTTGCGCTATCTGATCTTTATCGTACATCCCCTTTGCTATAAAAGCAAAAGAAGCAGCAGCAGCATCACCATCACCTATTTCCAAATCTGAGTAAGTTTCCTTTGGTATTAATATAGGCAAAACTTTTTTTATTGAACTTCGCCCATGAAAATTTACATCATAATAATTTTTCTTTAAAATTAGCTCTAAGTCCACTATTCGAACAGCTATTTTATTTAAACTTTCCCTTAAGTCTTCAAATAGATCTGCAAGTTTTAGTATAGATATACGTTCTGAATTTGAATAAGTTATAATACTGCCATCTTGCTTTAAAGATTCAATAAGGTGTATTGCAATTTCTCTACGACAATCTTTTGTATGATCTGCAATATACTCATAATGATTTAATATATTCCCTACATTGTCAGCTTTATCTAAAGAAAACTGTGTCAATATCTGAGTATGTGGAGCAACATCTGGATATAATGGCATTATTGTGGTAACAGACTCAAAATCAAGATAATAATAAGGCTGTTTTATATTATTCAGTTCGTCTTTTAAAGTATCAGAGACATAAGTTGTATTTGTTAAAACACTGTTTTTAACTATCTGCTGCATTGGCGTAAGTTCAAAATCATCTGGAACTTTATCAATTGTATCTACTTTAAGTGCTATTAATTCCTCCACAGCAGGGATAGATAATCTCGGTAAATCAAAAATATGATTCTTAACATTTTTACCCATACATACGTCAAAAACCAGGCAATTCTTACATCTTCTTTTTAAATATGGTACGGGCATTTCTTGAGAATTTACGTCTTTTAACATTTGGTCTGAAATAGAAAAGAATTCCATAAGTTTAAGATTCACTTTTTCAGTCAAATCTACTTCTTTAAAAAGACTGTCTATTTGCATATTTAAACGATAATCATTGGACAAATGCAATATACTATATTGAGATACATTAACGTTTGCTTTTGATAAAACCATTGCAGTAAAAGCTATGTCGTTTGTATATTTTTCTTTACATTTGCTGCCTGACTTGACTTCAAACAAATGCCATGAGTTTTTATCAGTTCTTTTTAGTATATCTGCTTTTATATAATATCCTTCTGCCGTAAAAAGAGCATTACAAATCCCATATATTTTACGGTTTGCAATTAAATCTTTCGTTTGTAAAAATACATCTATATCTTCAGATTTGTGAACAACAACAGAATCATTAAAAAGTTGCCATGCTTTTTGGCGAATATTCTTGCTTTCATATATGAGAAAATCATTATTTAAACCTGTAAGTTTTGGTATTTTATTTCTTTTTGTAAGCCAAGCAAGGGTTGGACAATTTAAGTAGTTTATAAAAACTGTTTTATTTATATATTCCATTATATTAATTTAACTTATTTGACCGTTTTTGATTTGCTACTTTTAGGTCACCTAAAACATAATAAGGCACTTTTATTCTACCCATAATGGGAATATCTTTTTTAAATGGTCCATGACAGTCAGATCCACCCGTTACAAGGAGATTAAATTCTTTTGCTAATTCTAAAAATTTCTTCACTAAGCTGTCTGTATGTTTTACATGCCAAACTTCCATTCCAGCAAGACCATTATCAACAAGGTCTTTTAACACAGCTTTATCGTTATAATGCATATGGAAAGGGTGAGCCATAATAGGCAATCCTCCAACACTTAAAATAAGTTCTATTGCCTCTATAGCACTCATGTAATGTTTAGGCACATAGGCGGGTTTATCATATGACAAATATCTTTGAAAAGCCTCCTGAACACTACCAACGAAACCTTCCATAACCAAAGCTTTAGCAAAGTGAAGTCTTCCTATAGATTGATTTTGAGCATTTTGTATAAAAGATTTATCTTTTAAAACAATATTGTGCTCTTTTAATTTATCTAACATTGTCAACGCTCTGTCATAACGCGCTTGTTTGAAAGTCGCCAAAACATTTTGAAGTTTTTGAGATTTATAATCTATAAAATACCCTAAAATATGCATTTCATTTTTTTGCAAGTTAGTCTCGACTTGGCAAGAAAGTTCTATCCCTGGGATAACTTCAATATTACACTTTTTAGCTGCTCTTAAAGCTTCATCAATTCCGTCTACACAATCGTGATCTGTTATGCTTATAGCCAATAAATTCATCTTGTTAGCATACTCAACAACTTCTTTGGGCGAAAAAACACCATCCGAATAATTTGTGTGAATATGCATATCTATAAACTTATTATCTTGATCCATTTATCTTTACTACAATAGCTCTGAAGATAAAGCAGCTAAAGCACTCCTTTCACTTTTCGAAAAAGTTATATGTCCAAAAATTTCTTGACCTTTAAACCTTTCTACTAAATAGCTAAGACCATTAGAAGATACATCAAGGTAAGGATTATCTATTTGATAAGGATCCCCTGTCAAAACTATCTTGGTGCCATTTCCAGCGCGAGAAGTGATTGTCTTAATTTCATGTGTGGTTAAATTTTGAACATCGTCAATAATTATATATTGTTGAGGCAAAGAACGTCCTCTTATATAAGTCAACGAATCAATTTCTATTTGCCCTGCGCTAAAAAGATAATTAATTTTTTCGTCTGTTTTTGAATCAGACTGCCCTTTATCCCTAAGGAATTCTAAATTATCATTTATAGCACCCCTCCATGCACCTAACTTTTCTTCTTTTGACCCAGGTAAAAATCCAATATCACGTCCCATAGGAATTATAAGCCTAGCTATATAAAGCTTTCTGAATTGTCTTTCTTCTACAACTTTTTGCAATCCACAAGCAAGAGCAAGAATTGTTTTTCCAGCACCAGGCAAACCTATTAGCGTAACAAGTTTAACTTCATTACATAGTAACAATTCTATAGCAAACTTTTGTTCTGTATTTAGTGGCTTTAGTCCCCAAGGTATAGATTTTTGATGAAAAATTTGTGACAGCATTTTATCTTCTTTTGAGTACTTCGCTAAAGCAGTTTTTGAAGAACCAAACTCATCTTTTAAAACAATAAACTCTTTGGGATAAAATTCCTTATCTAAATGTAAACTCCAATCTCTATAAAAATTGTCTATTTTGTCAGCACTAACTTTTATTTCTTTCCAACCTGTATAAAGTTCATCTATTTTTATCTTAAAACTTTCATAGTTTTTAGCTTGCAAACCTAAAATTTTAGATTTAATTCTTAAATTAACGTCTTTTGTTATAAAAATTACATTTTCGCCTTTTTGTTTTAAACTCAGCACTACTTTTAATATTTGATTGTCAGACTTTCGACTTGTAAAATCTGAAGGTAAATCTACATCATGACGATTCATTTCTATCTTGATGACTCCACCATTTTTAATTTTTACACCATCAGATAACTTAGCATTTATCTTAAAAAATCTAGTTTTCTTGATATAAGCCTTGCACTACGACCTCTTTCATTATTTAATTTTTTAAAAGTGTCTAGTTCTTCAATAACAGTTATTGGAACAACAACTTTGTTATCATCAAAAGCAACCATAGCATCTGGACATACAACAAAACATTGGTATCTAAAACAAATGTTTTCATCTTTACCCCTCTTTTTATTTTAGGATATGTTAAACCCCTCACATTATTTATAATCTTTTACAAATAAGTCTATGAATTTGTTTTTTTATACCTAGCACTTCCTTATATTCCTTTTTCACTGTAAGTCTTGGTCTTCTTGGGTTTCCAACCTTATACACTGCTCCAATATTCTCCTGACTTTAGCATTAGGGTTCCCCCGGAAGAAAAAGCAATAATATAAAAGTATTTAATACATATTCTCTACTATAAAAGAGTTTATCTTTTCTTTATATCTTAACATAAATAATAGTCTAAACATCTTTTTACTATATTATTTTACATAATATACACTAATTATGTAAAATAATATATAGTTGTTTAGA
>JAISYS010000024.1 GCA_031269735.1 Candidatus Endomicrobiellum cubanum | reverse complement strand
CAAGCTCTTCTTTACTAACCTCTCCGGTAAAGATGCTGATCTCCCCGAAAATCAATCCATTTCCTTTGATACTGAATCCGTTCAGAAACTTAAATTAGCTGCTAAACTTCAACTTAATGGCACAATGGCGAAAATCCAAATATATTTTTCTACCGCGATACCGACCAAAAAGAAATGATTTTATCATTGAAAAATATGACCTTATATCCTATAGAAGTTAAAAAAACGGCAAATCCAAATCAATCTGATAGTAAGAATTTTAATACATTATCCGTATTTAAAAAAACCATAGGAACAGGAGCGATAGTTTGTTTATATGAACGAGCTATATCAATACCAAATCAAAACGTAGTAATAACTCCTGTTTGGGAGATTTAAAACCGTCGTTTTGCATCAATTTTTTCTTTGTATTGGATCCATACCGTCGAGGATACTAGGTATCGTTGTTTGTTTATTAAAATCGGGGCGACTGGACTTGAACCAGCGACCTCTCCCACCCCAAGGGAGTGCGCTAGCCAACTGCGCCACGCCCCGACTAAAGAACAAAATTCAAATCTATTAAATATCTCTCAACAACTTTAAAATATGATTTAATTCATTTTTAATATCTTGCAAAAACTTAGAATCTGGCATATGGTCTTGAGAAATATTTTCATTATTTTTATTTTTTTTATTTCTTATAAAATATTTCTTAACACCCTCTATTGTATAGCGTTCATTATACAATAAATTTTTTATCTTAAAAACTGTTTCTATATCTTCTTTACAATAAATCCTTTTCCCATTACTGTTTCGTATAGGTCGCAAAATTTTAACTTCATCTTCCCAATATCTTAAAGTATGTTTAGGCACCAATGTTAAACGTGCAACTTCACTTATAGTAAATTTTTCTTTTTCTGGTACAAGCTTATTTTGAAACATTAAAACACCTCTTTTAATCTTGGAAAAAGTCTTTTGATTGTTTAAACCTAATCTTTTTCATGGGAGATATAAGAAGTTTTTGGCCTGTTTTTGGATTTCTACCATTTTTAGTTTTTGTTTCAAACATATTAAAACTTCCAAAACCAGTTATAATAACTTTTTCACCGTTTTTTATAGCAATTGACATTTCTTCAAATACTTTATTTACAACAATATCTGCTTCTTTTTTTGAACTTAATATTTTAGATAATGAGCAAGCTATATCATTTTTTGTCATAATAAATTCTCCGTCATTCTTGTTTTGGAACTCTCATCATCAAATCATTTACAGCAGTGAGAGGATTTTTACATTCAAATAAAACTTTATAAACTTCATTTATTATTGGAAGTTCCAAATTTAATTTCTTGCCTATTTCATAAGCACTAACTGCATTTTTTACACCTTCTGCCACCATATTATTAATGCTATTTTGAGCAGCACATAAGGTTTTCCCTGACCCAATAGCTTCCCCAACAGCACGGTTTCTTGAATGTTTAGAAAAACATGTTACAATTAAATCTCCAGCACCTGATAGACCAAAAAAAGTTTCTTCTTTGCCACCCAAAGCAACACCAACCTTTGCTGACTCTTTTAAACCTCTTGACACTATAGCTGCTTTAGTATTGTCTCCATAATTTAAACCATCTATTATACCAGAAGCTATAGCAAAAACATTCTTTAACGCTGCTCCAACTTCAACACCTATAATATCAGTTTGAGTATAGACCCTAAAAAAGTTGTTCATAAATAAAGCTCTACACTTTTCAGATACTTCAAAATTTGTAGATGCAGATGTAACAGCTGTAGGTATTTTTCTACAAACTTCTTCAGCATGACTTGGACCAGAAAGTACTGCTATATTATTGTAAACTCCACTAAAAACAGACTCTATAACTTCAGACATTCTAAGTAAAGTTTTATTCTCTATCCCTTTTGTAGCACTTACTATGAGTTTATCTTGTAAAGAAACTCCATTACTTTTAAGTAAGTTACAAGTTGATCTCATATAGTCTGAAGGAATAACAAATAAAACAACATCACTACTATTAAATTTTTCAAAAGTATTTGTGACCTTTATGCCTTCAGGCAATAAGCTGCCTGCTTCAAAAGGTTTTAATTTCCTATCGTTTAAATCTTTTGCTCTTTTAGTATCAATCTCCCAAATAGTAACATCATGTCCATTATCAGATAAAAGCATTGCAAGTGTCGCTCCCCAAGATCCAGCACCTAAAACAGTAATTTTCATGTTATTTCCTCTTAAAGAACACAGATTTATTTTCTTTTCCCTCTTTAAGTCTTTTTAAATTAGATTTATGTTTATAAATAATTAACATTGCTATTGCAAAAGAAAATATTATAGCCTCTAAAGAGTATCCACAAAAGTATGAACCAATAGGTAGACTTAAAGCTGCACATATTGAAGACAAAGATATGTAACTAAAACATAAAAATACCAATATAAAAATACTAAAAGCTATTACAGTAGGCATAGGCATAAGAGCTAAAAACACACCCAGCCCAGTAGCAACTCCCTTACCACCCTTAAAACTAAAAAAAATCGGAAACATGTGCCCTAACAGGACTGCAAAACATACCATTACGCTATATGAAAAAGAATCGCTAATATATATAGCAAAAAATACGACTATAAAACCTTTAAATGCATCTAAAATAAGCGTAAAAATAGCAGGCCATGTACCTGCAATCCTTAAAACATTAGTAGTACCAGGATTGTTGGATCCTACTTTACGTATATCTACATTAACTACCATCTTGGTAATAATATAAGCAAAATTTATTGAGCCACATAAATAAGCACAAATTATATAAATAATTGCTAATAACATTTTAATACTCCATTTTCTTTTCTATAATATTTTCTGAATTTTAAAACTATAGGGGTCCCCATAAGTCCAAACTTCGTTCTTAAACAGTTTTCCAAATATCTTTGATAAGAAAAGTGTACAAGCTTTACATCATTTACAGAAAACACAAAAACAGGAGGTTTTGTTGCAACTTGAGCATATTCTTTAAGTTTTAAAGTTTTCCCCTTGCTTACATACGGTTTTCTAGTGGTTGCATCTCGTATAGTATCGTTAAATTCTTGTTGCACTAATTCTTTTGAGTATTGTTCAAAAACAAGCTCTGCTTCATGAAACACTCTATCTAACCTTTGCCCTGTTTTTGCAGATACAAAAATAATGCTTGCCCAATTCATAAATTTTATTCTTTCTCTTAACTGATCCGTAAAACATTTGACAGCCTCTTCTTTGTCTGCTATAAGGTCCCATTTATTTACAGCAACAATAACAGGCTTGTTTTTTTCACACAGTAATCTTGCTATTTTAACTTCTGTATCTCCTATACCTTGATTAGCATCTGCAACCAAAACAGCAACATCGGCATCATCAATAGCATAGCTTGTACTTAACGATGACAGATATCCCATGTCGTCTTTCATCTTGCTGCCTCTATGAAGTCCTGCTGTATCTATAATAATATAGTCTTTATTATTAACTTTTACATGTGTAGATAAAGAATCTCTTGTAGTGCCAGGCGCATTGTGCACAATACTGCGCTCTTCTTTACTTATAGCATTTACAAAAGAAGATTTTCCTACATTAGGTTTACCTACAAGAATTATTTTTAAAAAGTTTTCTACTTTCTTTGTTTTTCTATCATATTTGATATTATCCCAAATTCTATCTAGTAAATCACCAGAATTACGACCATGACTTGCTGACACAAAAACGACATCATCAAAACCTAAAGAATAAAATTCATAACCTTTTATTTCTTCAGCTTGAGTATCTATTTTATTTACAACCAAAATAGTTGTTTTATGGCTAAGCCTTACTTGTTGAGCAATTTGCTTATCTATTGGATGTATACCTGTTTTAGCATCAACAATAAATAAAATAATATCTGCTTTCTCTAAAGCAACATTAAGTTGAGAAGACATTTCATAGGAAAATACAGAATTATCTGTACTCCAACCAGCAGTATCTGTAATAATAAGTTTTTTGTCTTTCCAAGAAATTTCATAATCATTTCTATCCCTAGTAGTACCAGGCATAGAATGTATGATTGCCTTTTTTTTGCCAACAAGTCTATTAAAAAGTGCACTTTTACCTACATTAGGTCTACCAACTATAACAACTTTTGTTAACATTTTAAATAAATCCTTTACCTGCTTATTTAAACAATCTAAAAATATCTACTACACAATTTCATAGATGTTGCGACTAAGAAGATGAGTATTTTTATTCTTAGAAAAATAATATTATTTATATGAAATTTTATAATATTATTAACATATTGACAACAAAATCAGTATGTTTAAACACTAATTAATAGTTTGGGGTCCTTTAAAAACTTTAATTGAATATAATTACTGTGAATTTCTTAACAATGCAAGACAAAACACGGGAGTTTTTTAACGCAGCTGTGCCCAAATAGAACACTAAAGATATGCATTAAAATTTACATTTAAGGTGTATATATAATATTTTACACATTATCAATTACCTGACTTTAATATATTGACAACAAAAAAAGCCAGTCTTATTGACTGACTTTTAAATCTAAATAAAAGCGGGCGATGGGACTTGAACCCACGACCTTCTCGTTGGCAACGAGACGTTCTACCACTGAACTACACCCGCAAAATAAACCTAAATAAAAATGCTGAGGGCGGGATTTGAACCCGCATCCGGTTAAGGACACGCCCCTCAAACGTGCGCGTATGCCAGTTCCGCCACCCCAGCATGTGCTATTTATTACCAACAGGCTTTACTGGAACGCTTACAGGAACATTGGAAAGCTGTTTAACTACAGACATCATACCTATATTGGTAGAAAGCTTTGTAAGCATTAAAGAAGTAAACAAAAATATACAAGCCATTACTATTGTCAACTTCTTTATAAACGCTACACCTGATGGCGCATTAAAAATCTGATCAGAACCACCACTACCAAAAACACCTGCCATACCACCGCTTTTACCGGCCTGCAAAAGAACAACAGAAATTAATCCAGCACATACGCAATAATGTACAAATTTTAATGTAAAAAATAGTATATTTACTGTATTATTCATTGTTTTTCAATTATACAACAATTTTTCCGACGTGTCAATATATACAGCAGCGCTATATTTTTGTTACGTTTCGTCTATTTTGGAAATGTAGACTATAAAGACTCTCTAAAGCCTTTAATATATATTTTTAGACTCTGCTGCATTAAAAAACTTGTATTTATCACTACGCAAGCCCTACGTTTTTCCCTTGCTTTGAAAAAAATCACAGCATTTATACGCTTAGACATTTCATGTTTTTACTTTTTGTCCGGAAGAGCAGCAATACCTGGCAATTCTTTTCCCTCTAAAAATTCCAACGAGGCTCCTCCTCCTGTAGAAATGTGACTTATTCTTTTATCAACTCCTGCTTTCTTTACAGCAGAAATAGAGTCCCCACCACCAACAACAGATATAGCCCCACTATCAGTTGCTTGAGCAACTAAATCAGCAAGAGTAATTGTACCTTTAGAAAATTTATCTATCTCAAAAACCCCAAGAGGACCATTCCAAAGAATAGTTTTTGAAGACTTAATAGTTTCTGCAAATTTTTCCACTGATTTAGGACCGATATCTACTCCCATAAATCCATCAGGAATTGCCTCATCTATTGTCTCTTCAACTTGAGCATCTTGCGGAACTTGTTTATTTGTAAAATCAACTTTGTTTACAATTATGTGGTCTACTGGAAGCAAAAAGTCTACTTTTCTTTCTTTTGCTTTCTTAATAAATTCTGAAGCTAAATCTAATTTATCATTTTCAACAAGAGATGTTCCAGTACTTACACCTTGAGATCTTAAAAAAGTGTAGGCCATCGCGCCAGCAATTATAATAGCATCAATTTTATTTAAAAGATTCTCTATAACACCTATTTTATCAGAAACTTTTGCACCTCCAAGAATTGCCAAAAATGGCCTTTGTGGACTTTCTAAAGTTTCTCCTAAAAATTTAAGTTCTTTTTCCAAAAGCAAGCCTGCAGCAGCATCTTTAACGTATTTAACTACTGCAGATGTTGAAGCATGAGCCCTGTGTACTGTACCAAAAGCATCCTGAACAAAAACGTCACCCATTGAAGCAATTTGTTTTGCAAATTCTTCCATTGCAACTTTATCTTTGTCTCCAGCAACATCTTTCCCTTCTTCTTCAGGATGGAATCTTAGATTTTCAAGCAATAAAATTTCTCCTGGCTTTAAATTAGCCGCTGCTTTCTTAGATTCCTCACTTATACAATCTCCTCCAATAAATTTGATAGGTTTACCTAAAAGCTCGTTTAAACGCACTGCGACTGGTTTCAAACTCATTTCAGGAACAAATTTACCTTTTGGTCTTCCTAAATGAGATATAAGAATTATTGCGGCATTTTGTTCTAATAAATATTCAATTGTAGGAATGGTTGCAACTATTCTTTTATCATTTGTTATATTAAGACTTGCATCTAAGGGAACATTATAATCAACTCTAACTAAAACTTTTTTACCTTTTACATTAATATCTTTAAGCACTTTTTTCATAATCTATACTCCAAAGAACAAAACTGCACTTGCATGCATATAATGTGTGCAAGTGCAGTTTTGTTTATTATCTTTCTATTTGCTATTTCTATAATATTGTTAATAAACGTCATAGAACTCCTAATTATAAATATCCTTAACCGTTTACTTTTTTCATATACGCAATAAGATCTAAAGTTTTATTTGAATACCCCCACTCATTATCGTACCAAGAAACAACTTTAACAAATTTATCTGTTAAAGCAATTCCTGCTTTTGCATCAAAAATTGACGTACGAACATCACCTAAAAAGTCTGAAGAAACAACGTCATCTTCTGTATAACCCAAAATACCTTTTAGATTTCCCTCAGACTCAGACTTGATAACAGATTTGATATCTTCATAAGAAGCTGGTTTTGCTAAGTTTACTGTTAAATCAACAACAGAAACATCTATCGTAGGAACACGAAATGACATACCAGTCAACTTTCCATTTAATTCTGGAATTACCTTTCCCACTGCTTTTGCTGCGCCTGTAGAAGAAGGTATAATATTTCCTGAAGCTGCTCTACCACCTCTCCAGTCTTTAGCAGAAGGGCCATCTACCGTCTTTTGTGTAGCTGTTGTAGCGTGAACGGTAGTCATAAGTCCATCAAGTATTCCAAAGTGATCATGTAAAACCTTAGCAAGAGGAGCTAAACAATTTGTTGTACAAGATGCATTTGATACTATTTGAGTGCCTTTTTTGTATGAGTCAAGATTTACACCACAAACAAACATAGGAGTATCATCTTTGGAAGGAGCAGATAACACAACATACTTTGCGCCAGCAGCCATATGAGCTTGAGCTTTCTCTTTGCTGAGAAAAAGTCCTGTCGATTCTAGTACATATTCTGCGCCAACATCTGACCATTTTAAATCAGCTGGATTTTTTTCAGCTGTAACACGAATAGTATTCCCATTAACAACCAAGTTGCCATCTTTAACTTCAATTGTCCCTTTAAATTGACCATGCATAGTATCGTACTTTAACATATAGGCCATATAATCTACACTTATCAAATCATTAATAGCTACAACCTGAATATCTTTCCTATTTTGAGCAGCACGAAAAACTAAACGCCCAATACGACCAAAACCATTAATGCCTACTTTAGCTGTCATATTATTCCTCCTGGAGATTTATTCTCATTTAGAATATATTATAAAATTACAATATCTTAGTCAAACAAAAACTTATATTACCTGACTTGACCTTTTGGGTTACCCCATTCCTCCTTTTTTATGAGTGCTTTTCCCTTTTTTTCGTTAAAGCGGTCAAGTCAGGTAATATGGGGACATACAAAAAAACAAGCTCTTTGAAATTCAATTCAAAGAGCTTGTATGAAAATTATATTTTTAGTTAGTTTTAGTTGTTTGAGGATGATGTAAGTTGTAAAAATTGTTTATTCAACCCAAAAACAGCAGTAATCCAAAATAAAACTATTACAATAAACACACTTGCTACTACTCCTGCAAGCGATAGAAGAGATGACCCTGCAAATATTATATTTAGCAACACATACAAAATTAAAGATCCGCCAGATTTACCAGCACGACCACCAATAACATCAACAACAGCTTTCCCCTTAGATTTTAATTCATCGTCTAGAGGTATATAACTCATTTCTTTAGTCGGATCAAAAAGCGAATACTTTATACCTTTGGATAAGAAATTTTGAACTAAACCAACTCCAACTATAACTCCTAAAACTGTAAGTCCCAAACCTGCAACAGGAGCTGAAAGAGAATCCTTAAATATAATAAAGCCGAAGAAAATGAGACCTGTTAAAATAATCATAATTGGAGTCATTAATGCACCTGTAAGCCAAGAACATCTACGTAATATATTTGTACCTATTAGCATGCATATAATTGTACAGATTCCTGTAAGAAGTTGAAGGTTTCCCATAAACGCACCATACGCAGCTTTTGTAGGATATAACAAGCTTGCTTGCCCTTTCCACACAACTTCTACCAAGTTTATGCTTATCCCATAGCAAATTACCAAAAGCGCAATATATCCCAAATATTTTGATTTTAAAATATACTTAAAGCTTTCAGTCAGTGACAATTTTTCTTTCTTTTTAGGTTTCTTTATTTCATTAGGATTGTAGTAGAGAGGATCTTTTAAGATGTAGTTATTTAAACGATAATATAAAGCAACTACGCAAAGACCAGATATTACTATAACCATCATCAAATAAGGCAATGCGTTCCAACTAGTGCTACTAGAATGTGCTTCACTGCTGTTTAAACTTTTTAAAACAAGACCAGTTGCTATCAAGGCTCCATTTGCAATAAAACCAAACATTGCATAAAAACGTTTTGATTCTTTAATGGAAGTTACATCATTAGCAAAACGCCAAAACATTAACCCAATCATTGCGCTTCCCCACAACTCTGCCATTACATAAAATGAAGAAAACACCCAACAACCGATAGGTTTTAACAATCCACCTATCAAAGGAATAGAAACATTCGAAACATCAAACTGTAGATATTGATGAAATGGATATAAAACTGTCATAAATAAAGCAAAATATGTTACAAAGAAAAGCGTTATGATATAAAAAACTGTATCTTTTTTAAAAATATTTACCAGCTTAGAATAAACTAGCATAAATAACATCGCAGAAGGTAATACAAACCACAATTTTATTGTAGGAATTACTTCTGCTCCAAGAGATGTAACTACCAAGGAATCTTTTATAGATCTTAACATACTATAATTAAACAAAATACAAAAAAACATAAACGCCATCGGTAAAAACTTTTTTGTTTCAAACTTATGTATTGGCCACAATACAGCTCGCCAACCTGTAAGTTGCTGTTCTACTGCATTCATTTTCCCTCCATAGTATTAAATACAGTACAATACTGTAACTTTCTTAGAATAATGAATTTATTAAATAATAAAGAACCTGCTCCTACTTACTTATATAATCATTAAAATTATAACATTATTTTGAGAACAATAAAGGTTCTTCTTATAAAAAATTTGTGAACTTTCAAACTAACTAAAAAAATAATTTTTGAAATGTATAAATTGAATAATCTATACAAGCTAATTTAAGATATACTTGTATCTACAATTAAAGTTCTAAATAGATTAACATTTATTACTAGAATAGTTATTTTCTTCTTTTGTTATAAATATATCATGAGGATGGCTTTCAACAAGACCTGCAGAAGTTATTTTTACAAATTTTCCTTTTTCTTTAAGTTCCTGTACACTAGCAACCCCACAATATCCCATCGCAGCTCTTAAACCACCCATTAATTGATAAACAACATCACTAACAGAACCTCTGTAAGGCACACGGCCTTCTACACCTTCTGCTACTAATTTTTTCGTATTTTCCTGAAAATATCTGTCACTGCTACCAGCTGCCATAGCAGATGAAGACCCCATACCCCTGTAAGATTTAAATGCACGACCATTATAAATTATATCTTCACCAGGACTCTCTTTTGTTCCAGCAAGTAGAGACCCCATCATACACACATTTGCACCTGCTGCAATTGCCTTAGGTATATCTCCAGAGTATTTAATTCCACCATCTCCAATAACTGGAACATCATATTCTTTAGCTACTTTATAGCAATCATAAATTGCAGTAATTTGCGGTACACCTATACCTGTAACAACTCTTGTTGTACAGATCGCTCCAGGTCCTATACCAACTTTAATTGCATCAACACCTGCTTTAATTAATACTTCTGCGGCTTCAGGAGTTGCAATATTACCTGCTATTAATTGAACATTTGGAAAAGTACTCTTAACTTTTTCTATAGCATCTAGCACCCCTTGACTATGCCCATGAGCTGTATCTATAACTAAAACATCTACATTTGCATCAATTAGAGCTTTTGCTCTTATAAAAAAATCTTTAGTAATCCCTACAGCTGCACCAACAAGAAGCCTTCCCTTTTCATCTTTTGCTGAATTTGGATAACGTATAGCTTTTTCTATATCTTTAATTGTAATAAGACCTTTCAAAACATAATTTTCATCTACTAAGGGAAGTTTCTCTATTTTTTTACTTTGCAGTATCTCTTTTGCTTCTTGTATAGAAGTACCAACTTTTGCAGTTATAAGATTGTCTTTCGTCATTATATCTTCAATTTTCTTTGTTTCATCACTCTCAAAACGCATATCCCTATTTGTAATAATACCAATAAGCTTGCCAGTATCATTTACAATAGGAACCCCTGAAATTCTGTACCTTGCAGCTAAAGTTTTTGCTTCACCTAAAGTATTGTCTTTTTTTAAAGAAAATGGATCATATATAACTCCATTGTCACTTCTCTTAACTGTATCTACCTCTAAAGACTGGGCTTCTATAGACATATTTTTGTGTATTATACCTATTCCTCCCTCTCTGGCAATAGCTATAGCCATTTTTGACTCTGTAACAGTATCCATGCCAGCGCTCATCAGAGGAATATTTAATTTAATTTTCTTAGTTAAATTTGTATCTAGCTTAACATCTTTGGGAAGCACTTGTGAATGTCTTGGGATCAACAAAACATCATCAAAAGTTAAAGCTTCTTTTGAAAATTTTGTATCCATTTTATCCCCATACTTAATAATATATTAATTTAATAAAAACTCCGACGGCTGGACTCGAACCAGCAACCGATCGGTTAACAGCCGATTGCTCCACCATTGAGCTACGTCGGAATCAAATTCTATTTATAATGATGTTTATTATTATACTTATTTCTAAAAAAATTTCAAGTGCAAGTGTATGTAGAATCTTGTTATACTGGAACTATCATGATTACCTGTTCTTAAAATATTCAATGATATTGATAAGACAAAAAACACTCTAACTTTATAGATAATATGATAGATAATATGTTATTTAATATTATTTATTAAATTTTCTTGATCGTTTGATTGTTTATACTAGATAAAGTTTTGTACAATTATTATACAAAAAATAAACAACGGAGTCTTCATGAGAAGCAATCAGATAAAAAAAGGCGTTTTAAGAGCGCCAAATAGATCTTTATTATATTCTACTGGTATAAGTCCAAAAGATATAAGTAAGCCGTTTATAGGTATTGCTTCCTCATTCTCAGATTTAGTTCCAGGGCATGCATCAATGCGCGACTTGGAAAGATATATAGAAAGAGGGATAGCTGCAGGTGGTGGAGTTCCTTTCATTTTTGGAGCACCTGCAGTGTGCGATGGAATTGCTATGGGACACAGTGGAATGCATTATTCTTTAGGTTCAAGAGAAATAATTGCAGATTTAATTGAAACGATAGCAAATGCACATATGTTAGATGGACTTGTACTATTATCAAATTGCGATAAAATCACGCCTGGTATGCTCATGGCAGCTGCAAGATTAAATATTCCCTCTATCGTTGTAACTGCAGGTGCTATGTTAACAGGTATGTACGATAAAAAAAAACGATCTATGGTCAGAGATACTTTTGAAACTGTTGGGCAATACCAAGCAGGACAAATTACAAAACAGCAGCTTTCAGAACTTGAAATGTCAGCTTGTCCAGGTGTTGGAGCATGCCAAGGAATGTATACAGCTAACACCATGTCATGTTTAACTGAAAGCATGGGGATGTCTTTAAAAGAGTGTGCAACAGCGCTTGCGGTTAGCGCAAAGAAAAAAAGAATAGCTTATGAGTCAGGCTTAAAAATTGTTGAACTTATAAGAAAAAATGTAAAACCTCGTGATATTTTAACTATAAATGCTTTTAAAAATGCTATTTGCGTAGATATGGCTTTAGGAGGCTCTACAAATACAGTTTTACATCTTCCAGCTATAGCAAACGAAGTTGGCATAAAGATTCCACTAGAGTTATTCGACACTATTTCTAAAAAAACTCCTCAGATAGCTTCTTTAGAACCCGCGGGGGACCATTATATGGAAGATTTGGATAATGCTGGTGGAATACCTGCAGTCTTATCTGCCATCCAAAAAAATTTAAGAAACTCTAAAACAGTTACTGGACCAACTATAATTGAAATAGCAAAATCTTCAAAAATTTTAGATGAAAACATTATAAGAGCAAAAAATCCATACAAAAAAGAAGGTAGCATTGCAATTTTAAAAGGTAATATAGCACCGAATGGCTGTGTTGTAAAGCAAGCAGCAGTAAATGAAAACATGAAAATATTTAAAGGCAGAGCTAGAGTGTTTAATTGCGAAGATGACGCTATGAAAGCAATCCTTGATAAAAAAATTATTCCGGGAGATGTTGTCGTTATAAGGTATGAAGGACCTGCAGGAGGACCTGGCATGAGAGAAATGTTAGGACCGACAAGTACATTACATGGAATGGGATTAAGTGATTCTGTAGCACTGCTTACTGATGGACGATTTTCAGGAGGAACCAGAGGACCTTGCATAGGGCATATCTCACCTGAAGCAGCATTGGGAGGACAAATAGCAGCAATAAACGAAGGTGATATTATAAATATAAACATACCTGAAAGAACTTTAAATGTTGAATTAAGTGATGAAAAAATAAAAGCAAGACTTGCCAAAGTAATAAAGCCTGAACCTAAAATTAAGTCTGGGTATTTGGCACGCTATGCAAAGCTTGTACACTCTGCAGATACGGGTGCTATATTAAAATAGCATGTGTGCTACTAAAGTTTTCAATAGAGGTCTTTTGCTGTTGTGGGGTAAAAATGGAGAAAAAAACCGGGTCTCAAATTTTAATTGAATGTTTATTAAAAGAAAATGTTGAGGTGGTATTTGGTATACCTGGAGGACAAGCACTCCCAATATTTGATGCAATATATAAATCAAATTTTAACTTTATACTAACTAGACATGAACAAGCAGCTTCACATATGGCAGACGGTTATGCACGTTCTACAGGAAAGCCCGGAGTATGTATAGTAACATCAGGACCTGGAGCTACAAATATAGTTACTGGACTTGCAACAGCTTATATGGACTCTGTGCCAATAATTGCAATTACAGGTCAAGTTTCTACAAGAGTAATAGGACAAGATTCTTTTCAAGAAGCTGATACAATAGGTATAACACGTCCTGTAACAAAACATAATTTTTTAGTTAAAAATGTAAAAGATTTAGCAAAAACTATAAAAGAAGCTTTTTATATAGCAACAACTGGAAAACCTGGCCCAGTTTTAGTTGATATTCCAATAAACATTCAAAAAGATACATGTAGTTTTGTTTACCCAGAAAAAGTACATCTACGCTCATATAAACCTAATTGCAATGGACATCCAGGGCAAATAAAAAAAGCTGCAGAAATTATAAATAGTAGCACGAAACCTGTACTTTATATTGGCGCTGGAGTAGTAATTTCAAAAGCTGAAAAAGAAATCTTAGAATTATCAAAAAAATCTGATATACCTGTTACAAACACTCTACTTGCTGTTGGTGCTTACTCAAACAATACGAATTTAAATTTAGGGATGCTTGGCATGCACGGCACTTTCTGCGCAAATAAAGCAGTGCAAACCGCAGATGTTATTATAGCAGTTGGAGCAAGATTTGATGACAGATGTACAGGTAAAGTGTGTGATTTTGCAAAAAATGCAAAAATAATACATATAGATATAGATCCTACGGCAATATCCAAAATTGTCAATGTGGATATTCCAGTTGTGGGAGACGCTAAAATTGTCTTAAAAGAAATGTTAAGCCTAATAAAAACAAAAAAAAGAAAGAATTGGATAAAAACAATTGAATTATGGCAACAAGAACACCCTTTAACTTATGAAAAAAATGATAATAAACTACATCCACAATATGTAATAGAAAAAATTTCAGAACTTACAAAGGGCGAAGCTATTATAACTACAGAAGTTGGACAACATCAAATGTGGGCTGCACAATATTATAAACCTAAAAAATCTAGGCTATTTTTAAGTTCTGGAGGGCTTGGCACTATGGGTTTTGGATACCCGGCCGCTATAGGAGCAAAATTTGGCACTATCAACAAAGAAGTTATAGTTATAGCTGGAGACGGCTCTTTTCAAATGAATATGCAAGAAATGGCTGTAGCAGTTTTAAACAACATAAGTGTTAAAGTCGTTATATTAAACAATCAATATTTGGGAAATGTAAGACAATGGCAAGAGATGTTTTATAATAAAAGATACTCTCACTGTTGTCTTGCAAAACGTAAAAATTGCCCCGAGTGGTGCAATAAACCGAGCAGAAGTTTGTGTCCAGTTTATGTGCCAGATTTTGTGAAATGGGCTAATAGTTATGGAGTTTTAGGGATGCGTGTAACACGTAAAAAAGATGTCAAACCGGCTTTAATAAAAATGTTAAAAGAAAAGAGCTCAGTGGTTTTAGATATGTGGATTGAAATAGAGGAAAATATTTTCCCAATGGTACCAAATGGAGCATCTCTTGATGAAATTATCACAAGAATGAATGGATAATTAATTTTGTATCGTTTCAAATTATACATCAAGTATTTTGTATAATTTAGTAAATGGGGGCAGAATGCGACACATAGTTTCAGTTCTAGTTGAAAATAAATTTGGCGTTCTTGCAAGAATTGCAACTCTTTTTGCAGCACGTGGGTTTAACATAAATTCTCTATCAGTAAATGAAACAAATGATCCTACAATATCTCAAATGACCATTGTAGTTAAAGGAGATGCTTCAATATTGGAACAAGTTACAAAACAATTAAACAAACTAGTTGACGTTATAAAAGTTATAAATTTTAAAGATAAAGGTTATATAGAACGAGAATTAGTTCTTATAAAAATAAATACTCCTAGATCTTTACGAGAAGAAATTATTAAGCTTGTTGGTCTTTTTAATGCCAGAATTATAGACATGTCTTTAGACTATATAACAATAGAAATAACAGCTGAAGAAGATAAAATAAACACTTTTATAAAAATGATGTTACCTTATGGTATAAAGGATATATGCTCTACTGGCATTATAGCTTTAAACAAAGAACACGCTAATAAGACAAAATAATTATAGAATTCTAAAGGAGACACAAAATGGCAGAAGTAAAAATGTATTATGAAAAAGATGCAGATTTAAATCTTTTGAAAAATAAAACTATAGCGATTTTAGGATACGGTAGCCAAGGGCATGCACATGCTTTAAATTTAAAAGATTCTGGATTAAATGTTATAGTAGCCCAAAGGCCTGGTGGAGCCAATTATAAAAAAGCTATTGAAGATGGATGGAATCCTCTTAGTGTTAAAGAGGCAGTAAAACAAGCAGACTGGGTACAAATTTTACTTCCGGACGAAGTACAAAAAAAGGTTTGGGAAGAAGATATAAAGCCTAACATAAAAAAAGGTACTATACTAAGTTTTTCTCATGGTTTTAATATACGATTTAAACAAATCATCCCTCAAGAACATTTAGATGTAATCATGATTGCGCCTAAAGGACCTGGGCACTTAGTAAGAAGACAATATGAAGAACAAAGAGGTGTTCCTTGCCTAATAGCAGTAGATCAAAATGTTAGTGGTAAAGCAAAAGAATTAGCTCTTGCTTATGCTAAAGGTATCGGAGGAAGTAGAGGAGGTGTTTTAGAAACTACATTTAAAGAAGAAGCTGAGACTGATCTTTTTGGAGAGCAAGCAGTTTTATGCGGAGGGCTTGTAGAGCTCATAAATTCTGGTTTTGAAACACTTGTCGCTGCTGGTTATCAACCAGAAATTGCATATTTTGAATGCTGTCATGAAGTTAAGCTAATTGTAGACTTAATTTTTGAAGGTGGTTTTAGTAAGATGAATAACTCGATTTCTGATACCGCAGAATATGGTGAATATGTGACAGGAAAGCGTATAATAACAGATCAAACAAGAATAGAAATGAAAAAAATTTTAAATGATATTCAATCAGGAAAATTTGCTGATAATTGGCTTAAAGAAAATCAAAATGGTAGACCTTTTTTTAATAAAGAAAGAAAAGAAATCAGTCAAAGAACTATTGAAACAATAGGTGATAGATTACGTTCAAAAATGGCTTGGTCAAAAAAACAATTTTAATAATACTCTAACATCAGCCCATTTTTCTAGAAAGTTTAAAAATAAATGTATAAAAACAAAACAGGAGTAAGATTTGTCAAAAAAAATTATTAAAATACTTATTACTATAGTAATTATTGGAACTTCAATTTATTTCTCTTTTAACATGATAATGAATTCTCTAATTCATAGTAAAAAAGAACTAGAAGTACCTCTCCTTATTGGAAAAAGTCTGTATGATTCTTTAGATGAGCTTTCAAAAATAGGGTTTGGTTTAATAAAAGATGGTGAAGAGGCAAATCAAAATGTACCTTCTGGAATAATTTTAAGACAAAATCCTCAAGCTAGTATACTAGTAAGAGAAGGGAAAATAATTAAAGTAACAATAAGTCAAGGCGGAGAAATTGTTTACGTGCCAAATCTTGTTGGAGAGACTATACGTTCTGCCGATATTACTTTGAAACGCTCAACCCTTGTTATGGGAGAAGTCGAAAGAAAATTTTCAGCAGTAATGGAAAAAGATTGTGTTATCTCTCAAGATATAAAGGCAGGTCAAAAAGTAGATAAAGATTCTGTAGTAAATATAATTGTTTCTGAAGGCCTCCCTCCAGAAGGAACAATACTTATGCCAAATTTTGTAAATCTAAATATAGAAGAAGCCAAAATTTGGGCATCTGCAAATGATGTTAATTTGGATATAAAAACAGAAAGTAATGAAGGTATTGAAAATAATACTATTATAAATCAATATCCTCAACCAGACACAAATATAAGTGACGCTAGATATGTCACTTTAACAATATCTACAAATGAAATTAACTTGCAATGATAAATATGAATTAATTTGGTGAGTAAACATATGAAAAAAATTCTTGTAGCACCTTCTATTCTTTCTGCAAATTTTGCAAATTTAGAAAAAGACATACAAATGGTAGAAGATGCTGGAGCCGATTGGTTGCATATAGATGTAATGGATGGACACTTTGTCCCTAATATTACAATAGGACCTGACATTGTTAAATCTATTAGAAAAATCACAAACCTCTTTTTTGATGTACATCTTATGATTAGTGAACCTCAAAAATATTACCAAGATTTTAAAAAATCAGGAGCAAATTTAATAACTTTTCACAATGAAGTTGACATCAACAAAAAGAAGTTAATACAAGACATAAAAACTTATAATATTAAAGCTGGTATATCAATAAAGCCAAAAACAAACATATCAGAAATAGAAGATTTGTTACCTTATTTAGATTTAGTTCTAGTTATGACAGTTGAACCAGGCTTTGGCGGACAGTCTTTTATGGATGACATGATTGGTAAAATAAAAGATTTAAAAAGTATTATTAATAAATATAAATATAATTGTCTTGTGGAAGTTGATGGCGGAATAAATAATCAAACAGCTATAGTTTGTGTTAATGCAGGAGCAGATGTTTTAGTTAGTGGAAGTTATATATTCTCTTCAACAAATTTTAAAAAATCTATAGAATCTCTGACTCTATGAGAAAACTATTTCTTTTATCACTTTTGTTTTTTATTATATTTGGTTCCAACAAAACAATATTTGCCCAACAAAAAGATACACTTCCAAATGAAAGTGTAAACGTAATTATGGATGGCCAGATAATCAGTGGTATTAATGTATATAAAATATCTGACCAAACAAAATATTTTTCTATAAAAGAAGTAGCTAAAATATATAAGGCAACCTTAGAATGGAAGCCTGTAAGTTCTCAGATTACAATGATCCTGAATAATAGAAAAATAGATATTAAAACAAATAGTACAATTGTAGTATTTGGACGGAAGAAAAAAAGAATGTCCTTGCCATCTAGGCTTATAAAAGGTAATATCTATATACCTCCTGAAATTCTTACTTCCAATGAATTCGCCCAAATTACAGAAACTACAACACAATGGAACCCTTCTTCTTTGGTACTTACTATAACACATAAATCAAATATATCAGCAGTGAGATTTTTCTCTAAAGAAGAAAGCTCTGAAATTACTGTACACTTAGATGAACCTTTACCTTATACGGTAACAAAAACATCACAAAGCATAACTTTAACTATTTTAAAAGGTAAAATACAAAGAGATTCAATGGAAATAAATAATGGAATAATTAAAGATATTCAATATTATCCTTATGGAAAATCTGCAATTGTGAAGCTAAATCTACAGCAAGTAGTAAAATCTTTTAAAGTAGAAAAGTTAGTTAGACCTAATAGAATATTAATAGGTCTAATTCATTCTAAACCAATAAAAATATTTGATGAAGATGTTTTTAAAGAAATACAATATCAGGAGTTGGATGAAGATGAGCCACCACAACAAAACGATATAGCTTCTACTGCCATTTACGAACAGGCACAAATTATATCTATAAATGAAAATAGTACAGACAACAAGAACTTAGACGCAATTGCCGTATCAAAATTTACGCAAGATACTATTGCAGACGATAGTTTTAATATAGTTGACGACACTCAAACAATGCCAACGATCTATCCTAAAAAAACTGTTAAGCGTAAAAAGATTATAGTTTTAGATGCTGGGCATGGAGGTGAAGATCCTGGAGCAATAGGCGCAAACGGTACAAAAGAGAAAGACATAAATCTTGCAATCGTCCAAGAATTGAAATCTGTTTTTGACAATGACAAGGATTATGAACTAGTTCTCACAAGAAAAGATGATACTTTTATCCCTCTTGCAGAAAGAACAAATATCGCAAATGAACACAATGCAGATTTGTTTGTATCCATACATTGTAACGCAAATTTGAATAAAAACGCAAATGGATTTGAAATTTACTTTTTGTCTGAAAAAGCAACAGATTCTGAAGCTGCGGCTACAGCAGTTTTAGAAAATTCAGTTTTGGAACTAGAAGACAAACAAAACAAAAAACGTGCACTATTACAAGAAATGCTATGGTCTATGACAGCTAATGAATACATGAATGCTTCATCAGAGCTTAGCGCATTTATAGTAGATAAAATGCCGGTAAGACTTAAAATACCAAATAGAGGCATAAAACAAGCAAGCTTTTATGTTTTAAGAGGTGCTCAAATGCCAGCAGTGCTTGTAGAAAGCGCTTTTTTAAGCAACTACTCAGAAGAAGCAAAGTTAAATACAAAAAGGTTTCGCACTGCAGTAGCAGATTCAATATACGAAGGAATTGTTAAATATTATGCAAAAAAAGCAAAAGAAGAAAATAACAAATAATAATCCTATAGGTATTTTTGACTCTGGTTTTGGTGGACTTACAGTAATGTCAGAAATACATAAGGTTTTACCTTATGAGAATCTAATATATTTTGGAGATACTGCGCACGTACCCTATGGTTCTAAATCACAAAATGTAGTCGCAAAATTTTCAAAAGAAATAGCATCTTTTTTAATTAGACAAAAAGTTAAATTAATTGTTATAGCATGCAATACTGCAACAGCATTTACTCTGCCTATTTTGCAAAAAAAATTTAAAATTCCAATAGTAGGAGTTATAAAACCCGGGGCAAAAATTGCAATACTTACATCCAAAAATAAAAAAATTGGTGTCATAGGTACTGAAGGTACAATAAACAGCAATTCTTATATTAAAGAGATAAAAAAACTCGCACAAATAAAAGTGTACCAACAAGCTTGTCCTTTATTTGTCCCAATTGTAGAGGAAGGATTGATTAACTGCGATTTTGCAAATGCTATTGTACAAAAATATATACGTCCTCTTTTGAATAAAAAAATTGATACCCTTGTTTTAGGTTGCACTCATTATCCTCTTTTAAAAAAAATAATAAAAAGAAATATTAAAAAAAATATTACCATTATAGATTCTGCACAAGCAATATCGCAGGAAGTCAAAAATATTTTAATACAAAAAAACTTATTGGCAAATAACAACGAGTCTAACCTTAAATTTTATGTTAGTGATAATCCTATAAAATTTAAAAAAATAGGATGCCGTTTTTTAGGCAAAAAAATAATAAATATTAAAAAAATAGATTTGGAGTAAAAAATGAATTATAAGCTGTCAGTTACAAAAAATTTTTCTGCTGCTCATTGTCTTAGAGAATATAAGGGCAAATGTGAAAATTTGCACGGTCATAATTGGAAAATAATAGCAACTTTTTGCGGAACCAAATTAGACAATACTGGAATGTTGATAGATTTTACAGATATAAAAAAATATCTAGATAAAATTATTTTATATTTAGATCATAAATTTCTAAACGAAATAGAACCTTTTAATAAAATTAATCCAACTGCAGAAAACTTAGCATCATTTATTTTAGAACAGCTAAAGTCTATAGAAACAGAAAATGCTAAAGCATGCCAAGTACAAATATGGGAAAGCGAGTCCTCTTGCGCAACAGTAAATATATAAAACCATACAAGGATTTCTCTGAAAATCCTAATGCGTATAATTACCGTGTGTGTTTTGACAATTCAAGACAAGAATGGCCTACTAAGATTATATGACTTTTAGTCACTCCCTTAGGCGAGACCAGTTTTAGATCATCTTTATTTACATTAATCTAGTTCCTTAAGTACTCTCAGCTGTGGTTAAAATGTATACAAAAACATCAACAACTCTTGGATCAAACTGAGTTCCAGAACCTCTGATAAGTTCTTCTACTGCTGCCTCTTTACCTAAAGATTTCCTATATGGTCTGTCAGACGTCATAGCATCATAAGCGTCTATAACAGAAGTTATTCTTGAGCCAAGAGGAATTTCTTCGCCTTTTAAACCCTCTGGATAACCTTGACCGTTATACCATTCTTGGTGGTATAAAATTAAAGGAGCAATTTCAGATAAAAAATGTATGTGAACTATTATATTGTAACCTATAATAGGATGCACTTTCATAACATCTTTTTCCTGCTCTGTCAAACAATAGTCTTTTTTTAGTACCTACCTTGCCCATTTTAACGAAAAAAAGGGGAAATTTATTCAGAAAAAAGGAGGAAAGAGGGAACCCAAAGAGTTAGTTTTATATAAAAACATCTAATTTTTGTTTTTTCTAA